>NC_015181.1 GCF_000202835.1 Acidiphilium multivorum AIU301
ATGATCCTTGGTGTTCTGAATCAAAAGGGTGGCGTTGGGAAAACAACCCTATCCGTGAACTTAGCGGCGAGTCTGGCGAGGGCCGGCAGGCGGGTGTTGTTGATCGATGCCGATCCGCAGGGAAGTGCGCTTGATTGGGCTGCGGCTCGCCAGGAGGGGCCGCTTTTTTCGGTCGTAGGATTTCCCAGGCCGACGATTCATCGCGAGATCGCACAGATCGGCAACGGGTACGATCATATCGTGATCGATGGGCCGCCCCGTGTCACTGACCTCGCACGTTCAGCGATCATGGCAAGCGACCTGGTTCTAATCCCCGTCCAGCCATCACCTTACGACGTGTGGGCTGCTGAGGAGGTCGTGAAACTGATCGAAGAAGCACGGGTCTACAAAGAAAGTATCAAATGTTCTTTTGTAGTTAATCGTAAAATCGCAAATACGGCGATTGGGCGTGACGTTGGCGAAGCTCTGTCGGCCTATCCGGTGTCGGTATTGTCCGCGAGCATCACGCAGCGTGTGGTGTTTGCAGAAGCTGCGGGGCAAGGGATGGCCGTGCATGAAGTTGAGCCAGGTGGGCCGGCAGCGGCCGAGATCGAGGCCGTGACGGCTGAGCTGATGGAGTTGGCACGATGAACAAGAAAGTCTCTTTTGGTGTCAGACCAAGCGTGACACGCACATCCGAGCTTGATGCTGAGGCGTGGGTGGCCGACCGTGCGACCGATGAACGGGAACCTATGAAGCGGCTTACGATCGATATTCCGGCACACCTGCACCGAGCTATCAAAACGCAATGTGCGAGCCGTGGTACTAAGATTGCTGACGAATTGCGCGAGTTACTTTTACAGAAATACGGAAAATCGTAAATTATACGCTTGCTTCAATAACGGGAACGCCGCTGCACCGGACTTCTGCACCTGAAATTCCTGCTTCCGGCCTATGGGTCGGGTGTGGTGCGAAATTCGTGATTTGTGAACCCCACCCCAAGCGGCAGTAAGCTCTACCTCTATCAGAGGTATCGTTTGGAGAGTTTGCGCCGCCCGACCAAACCAAGACCGACAAGGCCAGTGCCGAGCAGAAGAAGGGAGCCGGGTTCGGGTACGGGTGTACCCGATGTCGGCGTCAGGGTTTCTGAAATAAGATCATAATGATTCTTTGTCCCATCCCAGTTAATCTTAAAATCCGGACTATATCCAGAAAATGTCCCAGACAACAATGTAACATTGAATACATAATTAATGCTTGTATTGGCCGGCAATACCGGGCCGGTCGGGGCTGTGTCGGCCATGAAGCAGTAAAAATTTCCAGTTCCATTACAGCCGTTTGCGGCTAGACCTCCTATTGATTCTGTGAATCCTGACGGGGCCAGAGCACTCGCAAAATTTGATGGCTGGTTGAAAGCAAAAGACTGTACGCCATAGCGCCCACCTTCTGTATCGGAAGGGCCATTTATGCCTGCGATATTAAGGGTGAACTGATCCGTTAAGGGGGTCACCGCACGATCTGTTCAAAATCGTACGCTAAGCGTTGGCGGGCTGCCTGGCGAGGGTACGATAGATGGTTGGGCGGGAGACGGAGAATAGGTCTGCGAGATCAGTGATGGAATAATTGCCAGTGTCGTACATGCGGCGCAGTTCTTTTTGTTGTCTTTCGGATAGCGTCGGCCTTTTGCCGCGTAATTTTCCTTTGGCGCGAGCGATGGCCATGCCTTCTCTGGTACGTAACCGGATCAGGTCGGCCTCAAACTCTGCGAAGGTGGCGAGAATGTTGAAGAACATCTTCCCCATTGGGTCGGTTGGGTCATAGACGGCCGCGCCGAGCGCGAGTTTGACACCGCGGGTAATGAGTTCATCGGCGATCGCACGGGCATCTGGAACGGAGCGTGCAAGGCGGTCGAGTTTTGGCACGACCAGGGTGTCGCCTTTACGCACCGCCGCCAAGGCTTGAGCAAGCCCGGGGCGGGCACGATTGGTGCCTGTGAGGCCATGGTCCGTATAGATGCGGTCCGGCTTTACCCCGAGCTGTTCGAGTTCGGCGCGTTGCGCGGCGAGATCTTGCCGGTCGGTTGAACAGCGGGCGTAACCGATCAGGGTGTGGGCCATGCGGAATTGTAACGTATGACCCCCCTTCATTGCAAAAGATATCGTACCAGTTAAATGATCCATCCGTTGCCGAGGGAAACAGCCACCAGTGCCAGGCCGTTACATCTGTCCGTTGAACGATCCTCTTGCGGACGCACGGTGGGCGCTAATTTTCTCATCAACCGGAACCCGATATGCCACTCCGCGTTCTTTTATCCGCTGAACAACGAGCCCGTTTGTTTTCAATTCCAACGGACATGGCCTCCATGAGCCGGCATTACGTACTGGATGCTGCTGACCTCGCTATGGTCAGGGTCAGACGCCGGGCAAGCAACCGGCTCGGCTTTGCCGTGCAACTCTGTGTTCTCCGCTTCCCAGGCCGCACTCTGGATCCATCGGAATATCCACCGGCGCCGGCGCTGGCTTTTGTTGCTGAACAGATCGGTGTCGATCCTTTGTTGTTTGCGGAATACGCGCGCCGTGCTGAAACCCGTCGGGAGCATTTGGTCGAGCTCCAAAAGTTCACTGGTCTGCGTAGTTTTGGCCTCGATGACTGGCGCGCCTGCCTACATGCTGGTGCGGATACGGCTTGGGCCACAGATCGCGGCGAACCCATCATCCAGGCTATGCTCGTTCATCTGAGAGAAAGCCGGGTATTGCTTCCCTCGGCGACAGTGTTGGAGCGAATTGGACTGGCCGCCCGTGTCCGAGCACGCAAGAAAACATTCGAGGTGCTGGCAGCCGGGATGGCCGATGCGGAGCGCAGTGCTCTGACCGAGCTGCTGACGGTCGATCCCGAGTTGCGTCGCTCCCGTTTTGCCTGGCTGCGGGATTATTCGGAATCACCAGCTCCCTCCAACATCGTCTCCCTGCTCGATCGCCTCGAATATGTCCGCGCCATGGGCATTGATCCCGCACGGGCTGGTCGTATCCATGCTGCCCGCCTGGTCCGGCTGACCGACGAGGGGGCGCTCATGACCGTGCAGCACATCGCCGATCTGGAGCCGGCGCGGCGCACAGCCATTCTCATTGCCCAGATCGCAAGCCTGGAAACCCGTCTGACGGACGCGACGCTTGCCATGTTCGAGAAATATGTCGGCACTTTGTTCAGCCGGGCGCGCAACCGCGATGAGCGTCGGTTTCAGGCCACGCGGCGCGATGTCGCCAAGGCGCTACTGCTGTTCCGCCGGACGATCGCCGCCCTTCGCCAGGCGAAGGAGGCCGGAGAAGATGGGATCACCGCCATCGAGCGCGAGATCGGCATGAACCAGCTCGAAGATGTGCTGCCGATCATCGGCGCCGTCGCCGATGTGGCGGATCAGGATATTTTGGTCACGGCGGCCGAGCGATATACGGTGCTCCGCCGGTTCAGCCCCCGCTTCCTGGCCGCCTTCGATTTCCGGTCGAATATGCCGAACGATCCCGTTCTGGCCGCGATCGAACTTCTCCGCGCCCTGAACCGTGGCGCGATCCGCAGCTTGCCCAAGCGGCCGCCCTCCACGTTCCTGCCGCCGCAGTGGCGGAAATTGATTTTTGCCGGCGGCACAGCCGACCGGCGGCTCTATGAAACAGCGGTGCTGGCCGTGCTGCGCGACAAGCTGCGGGGCAGTAATATCTGGGTCGCTGGCAGCCGCGATTACCAGGCGTTCGAGACCTATCTGCTTCCGGCCGGGGCGGGTGCGGCCACCGGCATCGATGGTGAGGCCGATCCCGATCGTTACGTCGCAAGCCGGGCAGAGATGCTGCGCGAGCGTCTGACCTTCGTGGCCGCCCGGGCCGCGCAGGGCGACCTCGACGGGGTGGAGATTGAGGACGGCAAACTTTTTATCGCCCGCACGCCGCCCACCGTGCCCGACGCGGCTCGCGATCTGGCGCTGCGGCTGAACAGTATGCTGCCGCGGGTGCGGATCACCGAGGTTTTGAGCGAGGTCGATGCCTGGACCGGGTTCACGGACAGGTTCGTGCATCTGCGCACCGGTAACCCCGTCACCGACAAAGCGGCCCTGCTGGCAGCGGTGCTCGCTGACGGCACCAATCTTGGCCTTGCCCGCATGGCGGACGCCTCGCGCGGTCTCAGCTATCACCACCTGGTCAATGTGGCCCAATGGCACATCAGCGATGACAATTATGTCGCCGCCCGCGCCGCCATCATCAATGCGCACCATGCACACCCCATGGCGGCAATCTGGGATGATGGGACAAGCTCGTCTTCGGACGGGCAATATTTCCGGGCCGCAGGCCGCGCCGGAGCCGGCGGCTCGGTAAACGCCAAATACGGCATCGAGCCGGGCGCGGTGATCTACACCCATGTTTCCGGTCAATACGGACCGTTCCACACGCGCGTCATCTCCGCGACGATGAGCGAGGCGCCTTATGTGCTCGACGGGCTGCTGCATCATGTCCACCAGACCGATCTGCGCATCGCCGAGCATTATACCGATACCGCCGGCGCGACCGATCATGTCTTCGGTCTCTGCCATCTGCTGGGTTACAGGTTTGCCCCCAGGATCAAGGATCTCCGGGACCGCAAGCTCTACACGATAGAAAAGCCAGGCACCTGGCCGCTGCTGGTGCCGCTCATCGGCGACGCCGTCGAAACCACCGCCATCCTCGGGCAATGGCCGGAGTTGATGCGGTTAAAGGCATCCATCAATGCCGGCACTGTTCTGCCTTCCGTCATCTTGCGGAAGCTGGCCGCCGCCGGTGGAGGAAACACTCTGTCCAGGGCGTTACGGGCTGTGGGGCGGATCGAGCGCACCCTGTTCACCCTGCAATGGCTGTCCGATCCCGCTCTGCGCCAGCGCAGTCATGCCGGGCTCAATAAGGGCGAGGCCAGCAATGCCCTGCGCCGCGCCGTATTCTTCCATCGCCAGGGTGAAATCCGCGACCGCACCTTCGAAAATCAGAGCTTCCGGGCCTCCGGGCTCAGTCTCATCACCGCCGCCATCGTCCACTGGAATACCATCTATCTCGACCAGGCCGTCCAGCACCTGCGGGCCCAGGGTACGGCAGTGCCCGATGATCTCCTGGCGCATGTCGCGCCGCTCGGATGGGAACACATCGCTCTGACCGGCGATTATGTCTGGAATCCCGCCAATCCCAATGCCAGCTTCAGGCCGCTACGCGATGTTCGCGCTCCGTTCATACCCCGCGCCGCTTAGCGTACGATTTTGAACAGATCGTGCGGTGACCCCTTAAGGGATTGGCTGTCGCTGATTCCTTGCCTATCCGGTTGTTACCCACACCCACTAAATGTAGGGTGTGTCCATTCCCCGGAATAAAGCTCGTCAAAGGTTGGTGCGGCTGCCCTACCCGCGATTCCGAGCAGCGAGCGGAACGCGTTGAAGGGATAGAGGCGCCGGTTGAACCGAAACGTGAATTCATTGAGGTAGGCTTGTAGATGTTTGGCGCTGACCCCGTGATGGATGCCGTTGATCCAGGTCTTCAGGTTGGTAAAGACCAAGTGGACGATCGGCAGGAATTCTTCTGCCACCTCCGGGTCGCCGCATTCGGCGATTGCATGGTGGTCGAACCCGCGCCTTCCGAGACCGGCATAGCCGCTCCAGTCGTCGGTAACGATCAGCGATCCGGGAGCAACGGCGTTTTCGACGAATCCGCAGAGCGAATTGGCGCTACGGTCGGGGACAACAGCGAGACGAACGCGTCCCGCGTAGCGACCGTCTTTCCGATTGTCGAGCTTGGTTCCCGGTTTCCGGTGGCGCACCTCCACGGCACAGGCGACGAGAACCTTGTGATGGACACCCCGTCCATCGCCTCGGGTTCGTCCTCCAACCCACGTTTCATCCACTTCGACGTGTTCTTGCGGCGTGTCGCCAATCTTGTCGCGCTCGGGGCGCACCATCCCGGCGCGCAGCTTATGAAGGATGCCGAAGGCGGTCTCGTAGCGCGACAGGCCGAGTTGCCGCTGAAATTGGACGGCCGACATTCCGGGCGTCTGGCTGGCGATCAAGTAAGCCGCCCAGAACCAAGTCGACAGCGGCGTGTGACTGCGTTCCATAACGGTCCCAGCCATCAGGCTTACGTCTTTGCGACAGGCCCGGCAGCGCAGAACGCCCGGGCGCGCCTCGAAACGGAACGGCTCGCCAACGACGCCGCACCTTGGGCAGGCGAACCCTCCATTCCAGCGGGCGCTTTCGAGATAGGCGGCACAGGCCGCGTCGTTCGGGAAAATACGCTGGAATTCCGGCAGAGACTGCGGGAACGGCAGGTCTTCACGGGCCAGGACATCCATGCCCAACACTAGATCTAGTAGGTATGGGAGTCAACCGGATAGGCAAGGCTGATTCGGTCAGCGTATAGGTGAGGCCATCGGCGATCAGGCTGGCGCGAGCGCCTGCGGTTGTAAGTCCCAGGATGACGACAGCGCTGGCAACATGGCGAAATTTCAACATGAACGTCCCTTTCGAAAGGCTGGCGTTGACTGACGCGGTCGGTTCATTTCGGTTCGGCTGCTTTACGCAGGGGAGGCGCCGATTTTGGCCGCAAAATAGAACAAGCAATTCCCATGCCGAGCTAAATAAGCTCGTAAAATCAATGACTAAAATATTTTAGACAAGCGAGATGTAAAATATACTGACACTACTTTTGGTCGAGTCATAAATAAAAAATATCTTTGGTTGTATAAATTGGGCGAATAGCCGTAATGCCAGAATTCCGGAATTTTGAAACACCTTTGGCCAGCGGTCGAAATGAACCGCTGGCCATGGTCCATGAGGTGGATTATTCGGTGCGAGGCTTTCGCAAGATCTTCACGGTCAGCCGCGCTTCTGCCGCCGAACGATCAGGCCAAGGCCGAGAAGGCCGGTGCCGAGCAGAATCAGGGAGCCCGGTTCCGGAACGTCGGTCATGCTAATCGTCGAGTTGGCAGAACCCGTTCCCGTCGCAGTCACAACGAACATTTCGGTCAACGAGTAGGGACCGGTCAGCGCGGGTGTCGTGGCAAGCACATTGTCGTTGCCGATTGACGTGAAGGTATTGGAGGCGAGTTTATCGGTCATCCCGAATGCAACGTTGGCTGGATCGAGGTAGGTCGTTTCAGCCACAGAAAGAGCGCCGCCGGTCAGCAGGTTGCTCGTCAGCCCGCTCAACATGTCATAGGTACCGAGCGGAGAGGTCAGACCCGTCACTGTGGCCTCGACCGTCAAAACCCCAGCACTGTTCGAGGACGTGTTGATCGAGGACGTGTTGTAAGCGTTTCCGATGGACGGAACCCCCGTTGTGGACACCAAATTGACCGAAAAGGTTCCGTAAGTACCCGAATACTGTGCGCTCGAGGTGGATGGGACGACCGAGGCTGTCGAGTAGCCGCTTTCGGACAGCGCCAGTGAGTATTCGGGGCCTGCCAAGGCGACTCCCGAACAGGCGGTAAGCGCACCAAGCCCAAGCAGTGAAGCCAAAAGAAAACGTTTCATTAGAAAAACCTCCAAAAGTAGGCCTTAAAACTAATAAGCAAATTTTATGCCAATATAATTTATGTATTAGAATCAACGATGAAAAAATGCGTCTTGGCGGAAGTGTAAAGAATCCTGACAGGTGATTGCGAGTTTTGGGGATATTGGTGCGACATGTGCGACAGCGCGGACACCAACCGGCCGCAGCAGGTAGGAAGCGTGACTGTCTGTCGGTGAGCCAGAATTCCGCATTATGGAACTTCCCGGCAAATCACCGGGAAGTCGTCAGATAGTCGCCGCCCGGCACGGCACCCGAAGCCAGAGTAACCCCGGAACAGGGACTGTCAAAGCACCCCGCCACAGGCGCGCCAGGACGCCGCGAATACTTGGATTGAAGCACTGGCAGCGATCACAAAACCGCTTCCGAAACGTCAGGCCGCGTGGGGAATTGCCGGGAGCGTTGCCCGTGACCGCACACTCAGAACCTCGATCCCGACCAGGTGGCCGGTCTCGTCCACATCCAGCAGGATGCCAGGCTCCAGCTCCCTGGTCTCGGCAATCGCTGCTCCCTTAGGGGCGAACCGGACATAGAGCGCATCCGCCTCGGGGTCATAGCTGGTCGTGATCATGGTCTGGCTCAGCATCTCAGCACCCATCCCGGTCCTGCGCCCCATGCCAGACACGGAGGATTTCAACGCTCGAGGCGGAAATCCGATAGACGATCACGTAGGGCCAGATCACCGTCAGCTCCCGCGTCCCGGAAACCAAGCCAGGCCGGCCGCGCTCGGGCAGATATTCGAGCCGGTCACAAGCCGCGACGAGCTGCACCGCGACGCGCGTGGCTGCGTGAGGGTTCTCGCGGCCGATGTGCTGGCGAATATGGGCGAGGTCATCGAGTGCCTCGGCCGTGAAGATTACCGGCATTCAGGCTTGGGCAACTCGTTCTCGGTTCCCCAGGAGAGTAGCCATTTCCGCACATCTTCGTAGGGCACTGTGCGGCCGGCGTCGGCAGACGCAATCCCGTCCTTGACCGCGGCAACGAAGGCTTCGGTATCCGGGTCATCCGGCATGGGGGTGGGATTTGGGATCATTCGGCGGGCTCCGGGCGTAGCTGGACGACTTCGGCGCGGTAGCGATCGACCGCCTCGGCGTGGCGGTTCACATCGCCACGGAACGCACCTTCTGGCGTCACCGTGATGACTTTGGTCCGTCCTCGTTTCACGCGGCTGATCGCACCTACCTTCTCAAGCAGGGCAAGGGTTTCAGCCATTGCTTGTTTCTTTTTCCCGCGCATCTCGGCGAGATCGGTGGCCGTCTTCTCGCAGGTGTAGGACTGCCAGCCGAGATGGCGGACGATCAGCAACAACGTCGCCATCGCGGCATCCTGTTCGGCCGATGTGGCGTCGCTCTGCAGGAGCCTCGATTGGACCGTATCGATGAATTGATGGCCTAGGCTCACGTTGCCGCCTCCGAAGAAGTCGAACTCTAGCTGATGTGGCATTTGCGCCAGGGTTTTCAGCCCCTGGGCATGATAGCGCGCTTGGGCGGCCCTGTCGGGGTCTTTTTCGGCAAGAGCGGCCTGATCAGCGATCAGTGCCGCCTGGCCGTAGCTGCCGCGCCGGCGCAATTGGCGGACAGTCAGGTCCTCGACCGGGGCTGAAGGGCGAGGGCGGGCCGGTTGGCCGGCAAGGATCTCGGTGAGGCTGCGATAGGGCGCGCCGGCCCGGCGATGGGCGTCCTGGGTAACACGGGCGAGGGCGATATCGTCCTCCGAGTAGCCGCGTCGCCGCAGTTCAAGAACCGAAACAGCCATGAACGTCACCCCCAACAGTCAACTGGTGCTTGACTACAGTCAACTGGTGCTTGACGATTGTCAAGCTGATTCATGGGAATGGCGGGAGAAAAAATGGCGGAAAACCTAGGTAAATCGCCAAAGATAGGACAGTTTTATTGCCACGACCTTCCGGCCATATCCAAACCTAGAAAGAAGATATAGCGGGAGGGTTCCGAGTCGGGGTCAAAAACCTGCCAGGTTGGGGTATCGCAAGGATAAAAGCGGCTTAGGGGAGCTGAGGACGAAGTTCAGGGCAAAGGCCGCATGACATGGGCTTGGCAAGCGTCGTGTCTGCCCGAGGTATAGGCTGTGAACAGCATGCCGGACGCGAATAGGATTGCTCCTGCGGTCAGGCAGATCAAGGCGACCCAATGAGGCGCGACATAGCGTGTATGGGTTAATGGTGTTTCCTCGAAGAACCTCATTCTGTCGTCCTCTACGGTTCAGATGCGGTCTGGCTGGGGGATGGAGGCGGCCATCCCTCGAACGCCTTGCGGTCCTGATCGCGGCTGATCCGTTCCAAAAGAGCGATAAGCGCCCTCGCGAACCGCTCATCCTTCTCGGCTTCATCGATGAGCAGAGCACCTAGGATCACCTTGCGGCGGGTATCCAGCTTGCGGGCCTCAGCATTGGCCTTGGCTTCGAGGGCCTGAAGACGGGCCGTGGCTTGTTCAGCCTTTTTGCGGGCGGCCTCGATCCTGGCGTCGAGATTACTTGCCATGCTTCAGCGCGTTCCTGATCTTCGAGTCGGTCTTGTACTGGCTGAGTGCATAGACCGACCAGATAGCAGCCGGGATCCATCCGATGATGGTGAGTTGCAGAAGTAAGCAGAACAATCCGGCGAATGGTCTGCCTATGGTGAAAAACTGAAGCCAAGGCAGAAGCAGGGCGAGTAAGATGCGCATTCTGATCTCCGTTTGGCGTGAAGTTATATGGCAGCGTAGCTGGGTTGACGACTGATGCCAAGCGGTGAGACACTTCCGAATAAGTGAGGAAGTGCGCACTTTAGCATTGCCTGCGGCAATGCGTGCGGTCCTCGCCGGACAGACAACAGAAGGCGGTCGTTGGCACGTGGCGTCATACCATCTCTCAGCGAAGGCGGTCAGCCGTTCGACCGGGCGGAGCGCGGTCGGTGCTGCCGCCTATCGGAGCGGTGAACGCCTGACCAACGAGCGCGACGGTGTGACGCACGACTACACGCGCAAGCGTGGCGTGCTGTCGTCGTTCATCGTCGCGCCTGCCGGTGCCGAAGCATGGGCTTCTGACCGGTCCGGTCTGTGGAACCGGGCGGAGGCCGCGGAAGCCCGGAAGGACGCCAAGGTGGCGCGGGAATACGAGCTTGCCCTGCCGGCGGAGCTTTCCGCCCTCGAGCGGGAAGCGCTGGCCCGGCAGTTTGCGCAAGTCGTGGTGGAGCGGTTTGGGGTGGTGGCGGACGTGGCGTTGCACGCGCCTCACCGTGAGGGCGACCAGCGGAACTGGCACGCTCACATCCTGACCACTACGCGGGCGGCGAATGAGAACGGGCTGGGGGCCAAGACGCGGGTTCTGGACAGCCCCAAGACCTCTGCGGCCGAGATCGAGGCGCTGCGGGAGATATGGGCGGAGCAGATTAATGCCGCCCTGGAGCGGGCGCATGTGGGGGAACGGGTGGATCACCGTAGCTTCGCCAGGCGCGGGCTTGAACAGGCTCCTACAGTGCATCTTGGGCCTGCCGCGACGGCGCTTGAGCGGCGCGGGGTTCAGACGGGCCTTGGTGACGTGAACCGGGCTGTAGCGGCCACTGAGGAGGCGCGGGAGGCGGTTCGGCAGGTCGAGGCAGAGGTGATCGACCTTGAGGCCGAGCGGGAACGGCGGGCTGATGTCGCACAGCAGACGCACTGGCGAAGCCTGCCTCTGAGAGAACTCCAATGGGAGGTGAACACGCTATGGCCCGACCGGGAGGCGGCGCTGGCGACGGCCCGGATGGCGAACCCGGCGTATCGTGAAGCGGCAGAAGCGGCTGAGACCGCTGAGGCTGGGGTAGCGAAGGCCCGGCTGAATCTGCTTGAGGCCACCGAGACAGAGCGGAGTCTGAAGCAAAAAGCCGAGAGATACCGGGGAAATCAGGGGGTGTTGGGGCGAGTTAGGTTCTGGCTTCAGGACAAAGGGGTTCTGGAAATCCCTGAATGGAAGCGGCTTCAGGATCAGATCTCCGAAACGCAAAAGTTGGCCGAAAAATGGAAAGACGATCTAGCCACCGCAGAGGAACTGAACGCCAAGGCCAAGATCGCCTTCAATGAGGTGGATAGCGCGATAGCTGGGACTGTCGATGAAATTCTGGCGCCAGAATTGAGGCGGTATGAGGCGGCTCGATCTGTGCTCGATGAGCGGATCGAGGAAGACCGCCGACGTGCCGCCGAAGCTGAGGCAGAGCGCCGCGCCGAGGAAATACGGCAGAGAGTGGATGCCGAGATTGAGCGCGAGCTGCGCGAGGCTGCCGAGCAGAGGCGACGGGCGGAAACCGCAGAACTCCGCCAAGTTGTGCATGATTTGGACACGATCACACCGAATGGTCGCGGGGGATATCGCTTCGCCTTTGTGCGTGGGCTGGACCAGCAAGAGAAGGAGCGGCGTGAGGCGATCCTGTACGCTGACAAGGAAAAGACGAAGGAAGTCCTCAAGGAGGAGCTACAGGAGCGCCAGTTGCAGGCCAAGCGAGAACAGGACCGAGATCTTGGCTACGATATGGAGCCGTAATGCTAGTGAATTTGCTATATTTGTAAATTTCTGTAAAATCACAAAACAACAAATCATCAAAATGGAATC
>NC_015182.1 GCF_000202835.1 Acidiphilium multivorum AIU301
ATGGCCACATCGCTCGCTGAACTGCGCCGCCGGGGACACTCCGACGACGATATCCACCTCGCGCAGATGACGCAGGAGGCGCAGAGACGGGCGGGAGCTCCTCACCGGACACTGGCAGAGATACTGGCCGGAAAACCGGCCAGAAGCCGCTCAGAGGCCGCTGTGGTGGATCTGACGGCACGGCAGCTACGGAGGCGCGGAAGCTACGGACAAGCCGCTCTGCTGGCCGATCAGGCCGCGCTGGGCGAGACAGACCCGGAGCGCGCAGAGCGCGCCAGATTCCATGCCGCGGGGCTGGCCGCCCTGGGTAAAGCAAAGCAGCTAGAGTTCGATTTTTTCGGAGGCGGTAACGTGAGCCTTGGTCATCAATACATCGACGCCGTGCAGGACCGCCTGATGAAAACCGAAGCGACGCCGGCAGAGCGGAATGCCGCGCTGGCGACGCTGCTGCTGATCACGCGGCATCTCGAATGGCAGTCCTACACCTGCACCAAGATCGCCGCCGATCTGGCCGAGATGCAGGGGGTGAAACGACAGGACATGAAGGATACCCTCGCGCTGCTTGAGCGCGTTGGGGCGATCAGCAGGATCAAGCGGGGCCGCACCAAGGTCATCGCGGTGACGCCGGAGGGCGCGTTCAGAGGGGACATTTCAAAGCACGGGGAAGCGATCGCACGCTACTCGGCTGAGGTCGTGAAGCTGCGCCCGGAGACGATATGAGCGACGAACCTGAAAACATCACCGCCGTTCTTCTCCGGGAAATCCGTGATGAACTGCGCGGGCTGCGCCGCGAGGTGGTGGACGTGCGAACACTGACCCTAGGCACGTTCGACCGGATGAAGCGGCTGGAGCGTCGCCTCGAGGAAACCCGCGACGATCTGGAGACCACCATCAAGGCCGAGATCATGGGCACCGGCCTGAACTGGCGTCGGGACTTGGAAGACCGTCTCGACGCCTTGGAAGAAACTAGGAAGCCGCCTCACGGCTAGAGGGGGTGCACGGGGGGGCAAGCCCCCCCTGCCAAGCGCGCGGTATTACCGCGCATTGCTTGCAATCAAACCTATCGGAATATAGCGCGGCCTGCCGATTACCTCGCTGTGCTCAGATCGGTGCGCAATCACGCGGTTTGTGCTGCGAAATTGGCGACAATGGCTCCGACAAACACGGCACTGAATGTACGCATGTCGATGACACTATGACGCGCCAATAGCTTCAAACTTAGATCAACATCGTCCTCACTTTGCGCATTCATCTCGAACAAATTGAGCGGACGATACGCTCGCATTTTCTCGCTTTTTCCGGGATCGCTAAGGGTGAAAACCCTTGGCCGCACCGCAAACTGAAAAGTTTGCATAAGTGCGCCCTTCGGGAACTAGTGCTGTTTTGCCTCTGCTGGTCTCTGAGCCGCCCTAGACGGCAGGGAGAGCCCCAGACCTGCCCACATCGTCCCCAATGCCGCTATGCGGTGTTTGAGCCGCCCTGAACGGCAGGATGAGGCTCTGCCCCCCCCCCCCGGCCACCACGGCCCGTCAGGGCCGCCAGAAATGGGCAAGCCGCGCAAGCGGCTTTCCGCTGCTCTTCCTGAATCTTCTTCTAGGTATGGATACCGCCGGAAGGTCTGGACAAAAAATCTAGGATTTCCGCCAATTCCAAGCCGAAATCGCTTGACCGATTGTAAGCCACCAGCTTACATTTGTAAGCCACCAGCTTACAATCGGGAGTCGCGTTC
>NC_015186.1:3547500-3749411 GCF_000202835.1 Acidiphilium multivorum AIU301
CACGAACTCCTCTACGATGTCGGCCTTTCGGACAGTGTCGATGTCCCCGCGGCCGAGCTTTCCTACGGCCGCAAGCGCGCCCTCGAGATTGCGACGACGCTGGCGCTCGATCCGAAGCTGATGCTGCTCGACGAGCCGACCGCCGGGATGACGGAATCCGACGTGGCGCGGATCGTCGCCCTCATTCGCCAGATCCGCAGCGGCCGGACCATCCTCATGGTCGAGCACAATCTCTCGGTCGTTTCCGGCCTCTCGGACCGGATCACCGTGCTGGCGCGCGGACGGGTGCTGGCCGAGGGCGACTATGCCAGCGTTTCCGCCGATGAAGCGGTGATCACCGCCTATCTCGGCTCGGAGCATGCCGATGCTTGAAGTTGCCGATCTCAACGCCTGGTACGACGAAAGCCATGTCCTGCACGGCATGAAATTCGAGGTGCGCGAGGGCGAGTGCGTCACCCTGCTCGGCCGCAACGGCGCCGGAAAATCCACGACGCTGAAGGCGATCATGGGCCTGGTGCCGAAGCGGTCCGGCAGCATCCGCTTCCGCGGCGCGGAACTGATCGCCGCCCGTCCGGACACGATCGGCCGGGCCGGAATCGGCTTCTGCCCGGAGGATCGCGGCATCTTCGCGGGCCTGTCGGTCGAGGAAAACCTGATGCTGCCGCCGGTCGTCGCCCCCGGCGGCATGAGTGTCGCCGATATTCACGAGCTGTTTCCCAACCTCCGCGAACGCGCGAAGAGCCCCGGAACGAAACTCTCCGGCGGCGAGCAGCAGATGCTGGCGATCGCCCGGATC
Source organism: Acidiphilium multivorum AIU301 (assembly GCF_000202835.1). NCBI lineage: Bacteria > Pseudomonadati > Pseudomonadota > Alphaproteobacteria > Acetobacterales > Acidocellaceae > Acidiphilium > Acidiphilium multivorum. Next base: position 3,548,297 of record NC_015186.1, read on the forward strand.
CTGCGCACCGGCGCGAAGCTGCTGCTGCTCGACGAGCCCACCGAAGGCCTCGCGCCGGTCATCGTGCAGCAGATCGGCCACATGATCGCCGAGATCAAGCGCCGCGGTTTCACCGTTCTGCTTGTCGAACAGAATTTCCGTTTTGCCGCCAAACTTGCTGACCGGCACTACCTCGTCGAGCATGGCCAGGTCGTCGACATGATCCCGGCCCATGAACTCGCGGCCCGCGCCGAGTCGCTCAACCGGCGACTTGGTATCTGAACCCCAACGAAGGAAACATCCATGGACCTGACCAGAAGAAACCTTCTCGGCGGCGCCGCCGCCGGTGTTGCCGCCGCCACCCTGCCGGGCGCGCGGGCGCGCGCGGCCTCGGCGAAGAAGCTCAAGATCGCGGTGATCAGCGATTTCTCCGGTCCCTATCGCGACATCGGCGGCCCGACCTCGGTGGCCTGCGTCGAGCAGGCGATCGCCGATTTCGGCGCCAAGCAGAAGGGCTACGACGTCGAGGTGATCAAGGGCGATCACCAGGAGAATCCCGGCGTCGGCACCGCTCTCGCGCGCCGCTTCTACGATGAGGGCGCCGACCTCGTGATCGACGTGCCGAACTCGGCGATCGGCATCGCCATCGAGGGCGTCGCGCACGACAAGAACCGCGCCTACATCAACACGAACTCGGCGTCGTCCGAAATCACCGGCAAGTTCTGCAACGCGCAGACCGTGCACTGGACCTACGACACCTACATGCTGTCGCACTCCACCGGCGGCGCCATCGTCAAGGCTGGCGGCAAGAAGTGGTTCTTCATCACCGCCGATTACGCGTTCGGCCACCTGCTGCATGACCAGACCGCGGCGGTCGTCAAGCAGATGGGCGGCCAGGTGCTGGGCAACATCAACTATCCGTTCCCGCAGACGACCGACTTCTCCTCCTACCTGATCCAGGCCCAGTCCTCCGGCGCCGACGTGCTCGGCCTCGCCAACGCCGGCAAGGACACGGTCAACTCGATCAAGCAGGCGCACCAGTTCGGCCTCAACAAGAAGATGCGGATCGCCGGTCTGCTGATCTTCCTGAACGACGTCCACGGCATGGGTCTCGATATCGCCCAGGGCCTGACGCTGACCGAGAGCTTCTACTGGAACCTGAACGACCGCACGCGCGCCTTCATGAAGCGCGTGAAGCCCCGCACGCCGAACAACTACCCCTCGATGGGCCAGGCCGGCTGCTACTCCGGCACGCTGCACTTCCTCAAGGCCGTCGAGGCCATGAACAACATGAAGGACGTCAAGAACGGCGCCGCCGTCATCGCCCAGATGAAGAAGATGCCGACCGATGACGACGCCTACGGCAAGAAGTACATCCGCGAGGATGGCCGCTTCATGTGCGACGCCTACCTGTTCCGCGTGAAGTCGCCCTCCGAGAGCAAGGAGCCGTGGGACTACTACGAACTCCTCGCGACCACCCCCGCGAAGGACGCCTTCATGCCGATGGCGGCAGAAGGCTGCCCGCTGGTCAAGGCCTGAGGCACAGCCTGCCATGAAGAGATCCACGTCATGCTCATGATCCTCGGCAAGCCGGCGCCGCTGCTGTTCGGGCAGTTGCTGCTCGGCATCATCAACGGCTCGTTCTATGCGATGCTGTCGCTCGGGCTGGCGATCATCTTCGGCCTGCTCAACGTGATCAACTTCGCGCATGGCGCGCTCTTCATGGTCGGCGCCTTCGTGACCTGGGGGCTGCTGCATTATCTCGGCATCGGCTACTGGCCGGCGATGGTGCTCGCCCCCGTCATGGTCGGTGCGTTCGGGCTCGGGCTCGAACGCACGCTGATCCGCTTCACCTACAAGCTCGACATTCTCTATGGCCTGCTGCTGACCTTCGGCCTCGCCCTCGTGCTCGAAGGGCTGTTCACCAACGCCTATGGCAGCTCCGGCGTGTCCTATTCCGCGCCGGGCATCCTCTCCGGCACGCTGGATCTCGGCTTCATGTATCTGCCGGTCTATCGCGGCTTCGTGGTCGTCGCGGCGATCGTCATCTGCGTCGCGGTGTGGTTCGTGATCGAGAAGACGAGCCTCGGCGCATTGCTGCGCGCCGCGACGGAGAACCCCTCGCTCGTGCAGGCCTTCGGCGTGAACGTGCCGCGCGTGATCGCGCTCACCTTCGCCGCCGGCGTCGCCCTCGCGGGGCTCGCCGGCGTGCTGGCGGCGCCGCTCTATTCGGTGAACCCGGGCATGGGAACCGACCTGATCAACACCGTCTTCGCCGTTGTCGTCATCGGCGGCATGGGATCGATCGGCGGCGCCATCCTCACCGGCTTCGGTCTTGGCATCATCCAGGGCTTCACCGAGGTCTATTACCCGGCGGCGTCGTCGGTGGTCGTGTTCGCGGTGATGGCCGTGGTTCTGCTGGCCCGTCCGGCCGGCCTGTTCGGAAGGGTGGCGTGATGTTCGGTTTCACCCGTGCCCAGGCCGTGGGCTTTCTGCTCATGGCCGCGCTCCTCGCGGTCGCCCCGTTCGTCGTCTACCCGATCTTCGTCATGCAGGTGATGTGCTTCGCCCTGTTCGCGATGGGGGCGAACCTGCTCATGGGCTACACCGGCCTGCTGTCGCTCGGCCAGGCCGCGTTCTTCGGCATGGGCGGCTATGTCGCCGGCTACATGATCCAGACGATGCACGCCTCGACCGAGGTCGGCCTTCTCCTCGGCGGCCTCACCGCCGCCGCGATCGGCGTCGTGTTCGGCTGGCTCGCCATCCGCCGGCAGACCATCTATTTCGCGATGATCACGCTGGCGCTCGCCCAGCTGGTCTATTTCTTCGCCGTGCAGGACACCGGCTTCACCGGCGGCGAGAACGGCATCCAGAACATCCCGCGCGGCGCGCTCTTCGGCAGCATCCCCTTGCATGCCGACAAGCAGATCTACTGGCTGGTCTTCGCGGTGTTCATCCTGGGGTTCCTCTTCGTGCACCGGGTGATCCACTCGCCCTTCGGGCAGGTGGTGAAGGCGATCCGGGAGAACGAGAACCGCGCCATATCGCTCGGCTACAAGGTCGAGCACTACAAGTGGATCATCTTCGTCCTGGCCGCCGCCCTCGGCGGCGTAGCCGGCGGGTTGAATGCCCTGGTCGTCCGCATCGCGACGCTCACCGATGTCGGCAACGTGACATCCGGCCTCGTCGTCCTGATGGTGCTGGTCGGCGGCATCGGCACCGTCTTCGGCCCGCTGGTCGGCGCGGCGATCATCGTCGCGATGCAATACTACCTCGCCAGCTTCAGCGACTGGGTCACGGTGATCCAGGGAACGATCTTCATCGCCTGCGTGCTGGCGTTCCGTCGCGGCGTTGCCGGCGAAGTTGCCTCCTGGCTCAAATTGTCCCTTTAATGCGGGATGCCGACTGACGAACTGCGCGAACATGACGCCACGTCGCTTGCCGGGCTGATCCGCGCCGGCGAACTCTCGCCGGACGAACTGCTCGACGCGACGCTGGCGCGGATCGACTCGTGCGATGGCCGATACAACGCCATCGCCGCCGACCTGCGCGACCGCGCCCGGCGGCAGATCGCCGCCGGCCTCAACGGCCCCTTCGCCGGCGTGCCCTTCCTGCTGAAGGATCTGGGTCACGACTATGAAGGCGCGCCGATGACGATGGGCGCCCATGCGATGCGCCATCACGTCGCCGCCCGTTCCGCTTATTACGTCGAGCGCTGCCTGCGCGTCGGGCTGGTCATCGCCGGAACCACCACCTCGCCGGAACTCGGCCTGAAGGCGATCACCGAAACCCGGCTGCACGGCGCCACCCGCAACCCGTGGAATCCCGCGCACACGCCCGGCGGCTCCTCCGGCGGCGCCGGTGCGGCCGTCGCCGCCGGCTACGTGCCGATGGCCGGCGCCTCCGATGGCGGCGGGTCGATCCGTATCCCCGCCGCCTATTGCGGCCTGTTCGGGCTCAAGCCCTCGCGCGGCCGGGTCACCGCCGGCCCCCTGGCCGGCGAGGTGTGGGACGGCGCGGTGGCCGACCATGTCGTGACCCGTAGCGTCCGCGATTCCGCCGCCATGCTCGATTGCCTGGCCGGCCCGGCGCCCGGCGATCCCTTCGTCATCGCCCCGCCGGCGCGGCCCTTCCTCGCCGAGCTTGGCGAAGCGCCGGGCCAGCTCAGGATCGCCTTTTCGCTCCGCTCGCCGATCGGCGGCCGCGTCGCCCCCGAGATCGCCGAGGCGACCCGCGCCACCGCGCACCTCCTCGAGTCGCTCGGCCACATCGTCGAGGAGGCCGAACCCGCGATCGACGGCACCCTGCTCGCCCGCTGCTACATGGGCATGTATTACGGCCAGGTCGCCGCCATGCTGTCCACGCTGAAACGCCGGCACGGCTGCCGCGAGTCCGATTTCCACCCGGATACCAGGGCCATCGCGGCGATCGGCCGCGCCATGTCGGCCGGCGCCTATGCCGAGCTGCGCGAGCAGTGGAACGGCTTCGCCCGCGCCCTCGGCGCCTTCCACGAAACCTACGATCTCTACCTCACCCCGACCACCGCACTCGGTCCGGCGCGGATCGGCGAGCTCGACTCCCCGCCCGCCATCCAGGCGCTGAGCCGGCTGATCAGCCGCGCGCGCGCCGGCGGGCTGCTGATCCGCTCCGGCGTGGTCGACGATCTGGCCTTCCGCAACCTCGAACGCACCCCCTTCACCCAGCTCGCCAACCTGACCTTCGTGCCGGCAATGTCGGTGCCGCTGCATCACGGGCCGGACGGCCTGCCGATCGGCATGCAGTTCATCGGCCGCTCCGGCGACGAGGCGACGCTGTTCCGCCTCGCCGCGCAGCTCGAACAGGCCGCCCCCTGGGCCGGACGCCGACCGCCGCCGATCTGACGGCGGGCCGTCTCGTGGGTTGACCAGCTCCCTCTGCCGGCCCACATCGGAAGGGCTGTAACATGACCAGAGGGCCGGCTTCCGTCCCCGTGGGCAGAATCGCGCCGCCGCGGGCACCGAACCTCGCCTGATGCCAAGTGGAGCTGCGCCGCATGAACGAGCCGGCCGCGACGACTGCGAACCGGGCGCCCGCCCCCGTCTCGATCCGCCGCATCGATCCCCTGGCGAGCGCGACGTTCGACGATGTCGCGACGCAAATCGCCGATGCGGCGGATCTGGGGTTCGATACCATCCTGATCGGCGGACCGTTCGCCACCGATCCGTCGCGCGACGCCGCCTCCGAGCATGACCCCCTGCTGATTGCGCCCGATGGCGGCCCCTCCATGCCGGCACTCGCCCGGCTTGCGGGCGAGGCCAGGCGGCACGGGCTCGCGATGTGCCTCGAACTCCGGCTCGATCAGGTCGCGCCGGGCGCGGCGCTGGTGCGGCGCCATCCCGGCTGGTTCACCTACACCGCCGACGGGCTGGCGTTCCGCTTCGGCGCGGATGGCGTTCCGGACGCCTGGTGGAACGACCTGGTCCTCCGGCTCCAGGAACACGGTCTGGACGGCCTCTGCCTGCTCGGCGCGCACCGCATGCCGGTGGCGGCGGCCGCCCGGCTGAACCGCGACGCACGAGCGCGCAATCCGGGCTGGACCGCCATCGCCGCCCCCTTCGGCGCGGCGCCGCCGCAGATCGCCAGCCTCATGGGCGGGGAATTTGATTACATCGCCGCATCGTCGTGCTGGTGGGATGGCGAGGCCGCCTGGCTCGCCGACGATCTCGAACGGATCGCCTGCGCGGGCAACGTGGCCAGCTTCGCCGTGCCGCCGCTCGCGGCGTCGCAAACCGTCGCGGACTGGCGCCTCGCCGTCGCGGGCTTTCTCGGCACGGCCTGGGTGATGAACGCCGCCATTCCGCCCCGCCAGCGCGCCGCCGTGACGGCGCTCAACAGCTTGCGTCGGACCGAGCGCGAGGTGTTCGCGGGGCGGCCCTTCAGCCTCGCGCCGCCGCACGCGGCAACATCCCTGTTTGCCCGCTTCGCGGCCGATGGCCGCGGACTGGCGCTCGCCTGCACCCCAACGGGTGCCGAGCCCGATCGCCACGAACTGCATGCGTTTCTGGCCGGCCGGGCCGCGGCGCCTGTTCCGGTCCCGCTCGAGGGATGGAACGCCGCCGGCCTTGCCTGGTTCACGACCTCGCCGCTGCCCGCCCACCATTCACCGGAATCCCCGCGCCATTCGGTCGATGCGCCGCGCATCGCGATCGAGGCGATTGCGCCGGCCGTCGACGGCGGCCGCTTCCCGGTGAAGCGGATGGCCGGTGAAGACGTGACGGTCGAGGCCGATCTCCTTTGCGACGGCCACGGCCGCCTCGCGGCCGACCTGCTCTGGCGGATGTCCGGCGAGCCAGCCTGGCGGCGCGCGCCGATGGCGGCCATCGGCAACGATCGCTGGCGCGCCCAATTCGGGCTGAGCGCGATCGGCCGCGCCGAATTCACCATCGAGGCATGGGTGGATCGCTACGGCACCTTCGCCGACGAGCTCGCGAAGAAACACGAGGCCGGCCTCGATGTCCGGCTTGAGCTTGTTGAAGGCCGGCAGTTGCTGGACGCCGCGATCGCAAAATCCAGCGGTGAGGCCAGAACCGTTCTGGCCGAATGCCGAGCGGGGCTCGAACCCTGCGCTCCCGGAGAGCAGGTCGGAAAACTGACCGCGCCCGCCATCATCGCCGCGATGCGCGATGCCGAGGAGCGTCGCTTCCTGGCACGGCACGAACCCGCCTTGCCGATCGATTCCGAGCGTCGCGCCGCGGGTTTCGCGAGCTGGTACGAAATCTTCCCCCGCAGCCAGAGCGGCGACGCCGATCGCCACGGCACCTTCGACGACGTGATCGCCGCATTGCCGCGAATCCGCGCCATGGGATTCGATGTCCTGTATTTCCCGCCGATCCATCCCATCGGCCGGAAGAACCGCAAGGGGCCGAACAACACGCTCGTCGCCAATCCCGGCGATCCGGGAAGCCCCTACGCCATCGGCGGTGCCGAGGGCGGACATGACGCGATCCATCCCGAGCTCGGCTCGTTCGACGATTTTCGCCGCCTGATCTCTGCGGCGGCCGGGCAGGGCCTCGAAATCGCGCTGGACTTCGCCATCCAGTGCGCTCCGGACCATCCATGGCTGGCCGAGCACCCGGAATGGTTCGACTGGCGGCCGGACGGCTCGATCAAGTATGCCGAAAATCCGCCGAAGAAATACCAGGATATCGTGAATGTCGATTTCTACGCCGATGGCGCGCGACCCGCGCTCTGGCACGCCTTGCGCGATATCGTCCTCTTCTGGATCCGCGAGGGGATACGGATCTTTCGCGTCGACAATCCGCATACCAAGCCGTTCCCGTTCTGGGAGTGGCTGATCGCCGATATCCGGCGGAACCATCCCGACGTGATCTTTCTCGCCGAGGCCTTCACCCGGCCGAAGATCATGCATCGCCTGGCGAAGATCGGATTCTCGCAATCCTACACCTATTTCACCTGGCGAAATTCTGCTGACGAAATGAAAAATTACCTCGTCGAACTGACGCAGTCATCGACACGGGACTATTTCCGTCCCCATTTCTTCGTCAACACGCCGGACATAAATCCCGCGTTCCTGCAGACATGCGGCCGCCCCGGCTTCCTGATCCGCGCGGCCCTCGCCGCGACGCTGTCCGGCCTCTGGGGCGTCTATAACGGCTTCGAGCTCTGCGAAGCCGCCGCGCCGCCAGGGACGGAGGAATATCTCGATTCGGAAAAATACCAGATCAGAAGCTGGGATTATGGGCGGTCCGGAAATATCGTGGCGGAAATTTCCCTGCTCAACCGGATCCGCCGGCAGAACCCGGCCCTGCAAAGCCACCTCGGCGTGCACTTCATCGATTGCGATAATGACAACGTCCTGTGCTTCGAAAAGGCCAGTCCGGATCGCTCGAACATCGTGCTGGTCGCAATCAGTTTCGATCCCCGCCGGTGGCAGACAACCACGATCGACCTCCCTCTCGAACGCTACGGGTCTTCCGGGCGGGATGCCCTGCATCTCGAAGATCTCATGCGCGGCGTCGCATTCACCTGGCACGGGCGGCAGCAGGTCGTCGATTTCGACCCGGGCGAACTACCCTTCAGCATCTGGAGGATTCGCAAATGACATCATTGACCGATCAGATCATTCGACCCCAGGCGAACATGTTCGATCCGCTCTGGTACAAGGACGCGGTGATCTATCAGGTTCACGTCAAATCGTTCTTCGACAAGAACAACGATGGCGTCGGCGACTTTGCCGGCTTGACCGAAAAGCTCGATTATATCGCCGAACTCGGCGTGACGGCCGTCTGGATCCTGCCGTTCTATCCCTCGCCGCGCCGCGATGACGGATACGACATCAGCGCCTATCGCGCGGTTCATCCCGAATACGGCTCGCTTGGCGACCTGCGGCGTTTCATCGACGCGGCGCACCGCCGCGGCTTGCGCGTCATTACCGAACTCGTCGTCAACCACACGTCCGATCAGCACCCCTGGTTCCAGCGCGCACGGCATGCCCGGCCGGGCTCGTCGGCGCGGAACTACTATGTCTGGTCCGACACCGACCGGAAATACGACGGCACACGCATCATCTTTCTCGATACCGAGAAATCGAACTGGACGTGGGATCCGGTGGCGGGAGCCTATTACTGGCATCGGTTCTACAGTCACCAGCCAGATCTCAATTTCGACAATCCGCGTGTCCTGCAGGAAGTGCTGGGCATCATGCGCTTCTGGCTCGATCTCGGTGTGGACGGCATGCGGCTCGATGCGGTCCCCTACCTGATCGAGCGTGACGGAACGAACAACGAAAATCTCCCCGAAACCCACGCCATCCTGAAGCAGATCCGCGCCGCGCTCGATGCCCATGCGCCCGGGCGGATGCTCCTCGCCGAAGCCAATCAATGGCCCGAGGACGCCCGCCCCTATTTCGGCGAAGGCGACGAGTGCCACATGGCGTTTCATTTCCCGCTGATGCCGCGCATGTATATGGCGATCGCCCAGGAGGACCGCTTCCCCATTTCCGACATCATGCGCCAGACACCGGAGATTCCGGAAAACTGCCAGTGGGCGGTGTTCCTGCGCAACCACGACGAGCTCACGCTCGAAATGGTTACGGACAAGGAACGTGATTACCTTTGGGAAACCTACGCCGCCGATCGCCGGGCGCGGATCAATCTCGGCATTCGCCGCCGCCTCGCCCCACTGCTCGAACGGGACCGGCGCCGCATCGAGCTGATGAACGGCCTGCTGCTGTCGATGCCCGGCACGCCGGTCATCTACTATGGCGATGAGATCGGCATGGGCGACAACATCCATCTCGGGGACCGGGACGGGGTGCGAACGCCGATGCAGTGGTCGCCCGACCGCAATGGCGGCTTCTCGCGCGCGGACCCGGCCGCCCTCGTCCTGCCGCCGATCATGGATCCGCTCTACGGCTATCAGGCGCTGAATGTCGAGGCGCAGGCGAAGGATCCGTATTCGCTGCTGAACTGGATGCGCAGGATGCTCGCCGTCCGCCGCCGGCATCGCGCATTCGGGCGCGGCAGCTTGCGCTTTCTCTATCCCGGTAACCGGAAGGTGCTCGCCTATGTGCGGGAGTGGACCGATCAGGACGGCGGAGAGGAAACGATACTCTGCGTCTACAACCTCGCCCGCACCGCCCAGGCGGTCGAACTCGACCTCGCGGCCTTCGATGGCCGAATTCCGCTCGACCTCATCGGCGGCGCGCCGTTCCCGCCGGTGGGCCAGCTTCCCTACATGCTGACCCTGCCGCCATTCGCATTCTACTGGTTCAGCCTGACGACCGAAGCGGCGATGCCCTTCTGGCGCATCCAGCCGTCGGAGCCGCTGCCCGATTACATCACCCTCGTCATGCGGCTCGGCCTCGCCGACCTCGTTGCCGTCGACAGCCGGCACAGTCTCGAGACCGAAATTCTCCCGCCCTATCTCCAGCGCCGGCGCTGGTTCGCCGCGAAGGACAGGCATGTCCGGAGCGTGACGATCGCCAATGCCCATATGCTCGGCACGGCGGAGGATGATTTCCTGCTCTGCGAAATCGAGGTTGAGTTCGCGGGCGAGGGGAGGGGGGATGTGTATCTCCTGCCGCTCGCGGTGGTCTGGGATGACGGCCCGGTTGCAAGTATCGTCCAGCAGCTCGCCTTGGCCCGCATTCGCCGGCACCGCCGGGTCGGCTATCTGACGGACGCATTTGCGGTCGACCGCTTCTGCCACGACATCATCGCCAGATTGAGGACAAAATCCTGCATCTCGCTCGACTCGGGCCGGCTCAGCTATGAACCCACCGCGCTGATCGACGACCTGCCGCCGCTCGACGATGCGGAAATCCGCCGCTTTTCCGCCGAACAATCCAACAGTTCCCTGATCGTCGGCGACGCCGCGGTCATGAAGATCCTGCGGCGGACGGAGCGCGGGATTCATCCCGAGACCGAAATGAGCCGCTTTCTGACCGACGCGTCCTTTGCGAACATTCCCGCATTGCTGGGCGATGTCGTGCGGCTCGATCCGGATGGCGAACGGCGCACACTGATCGTCGTCCAGCAGTTTGTCCGCAACCAGGGCGATGCCTGGCAGTGGACGCTGGATGTCCTCGGGCGCGCGGTCGATGGCGCGATTCACGCCGAACTCCGCGACCCCGGCGGGATCGATCCGCTCTCCGGCTATCTCTCCTTCGTCTCGGTGATCGGACGGCGCCTCGCGGAGATGCACTCGGTCCTCGCGCAGTTCGGCACCGGACCCGATTTCGCGCCCGAACAGGCCGGCGAGGCCGAGATCGCGGCATGGGCCGAGGGCGCGAAAGGCCAGCTGGACGCCGCCGTCGCCGCGGTCGAGCAGATGGCCGACCGGGCCGGGCCAGAAACGCAAGGCCTGATCCGGCGCCTGCGCGACGAGCGGACGGCGATCGAAACCCGATTGCGGCGCCTCGCCGAGGCGGGCGCCGGAACCCTGCTGACCCGTGTGCATGGCGACTTTCATCTCGGCCAGGTTCTGGTGGCGCAGGGCGATGCGTTCATCATCGATTTCGAAGGCGAGCCCATCAAGCCGATTGCCGAGCGGCGAAAGAAATCCTCTCCCCTGCGTGATGTCGCCGGGCTGCTGCGATCCCTCGATTACGCGGCCGCCACCGTGGAGCGCGCGGCTTTCGCGGCCAGCGAACGCGGCGAAGACCGTCAGCAGGCCATGATCGCGCGCTTTCGCACCGATGCCACCGCGGTCTTCATCGAGGCCTATCGCGCGGTCGCGATGACGGCGCCGCGGCCATGGATCACGGAAGCCGCGTGGCGCGATGTCCTGGCATTGTTCATGATCGAGAAGGCCGCGTATGAAATCTGTTACGAGGCGGCGAACCGGCCCGGCTGGATCGACATCCCGCTGAGCGGCCTGGTCCGGATACATGAGCGGCACGAGGGAGGCGGGGATGCCGGCATCGGCTGACGAAACGCTGGACGCGCTTGCCGCCGGAACCCATTCCGACCCGTTCAGCGTGCTTGGTCCCTGCCACGGGCCGCACGGAACGTTCGTCCGGACCCTCCAGCCCGGCGCGAGCGGCGTCACGCTCCTGTGCGGGACGGGTCTGGAACTGCCGATGACCCGCGTGCATGCGGGCGGCATTTTCGAAAGCGCGCCGGTCGAGGCCGCGTCCTACCGGCTCAGGATCGATTGGGGTGGTTCCAGCCAGGAGATCGACGATCCCTACCGCTACGGCCCGCTGCTCGGCCGCGACGAAATCCGCGATCTCGCCGAAGGGCGGAAACTGCGGCTCGCCGAATGCCTCGGCGCCATCCCCGTCGCGATCGGGGGCGTCGAGGGCGTCCGCTTCGCGGTCTGGGCGCCGAACGCGCGGCGGGTGTCCGTTATCGGGTCGTTCAACAACTGGGATGGCCGCCGGCACCCGATGCGGTTCCGGCACGATGCCGGCGTCTGGGAGATCTTCATTCCGGAACTTTCCGCCGGAGTTCTCTACAAGTATGAAATTCTCCAGCACTCGGGCGAAGTCCAGCAGAAATCGGACCCCGTCGCGCGGCAGGTCGAGGGCCCGCCGGCAACCGCCTCCATCGTCGCGCCGGTCCCGGCGTTTCGCTGGCGGGATGGCGCCTGGTGTGCCGCGCGCGAAGCCCGTGCTGACCGACCGTTATCAATCTACGAAGTCCACGCCCCCTCATGGCGCCGTCACCCGGATGGCCGCCCCTTGCTCTGGCGCGAACTGGCCGACACGCTGATCCCCTATGTGCGCGATCTCGGCTTTACCCATATCGAATTCCTGCCGCTCACGGCGCACCCTTTCGGCGGGTCGTGGGGGTACCAGCCGCTGTCGCAATTCGCGCCGCTCCCCGCCCTCGGCACGCCGGAAGAGCTGGCGGACTTCGTTGATCGCTGTCATGCGGCAGGTCTCGGAGTCATTCTCGACTGGGTGCCCGGACATTTTCCGACCGATGCCCACGGGCTCGTCCGGTTCGACGGAACCGCGCTCTATGAACACGAAGATCCCAGAGAGGGATTCCATCAGGACTGGAATACGCTGATCTACAATCTCGGCCGGACCGAAGTCAGGAATTTCCTGATTGCCAGCGCGGTGTTCTGGCTCGAGACATTTCACATCGATGGACTCCGCGTCGATGCGGTCGCGTCGATGCTGTATCGCGACTATTCGCGCCAGCCCGGCGAGTGGATCCCGAACCGCCATGGCGGGCGGGAGAACCTCGAAGCCGTCGCCTTCCTCCGGGAGCTTTCAGCCGCCATCGCTGAAGATGTTCCAGGCGCCATGCTGATCGCCGAGGAATCGACGGCGTGGCCGGGGGTGAGCCATCCGGTCGAACAGGGCGGTCTCGGCTTCACCCACAAGTGGAACATGGGCTGGATGCACGACACGTTGCGGTATGTCGGACATGATCCGGTGCATCGGAAATTCTCCCACCACGACATGACCTTTGGCCTCGTTTACGCGTTTTCCGAGCGCTTCGTGCTGCCGATCTCGCACGACGAGGTCGTGCACGGAAAGCGGTCGCTGCTCGGCAAGATGCCCGGCGACGCCTGGCAGCGTCTGGCCAACCTCCGGCTCTACCTCGCGTTCATGTGGACCCAGCCTGGCAAGAAGCTGTTGTTCATGGGGCAGGAATTCGGCCAGAGTGCGGAATGGAATCACGATGCCGAATTGAACTGGCCGGAGGCGGCAACGCCGGAACACGCGGCCCTGCGCCTGCTGCTGCGCGACCTGAATCATCTCTATCGCGACGCCCCCTCGCTGTCGTGCACGGATTTCGATCCCGGCGGCTTTCGCTGGGTGGTCGAGGATGACGCGGATCAAAGCGTCTTTGCCTGGCTGCGGCACGTGGGAAATGACCCAAACGCCCTCCTGGTCCTCTGCAACTTCACGCCGGTGCCGCGTGAGCGATACCGTGTGGGCGTGCCGCTGCCGGGGCGCTGGCGCGAGGTGCTGAACACCGACGCCGTCGAGTATGGCGGCAGCGGCCTCGGGAATCTCGGCGGGATCGACAGTGACGATCGTCCCGCCCACGGCTTCGCGCAGTCGCTGTCGCTGACATTGCCGCCGCTGGCAGCGCTGATCCTGCGTGCGGAGAGCTGATGGCCAGCCTGCCGAAATATATGACCGCGGGGCGGTGCGATCCGCTGGGCGCGACCTGGGACGGGTTCGGGGTCAATTTCGCGGTGTTCTCGGCCAATGCCGACCGGATCGAACTATGCGTGTTCGACAGGAGCGGCCGCCGCGAGATCGCGCGCTACGACCTGCCGGACTGCACGGACGAGGTCTTTCACGGCTATCTGCCCGATGCCCTGCCCGGCCTCGTCTACGGATACCGCGCCCATGGTCCGTATCAGCCCGAACTGGGCCACCGCTTCAACCCGAACAAGCTGCTGCTCGATCCTTACGCCCGCGCCCTGATCGGCGAGGTCCGCTGGTCCGACACGTTGTTCGGCTACCGGCCTGGTGCCACCCGCGCCGACCTCTCGTTCGATCGCCGCGACTCGGCCCAGGCGATGCCCAAGGCGGTCGTCCTCACCGACGACGCAACCTGGGGCGATGACCGCAAGCCGCTTCTGGGCTGGGCGGAGACGGTCATCTACGAGGCGCACATACGCGGCCTGACGCGGCAACGCGCCGACCTTCCGGAGGACAGACGCGGCACCTTCGCCGCGCTGCGCGATCCGCGCATGATCGATCATCTCGTCAGGCTCGGGATCACCGCGATCGAGCTTCTCCCGGTTCACGCGATCCTGCAGGACCGGTTCCTCGTCGAGCGGCGACTCTCGAATTACTGGGGCTATTCGACGCTTTCCTTCTTCGCGCCGGAGCGGCGCTATTTCGCCGAGCCCGACAACCCGGATGACGAGTTGCGCGCCACCGTCCGGCGCCTGCACGAAGCCGGAATCGAGATCATCCTCGATGTCGTCTACAAGCATACCTGCGAGGGGGACGAGACCGGCCCCACGCTCTCCTGGCGCGGGCTCGACAATGCCAGCTATTACCGGCTTATGCCCGGCCACCAACGCCGCTGCGTCAACCACACGGGGTGCGGAAACACGGTCAACATCGCCCACCCGCGCGTGCTGCAGATGGTGACCGACAGTCTGCGCCATTGGGCAACGCGCTTCCGGATCGACGGTTTCAGATTCGATCTCGCAACGACGCTCGGCCGCGAAGCGGATGATTTCGATCCCTCCGCCGGCTTCTTCGATGCCATCCGGCAGGATCCCGTGCTCTCCCGCCTCAAGCTGATCGCCGAGCCGTGGGATCTCGGGCCCGGCGGCTATCAGCTGGGCAATTATCCGCCCGGCTTCGCCGAATGGAACGCGGCATTCAGGGACGGCGCGCGGCGGTTCTGGCGTGGCGATCCCGGGCAGCGGCCGGAAATCGCGCGTCGGCTGATGGGCTCGCCCGAGCTGTTCGATCGCCGCCGCCGGCGTCCCTCGGCCTCGGTCAATTTCGTCACCGCGCATGACGGCTTCACCCTGCGCGATCTCGTCTCGTATTCGGAACGGCATAATTTCGCCAACGGCGAGGACAACCGAGACGGCGCCGAAGACAACGTCTCCTCGAACTGGGGCGTCGAGGGCGAGACCGCGGACGGCGCGATCAATGCCCTGCGCGATCGCGTGCGCCGGGCGCTGCTGGCGACGTTGTTTTCATCATACGGCACGCCGATGCTGCTTGCGGGAGACGAGATCAACCGCACCCAGCGCGGGAACAACAACGCCTATTGCCAGGACAACGAGCTTTCCTGGCTCGACTGGACCGCGCTCGACGACGAGTCCGGCACCGGCATGCTCGGCTTCGTCACCGCGCTGGCCGCCGTGCGTCGCCGCTATCCCAGTCTGCGCAGCGCCGTCTTTCTCCACGGTATCGGCATGATCGCGGATGACCTGCCGGACACCGCCTGGTTCGACGAGGCCGGAAACCCGCTCGACAGTCACGCCTGGTCCGATGCCGCGGCGCGCCTGCTGGTGCTGCGGCGCGCCACCGCGAGCGAACGGCGGCGCGAGGCAACCCTGCTGCTGCTGAACGCCTCCGAGGATGACAGGGCCTTCACCCTGCCCGCACCCGCCTTCGCCTGGATCGTCGAAATCGATTCCGCCCGGGCGGAGCAGTCCCGCCGCCCGGTGGACGGCCCGGATCTCACCGTCGCCGCGCGGTCGATGATGATCCTCGGCGCCGAGCTCGCGCCGCCCATCGCATGAGCGGATCGGCATTGCACGCGCTCGCCGAGCGGGCGGGCCTGCAGGTGGTCTGGCAGGACGCGTCGGGCGTCCGGCGCACGGTCTCGCCGGCCACGCTTCGCGCGATCCTCGGCTGCCTCGGCCTCGAAGCGACCACCGACGCGGCGTGCCGCGACACCATGCGCCGGCTCGACGACGAGGACCTCGCAGCCGCGCCCCTGCTCGCCGCGACCGCGGGCGAAGCGCTGACGCTTCCGGCACTCCGCGCTCCAGCGGTCATCCATCTCGAGGACGGGCGCCGGCTCGATGTCATGCCCGACAGGGATGCCGCCGGAACGGTCTCGCTGCCCGGCACCCTGCCACCGGGCTATCACCGTCTGGAGACGGCCTCAGGCGTCCGCACGCTCGCCATCGCGCCGCGGCGCGCCCACACCGTGGCCGATGCGCTCGCCGCCGCCGGACGGGAGGGCAAGGCGTGGGGACTTGCCGTCCAGCTCTACGGCCTGAGACGCGAGGGCGATTGCGGCAACGGCGATTTCGCCGCCCTGGCCGACCTTGCCGGGCCGGCCGGCCGCCTCGGCGCCGATGCCCTGGCGATCAGCCCCATTCACGCCCTGCACGCCGCCGAGCCCGATCATTACAGCCCCTATGCGCCATCGAGCCGCTTCGCCCTGAACCCGGCCTATGCGCCCCTCGATTGCGCGCCGCTGGCGGAGGCCGGGCTGATCGACTGGCGCAAGGCGCTCTCCCGCCGCGAGGCGCTGCTGCGCGCGGCGTTCGCCGCCGGGCGCGAGGATCCGGCATTCCGCGCCTTCCGCGACGATGCGCCGGCGGGAATCAGGCATTACGCCTTGTTCGAAGCCCTCGTCGCCGAACGCGTCGCCCGCGGCGAGGGGCGCGACTGGCGCGGCTGGCCCGCCTCGTGGCGCGATCCGGCCAGCGCCGATGTCGCCGCGGCGGCCCAACGCCTCGACGATGAGGTGTCGTTCCACCTTTACGCCCAGTTCCGCGCCCGCCAGGGCCTGGAGATGGCCCAGCGCTCCGCGCGCGGCGCCGGCATGGCGATCGGCCTCATCGCCGACCTTGCGGTCGGCGCCGATCCCGCCGGCTGCGATGCCTGGGCGCGGCCGGGCGAGATGCTGCGCGGAGTCTCGGTCGGCGCGCCGCCGGATGCGTTCAACCGTGCGGGACAGAACTGGGGGCTGACCACCGTCTCGCCGCGCGGCCTGCGTCGGTCGGGCTTCGCCGCCCTGCGGGACATGATGGCATCGGCGCTGCGCTTCACCGGCGGCGTGCGGATCGACCATGCGATGGGCCTCGCCCGGCTGTGGCTCGTCCCCGACGGCGCCAGTCCCGCCGAAGGGTGCTACCTTCACTATCCGTTCGCGGACATGCGCCGGATCGTGGCGCTGGAATCGGTCCGCCACCGCGGCATCATCGTCGCCGAGGATCTCGGCACCGTTCCGCCAGGCTTCCGCGCCGAGCTCGCCGCCTCCGGAATTTCAGGGATGGCGGTGATGTGGTTCGAACGCGAGGGCCGCCGCTTCCTGCCCCCGGCCGACTGGCGCCCCAATTCGGTGGCGATGACCACGACGCACGACCTGCCGACCGTCGCCGGCTGGTGGCGCGGCACCGACCTCGGCTGGCGGGAGCGTCTCGGCATCGCCGGCGAAAGCGCCGCCGATCGGGCGGAGGACCGCCGTCACCTGTGGTCCGCCCTCCGGCAATCCGGTTGCGCCCGCGGGCCGCGGCCGCAGGATCGGGAGCCCGAAGCGGTCATCGACGCCGCGGTGGCCCATATCGGCACGGCCTCATCCGCGCTTGCGCTTCTTCCCCTGGAGGATGCGCTCGGACTGCCGGACCAGCCCAATCTCCCCGGCACGACCACCGAACATCCGAACTGGCGACGGCGAATGCCGCAACCGGCCAGCCGCATGCTCGACCCGCCCGAAGTCACCGCCAGACTGTCACGGCTTGCCCGCGCGCGGAAAACCACGCCGCCACCAAGGTAGATATTGAATCAGCCGGGCTCCCGCCACTCACTTCAAATCCGGCCCCTCAGCCAATGGAGGCAAGCCGGAAGTACGACGCCTTGCCGGACAAATTGCAACATCAGCCGCCGCTGTATGGTATCTTTCGCAACTCTTAAAATCGACATGAATTCCATACATTTCAGCCAACAATAATTTGTGTCGCTCTATATTCGGCGACGAAGACAAATAATAAATGTCTTTTGCTTTCGAAAGTTTTTTCAGATAGTTTTTTTGAAAACGAGTCGTCAAGTATGGTATCCGTTCGGGTATTCCGATGACCTGATCGGTATCTGGAAAATACGGAACCATAAATCCAAGAGGCACAGTACCGAGGATCAGCAGCGAATTTTCATATTTCCCGAATTCTCCCTTGTTGATCCCGAAATAGGTTCTGCCAAATTGTTCGCGGCCCCAATTGGTGTCGGCCAATGCGTGGGTCCCATATAGGCTGCCGCCGGCGATCAAGGCGACAAACAGAGCCGCCCCCGCAATGGAGGCGGACCGCATGCGCTTCCACGACAAAAGTCTGGCAAGTGAAACCAAGGAAAAAGCGGGGGCGATTGTTTCAATTGCTGAAAAATATCGATAATAACTAAACATCTTTTCCCATACAATAAAAGAAAGCAATACAAAACTAGCCAAAAAATACATCTCAATAACGGATGGTTTGAACCGGCACGTCGATGATCTTTTTGCGTAAGCCCAAAAATAAACGGCTGGAACCAGAATCAGGACGAGGGCAGGGAAGAGCGTACGAAAGGGAATTTCCAACCCGACCAGATGATTGCCCGTCGTATGATGATGAACAAAGGCAAACCTGAACGGCAGGGCCAGGTAGCCCGCGAAATCCACCGGGAACCAACGGCCATCATGGATTGCACGTGGCGCCATGAAGGGTGAGTGAAAGATGTTGTTGAAATAGGGAAAAATCGGATTGCGGAAGTGCGACCACATCTGCCAGCCGAAATATCCATAGGTCGCCAGAAACGCGACAGCCGAATACGCCGAGAATACAAATGCATTCAGAAGAATGCCCCGGATTTTTGATGGCGACTCGAATATGCCCGTCAGGATCAAGGCGCCGGCGACCGCCAGGGCGTATACCATATTGGTGAATTTCAAGCCGCAGGCAAAGCCGACGAGCGCGCCGGCAATTCCAAAAAACAACAGCCTTCTGTCCCTGAGACCTTCGAGGATACACCAGAGTGCGATGATGATGGGCGTATCCAGAAGCGTGTCGCCCATCGTGCCGCCGATTTCGGACCAGAAGACAGGGCTGATCAATGCGGCCAGTGTTGCGATCGATGAAAGCATGATCCGCTGGAACATGCCGAAACCGTGTTCGGTCATGCGAAAGCAGAGCAACCATACCGCCGACAGGGACAGGGATTGCAGACTGGCAATGATCAAATTCGCCGCGAGGGGAGAAAAATGATCTATCAGGATATAGTAAAACGAATTCAATAGTGGATCCAGGTAAGACTGCACCGTGCAGATCGAATCTGAAAAAATCTTGCCGTTCAGCCAGAGATAGCCATTGAGAAAATGATAATTCAGCAAATCCCAGTTCAGATCAGCGCCAAGCCGAAGAGAGATGCCGCATAGCAGGGCGGCGTTAATGAAAATGACGGCAGGCGCGAGAAAGAGATATCGGCTCTTCTGCGAATTTGGCGCCGTGCTTGCAGGGGCTTGCATGTATCGTGCTCTCTTGTTTGACGGCTCAGGCCCTGGGCGCGTCTGTCTGCAAATCGCCCGGCGGGGCATGATGGAGATAGGCAAGCAGCCTCGTCTCGCG
This sequence comes from Acidiphilium multivorum AIU301, assembly GCF_000202835.1. Taxonomy (NCBI): domain Bacteria; kingdom Pseudomonadati; phylum Pseudomonadota; class Alphaproteobacteria; order Acetobacterales; family Acidocellaceae; genus Acidiphilium; species Acidiphilium multivorum. The sequence continues at coordinate 3,567,773 of NC_015186.1, forward strand.
GCGGCCTCGCGTCACGGTGTCCAGGATCAGTCCGGTCGTCAGGCTCAGGGCGCCGGCAATCACGATGCCCGTCGCCAGAACGGCGGTCGGTAGCCGCGGAACCAGGCCCGTGTGCAGATAGGTGGCGATCAGCGGTGCAGCGAGTCGGAGCGCCAGCGCGAACGCGAACACGGCAAGCGCGCCGAAAAACGCCAGCGGCCTCTCGTGGCGCAGCAGCCTGACGATCAGGCGCAGGATGCGCCAGCCATCGCTCCAGGTGCGGAGCTTGCTCACCGATCCGGGGGGCCGCGGCCGATACGCCCCTTCGACATGCGCGATCGGGAGAGCCAGTTCCAGAGCGTGAACCGTCAATTCCGTCTCGATATCGAAGCCCGTGGACAGCACCGGAAACGACTTCACGAACCGCCGGGACAGCACCTTGTATCCCGACAGCATGTCTTCGACACGGTCGCCGAAGATCATCCGCACCGCCCCCGTGAGCAAAAGATTGCCGAAGCGGTGCCCGTCCCGGTAGGCGGCATCGTCCGTCTGACGCCGTATGCAGTTCACCAGATCGAACGGGCCGGTCCGGGCGCGGTGGATCATCGCCGGTGCCAGCGCCGCATCATAGGTATCGTCGCCATCCGCCATCACATAGAGATCGGCCTCGATGTCGCGGAACATGCGGCGGACGACGTAACCTTTGCCCTGAAGCGGCTCGTGCCGCACCACCGCGCCGGCCTGTCGGGCGATCGTCGCCGTATCGTCGGTCGAGTTGTTGTCGAAAACGTAGATCGTGGCATCGGGCAAGGTGCTCTGAAAGGCATGTATCACGCTGGAAATGGCCACTTCCTCGTTGAAACAGGGAATCAGAACGGCAACGCGTGGTTCGTCAGCCTTCATCGAAACCTCGGTTCGGGGGTCCACATCGGCCGTATCATTCAGTGCGAAATCATGCAAATTGCACGAATGGTTCCAATATCATGATCTAATGGAATATTTTGAGCGGCTTTCGATTGAACGATGCCATCGGCCGCGCTGTCGTTCCGCCGTGGCCGAGGCGAATTCAGCCGAAATCAGGACAGCAACCGGGGCCGGCGGTTGACGCGCCTTCGGCGCGGTTGTCCGGCGGCCGTCACTCTTCCGTGATGACGCCGAGATGCCGGGCAATCCTGCGCGCGGCCTCCTGCCATGTGTGCCAGGTGATCGAGGTGGGGTCCGGAATGCGCTCTCTCTGCGCGTCCTCCAGCCAGCCCTGAACGGCCTCCGCCAGATCTGCGGCATCGAGGCCCGAGAAATAGGTGGCATGCTCGCCCGCCACTTCGCGGAACACCGGAATGTCGCGCGCCAGCACCGGCAGTCCGTGCTGCGCCGCTTCGATCAACGGCAGGCCAAACCCCTCACCCTCGCTGGCGGCGATCAGGCACGAACTCGCTTCATAGATCGCCTCGAGATATTCGTCGCTGATTCCATCGAGCCAGAAGAGCCTCTCGCCGCGCTCGGGGTGCTGGCGCAGCGTGCTCACGATGCGGGGGATCGGCCGCCGCTGAATATCGGGCACCGGCTTCCAGCCTTCCTGCCCCACAATCACCAGGTTGACATCGACCCCCTTCGCCCAGAGCAGTTCGAAGGCGGCGATCGTCTGGAGATATCCCTTGCGCGGCTCGATCGTGCCCACCATCAGGAATGTCGGGCGGCCGCGAATCGTGGACAGGACCTGCTCGGCGCCATCCGGAAATCCGGTCGTCGGCGCCGAGCGTTGAATATCGGCGCCGAGATGAACCCACTCGATCCGCTGAACTCCGGCCTCCACCACCGCCGACACGCGCCATAGCTTCAACTCGTCCGCGACGGCTTTCGAGATGCAGATATTTCCGTCAAATCCGCTGACGTGCCGCAGCCATTGCTCGTGGCCCTCGCCGGTTCCGGCGGGGAAGGCATGCGGCATCAGCACCGGCAGCAGGTCATACACGGCAAACCAGACCTTCACGCCGCGGTTCCGCCATGCCTGCAGATGATCCTGCTGCGCGGCGGCCGCATCAGGCGCGAAATCAAGGCCGAAAAATACATCGCCGGACCACGCTTCGACGGTGCCCTCTTCTGCCGTGTCGTCTTCGATTCCAAAAAGGCGATTGGTGAATTGCCGCGCATAGCGATAACCCGGCGCGTTGCGGGACGCGTAAACAGGCTCCACTTGCCAGCCGCGAGGCGGATTGGTGAGCCACTCCAGCAATATCGCACGAACCACGCGCTGAATGCCGGTTCGCAGATCGGCATGCACCAGAACCGATACATCGACCAACAACTGCCGCTGTCGAGGGTGTGCCGGGAAGTTTCTGGCCAGCGCGGTCGCGAGGCGAGAGCCCTCGCCGGACGGTATCGGCTGCGTCTTCAATGACCGGATCAAGCCGTAAAGGCCCCGATCGGCGCGTCCGTAAGCGTCCTCGATGGCCCGTTCATAAAGTGCGGCGCAGATCGCGGGCGCGTGCCGCTCGCGAATGACGGATCTTGCCCGGTCTCCCAGATCGCGCCTGCGATCGGCGTCCTTGGCCAGCGTGTTCAGGGCGTCGAGCAGATCCGCCTGGTCGAACTCATCCTGGAGCATCCAGACGGCCGAGCGGTCGAGTTCCCCCATCGTCCCGTGGGCATTCACGATGGTGGGAACGCCATGGTTCATGCAGTCGAGCACGGATCCCGAGGTCTCGCCGCGCGTATTCGCCCGCAACTGAACGGCGATATCGGCGGCGGCGAGGTAGGTCTGAAACCGCGCGCGATCCCCCCAGCCGGTGATCTGCACGGCCTCCCGCGCGCCGGCCTGCGCGATGCGATCGAGCAGCGCCCTGCCATAGGCTGCGCCGTGATTCTCCCCCACGAACACCAGTCTCGCGCCCGGCCTGGATGCGACAGGACTGTCGAGCCAGGCTTCGAGAAGGCGATGATTGAGCTTGGTCGGATCCAGAAATCCGAACGAGCAGACCAGAAGATCATCCTCCCCGAGACCGAGTTGCGTTCTGGCCTGCTCCCGGGATACATCGGCGGCGGGTGTGCGTACGTGCGGAATCACGCGCCAGTCGGCCGAACTCGATGGTCCATACCAATGGTCCGCCAAGGCTTTCGAGTGTTCGCTATGCACGATGATGCCGAGTGCGTCCTGCAGGATCTGTAGGTTCAACGGGTATTTTCCAAACGCCGCGCCGTCCCCGCCGGCGATCCAGTCGCCGGCGGCGGCAATGCCATGATCGCGCCGCAGCGCATCGAACAGCTTTCGTTGATCGTGACCGGCTCGATAGGCCTGAAGCGACGAGAGATAGAAATCATGCAAGACAACGACGCCCGGAAATTGCTCGAGCAGATCAACCATGTGCGCGTGCAATGGCGAGTTGCCGAACTGGTACACGATACGATCGAATTCGCCCGCATGATCGTGAAACCAGTCGACGGATCTCACCGGCATAGCCCCGCCGGCTATCTCGGTGCCGACGAGCGCCTGGCTGGAAATCAGATCGATGTCGTAATGCCGCGCAAGCGCCGGCAGCAGATCGGCGCTGTAGTCGCTGATGCCGCTGCGCTCCGGCGGAAGCGGGGACACGAAGGCAAGGCGGCGCTTGCGTTGCGGCAATGGATCGGGCGCAACGCCGGATCCGGCAGCCGGGCGCAGGCTTTCGAACGCCTGAAACGTCTTCCGGGCCACATTGTCCCAGGTGAACAGCCGGGACTGGACGGCGGCGTGCGCTTCGAGTTCACGGCGCCATTCATCATCCGTGGCCAGCCGATGGATCACCCGGCACATGTCATCGACGTCGAACGGATCGAAGAGCGCGTCGTCGCGCCCGATCACCTCGGGCAGGCTCGATGCCCGGCTGCCGATCGTCGCGCGCCCGCACAACATGGCCTCGACCGCCGGCAGACCGAAGCCTTCATGCCATGAAGGCATGATGAACCCCTGCGACAGGTTGTAAAGCGTATTGAGATCGCTGTCTGACACCGCATCGAGAAGTACGAGACTTCCGGGCCGGAGGCCGCTGCGCGCGGCATGGGTCTCGAAGTCCTGCCGGTCGAAGATCGAAAAATGACCGATGAAGACCAGCTGGTGCGTGTCGCGCACCGATGCGGGAAGGCGGGCAAACGCCTCGATCAGGCGCTTGTGTTGGGGTGGACGGCCCACCGGCATCGAATGTGCCAATATAAGGTCGAACAACGAACCTAATGAAAGGGCCGCCTAATGAAATTTAAGCGTATTTCGATGGACACGTCCAAGCATGTTTTTACGATCCATGGGGTCGATGAGCAGGAGCGCCCGGTACTGCGGCGTGAAATCAGGCGCGCTCAGGTTGAACCGTTCTTCGTCAAATTGGCTTCGACGGAGGTGGTTCTTGAAGCTTGTGCCGGCTCGCACCACTGGGGGCGGGTGTTGGGCGGTATGGGCCACCGGGTCAGGTTGATCCCACCGCAATATGTGAAGCCCTTCGTGAAGCGGAGTAAAAATGATCGCAACGACGCAGAAGCGATCAGTGAGGCAGCATCCCGCCCGACCATGCGCACGGTTCCGGTCAAATCGGTGGATGAGCAAGCGGCAGCGATCATCGTGAAGCATCGGGAACTCATGGTGAATCAACGAACCCAGGCGATCAACGCGTTGCGGGGGCACGCGGCGGAATTTGGCATCGTTGCCGCCAAGGGCGGTGCGAACGTCACAGCATTGCTTGCTCTCCTGTCTGCCGAGGAAGCGATTCCAGCAATTGCAAAGGCGATGTTTGAGCAAATGGGTCAGCATGTGACGGATCTCGATGCAAAGATCGACGCACTGGAGAGACAGCTGCTCGAACAGCACAAGGCCAACGCGGTCAGCAAGCTCCTCGCCGCGATTCCCGGCGTTGGGCCAATCACCGCGATCACCATGGCGCTCAACGTGAACCCTGCGAATTTTGAGACCGGGCGGCATTTTGCAGCGTGGCTCGGGCTGACTCCGCGAGAGCATTCTACCGGCGGCAAGCATCGTATGGGAAAGATAAGTAAGGCAGGCAATGAGAGGTTGCGGCAGTTGCTCGTGGTCGGGGCGATGGCGGTGATCCGCTTCGCTAAACCAGGCAGCAAATCAGCGACCGCTTGGCTGTTGCAATTGCTGGAGCGGAGGCCGCGCAAGGTCGCGGCGATCGCTCTGGCCAACAAGATGGCCCGGATCATCTGGGCCATGATGGCGCGTGGTGAAGCGTATCGGCATCAGCCGGTAGCCGCCTGATCTGCGCGCCGGTGCCGAGAGTTTAAGGGCAGACCAAGAGATGATGATCGGTCGAACCGACGAGCAACAAAATCCGATAGAATCACCGGTAAATAATATGCCGCACTTGTGTTTGGATGTTGCTCGCGGAACCCATCTGGGCCGGCGGCATGTGGCCGCGTACACAGGCCGAACGCATGATCGCTTTCGAACCGTCATCAAAGCTTGCAATGCCTACTTGAACTCAATGGGCCGTCCACGCATGATTCTTGTGAACGGCCGGTGCGCTGACATACAGGAAAAAGGGATGATAAAGGCCCATGCTGGCCAGCACGGCATCGCGTTCGACCGGCCGAAGCTCGGTCTTGCGGAAGTGACCATCGCTGCCGGTTCCGACGGGGATGACCTGTGCCTCGTCCCGCCCAAGATGATCAACCGCCTCCGATGCGGCCGATCGGGAAATCGCCAGTAGCAGCGACGCCTTTTTCAGATACCCGATTTTCTGTCTGTAGTATTCCGCATAGCGGGGATCGGGGTCGAGGAAGCGGTCGGCGTTCAGCAGCGGAATGAGGTCGTAGAGCGTGACGCTGACCGGATAGCCCGCGCCGTGGCGTGCGATGCTGGTCACCGCGTCATCGATGTAACCTTCGAACAGGCTGGTGACATGCACGATGTCCGGGTTGAGCGACGCCAGGAAGGCCTCGCGGACCAGTTCGGCAAGATCCCGCAGTTCGGCATTCGAGGGATCAATGGCGGCGACCGGGCCGGGCGCATCCCAGACAACGATATTCCCGGCCGGCAGCAGGTTGTCGAAGGCGCGACGGATCGGCTGGATCGTTTCGGGAAACAGCGCGCTCAGGGCAATGATGATGTCATGGCCTGCATTGTTGCGCACGAGCGCTTGCGCGAGGCTGAGCGAATACCGGCCGATCCCGCGAAGGCGACTGGCGCTCTGTGCGCCCTGCAGGTCCAGGACAATCCGCATGATGCAAATCTTTCGTTCGCGTGAATGCCGTCAGGAATGAATCCAGAGATGAATCTTCTGCGCCCGCGCCGACATCTCGGCCGCTTCCGGAAAGGCCGCGGATCTTTGGGACGAGCGGAGGGCTGCGGAAAGTTTCCGCTGCACACCCGGCATATGGCCGAGGACCCGGACGGCCAGTGCCCGCCGCCGCGGATCCTGCCGAACCCAGTGGGAGAGGGAATGCACGAGCCCCCGCGCGATGCGTCTCGGCCGGCTGCCCGGGGTCAACGTGACCCAGGCATAGCTTCCGTCCCTGACCCAGCGCAGCCTTGCCGCGGCCACCCGCGGGCCGTTCGTGACGCGCCACGAACGGCTCGCATAAATCTGCCGGATCTCGCTTCGCGCCTCGATCAGCAACTGGTCCCTATGGTCGATCTGCCGCAACGCGTCGTTCAATTTCGCATGTATCTGCGCGGCCGCCTGCTGGATTTCGGCCGATCGCGTTTCGGCCTGGCTGGCCCGCTCCAGCGTCTGGCGCAGATGCGTCTCGATCAGGTCGGCCCTCCTCCGCGCCTTTGCCAATTCATCCTCGCCCGCGTTGACCTGCTGCTGAAGCGAGGCGACTTGTTCATGCAGGGAGGTGATCTGCTGCTGAAGCGAGGTGATCCGCAGCCGAAGCGCCGCGCTGCCGCTTTCCTCCGCGTCGAGTCTGTCCTGCAGCGCCTTGCGTTCGGCAGCGGCCTCGCCAAGCACGTGATGGCATATCGTCGACGAGGCGCGCCCGCCCAGTGTGAAATTGTCGAACACGTTGGGGGGAACCTCGAAGTGAACCCGAAGTTCCGGGTGGCCGTGACTGAGGTAGAAGTTATTGAGCCCGTCACGATAGACCAGGTCATATCCCAGCCCGGTCAGCCGATCTTCCCAGGCGGAGAAGGACGGGGTGGAGGTGTTCGGATACGTGCTTTCGACGACGACGATCCACGGCCGCACGTCCGACGGCGCCCAGCTCTCGATGACCTCGCTTTCCATGCCCTCGACATCGATCTTGAGCCAGTGCACCTCCTCGCCCTCGAATGTGCCGAGCACCTGTGACAAGGGGATAGCCGGCACATCGATGCGGCGGACGTCGAAGCCTTGCTCCCGATGCGTCTCGGCGATCGAGGAGACGCCGGTGCTCAGGCCGGTGCCGGGAATTTCGAACAGCGGTATCGTCCCGCCCGCCGTATTGACGGCAGCCTGCATGACGGTCTCGTCAGGGCGCGCCTTGCGAAGCTGCTCGGCATAGGCCGGATCCGGCTCGACATGAACGCCGCGCCAGCCACGCTCGTAGAAGGCGAGGCTCACCGAATCGACGATCGGATCCTGCGCGCCGATATCGATATAGCGGCCCGGCGACACATGTCTCAGAGCGCGCCAAAGTATGACATCCTCAAAATTCTGAGCATACGATACAAAAGCATCGCGATTTATTGCAGGAATATCCATTGTTCCTTGCCTATCCGGTTGACTCCCATACCTACTAGATCTAGTGTTGGGCATGGATGTCCTGGCCCGTGAAGACCTGCCGTTCCCGCAGTCTCTGCCGGAATTCCAGCGTATTTTCCCGAACGACGCGGCCTGTGCCGCCTATCTCGAAAGCGCCCGCTGGAATGGAGGGTTCGCCTGCCCAAGGTGCGGCGTCGTTGGCGAGCCGTTCCGTTTCGAGGCGCGCCCGGGCGTTCTGCGCTGCCGGGCCTGTCGCAAAGACGTAAGCCTGATGGCTGGGACCGTTATGGAACGCAGTCACACGCCGCTGTCGACTTGGTTCTGGGCGGCTTACTTGATCGCCAGCCAGACGCCCGGAATGTCGGCCGTCCAATTTCAGCGGCAACTCGGCCTGTCGCGCTACGAGACCGCCTTCGGCATCCTTCATAAGCTGCGCGCCGGGATGGTGCGCCCCGAGCGCGACAAGATTGGCGACACGCCGCAAGAACACGTCGAAGTGGATGAAACGTGGGTTGGAGGACGAACCCGAGGCGATGGACGGGGTGTCCATCACAAGGTTCTCGTCGCCTGTGCCGTGGAGGTGCGCCACCGGAAACCGGGAACCAAGCTCGACAATCGGAAAGACGGTCGCTACGCGGGACGCGTTCGTCTCGCTGTTGTCCCCGACCGTAGCGCCAATTCGCTCTGCGGATTCGTCGAAAACGCCGTTGCTCCCGGATCGCTGATCGTTACCGACGACTGGAGCGGCTATGCCGGTCTCGGAAGGCGCGGGTTCGACCACCATGCAATCGCCGAATGCGGCGACCCGGAGGTGGCAGAAGAATTCCTGCCGATCGTCCACTTGGTCTTTACCAACCTGAAGACCTGGATCAACGGCATCCATCACGGGGTCAGCGCCAAACATCTACAAGCCTACCTCAATGAATTCACGTTTCGGTTCAACCGGCGCCTCTATCCCTTCAACGCGTTCCGCTCGCTGCTCGGAATCGCGGGTAGGGCAGCCGCACCAACCTTTGACGAGCTTTATTCCGGGGAATGGACACACCCTACATTTAGTGGGTGTGGGTAACAACCGGATAGGCAAGCATTGTTCGAACAGCTTTGGGCCTATTTCATTTCTGCAGGGCGAAAACTGCCGGCGATAGACTGTCCAGAGCACGTCCCGATCCTCCCGGATCGAAGGCCGTGCTCGATCATGTCGAAAAACACAGCATCCTCACCCGATCGGACGACTCCATCCGGTCGGATGATGCTCCCGTGAAAGCCTGAGGCCTCGCGTCCCGGTTGCCATGACCTCCTCAGTCTCTTCTCTGGAGGGCAGAGGTATAAAAGAATTAGACAATTTACAAGGAGTATAAAAAAGTTAATTATATGAATATGTTACATAAAAATAATATGTGAAACTAATTTTTAGCGAGCGCCACCTCTGGTGGCAAACGCCGCGTGAATCTCGCTGCCGTGGTGCTGGCCCCTGCGCCCGATGACGGGTCGGCATGATCGACGCGGGCGTTTCCGGGCACCCGCATCCGGCTGGTCGCCCGGCCATCCACCGGGTTGCGGATCCCGCCCCGGCGCGTCAGCCGGAAAGCAGCGGGGCAGGGGCCTCCGCCCGCGCATCCACCGCCAGCGGCGCCGCGCCCGCCGCCGTCAGAAACGCCGCGATCCGGTCGAACTCCGCCGGCGGCCGTGTCGCATCCCCCGCATCGCCGGGCGGAACAAAAATCACCGTTTCATAGCGCGCGCGGGAGAGCAGCACCCGATAGGTGTTCACCTGCCAGGACGCGGCCTCCTTATGGCGGATCTCCTCCCACCGCGTGCCGCGAAAGCGCCGCGCCAGCCAACCATCCCCGGCGCGCGGGCGGATCAGGTCGCCGCCCCAGCACAGGCCGACATTGTCGATCTCCAGCCCCTGGCAGGCATATTGCGTCGCCGGCGCCTCCAGCGCGTCCGAGGCGCGCACGTCCGGCCAGGCATTGAGGAACCAGCTCGCCACCGCCTGCCGGTCCATATGCGGAAAATCGGCCGACAGCCCCTCCGCCCGCAGCCGCTTCGCCCCGGCGCTGCACACGAGCCCGGCCCGCCGCGTCCCGCGCGAGGCCCCCCGCAGCGCCGCCCGCATCGCGTCGAGCGACCGTGTGATCCGGAACGGCACCCCGCCCGCGGCAGAAGCGATCCCCGCCGCCATCTCCGCCCGCCCGTCCAGCACCGCGTCGATCCACGCCGCGGCGGCGGCCGAGCGCACCTGCCGCACGCTCACATCGAGATGCAGCGCCGGATCGATCTCCATCCCCGCCGGCGCCGCATCCGCCAGCCGCCGCGCCGGATCGGGATGGCCGATCACCCCGTCCGGCCCGACGATCCGCCAGCCCGGCCGCCGCGCCAGCGCCTCGCCCCACGAGGCCAGCCCCGCCTCGCCGGTATTGATCTCCTGTCCGTTGCCCACCAGCGCCACGATCGCCGCCCCGCCCTCGTGCCGCGCCATGATGTCGAGAAACAGCCCGGCCTCGCTGTCATCGAGCTGGAACTTGCGCTGCCCGAAGGCCGCGTCCCACGCCCGCTGCGCCTCGTCGAACACGATCACCCGCTCATGCGGCGCCGCCGCGCGCGGCACGTTGTCGCGCAGGAAGCCGAGCAGCGGCTGGATCGCGCTGTCCAGCCGGTGGTTCGCCGCCCGCAGCGACACGCCGGGCCCCTTCGCATCCCGCGCCAGCGCCTCGCGCAGCACATGCACGAGCGGCAGGTTGCCGGTCAGGAACGCCGCAGGTGCGGCGCTGCGGAACACCGTGTTCAGCCCGCACAGCGTCTTGCCCGCGCCCGGAATCCCGGTGACGAACACCACAACCCGCTCGCCCGCCGCCAGCGCCCGGTCCACCGCGCGGCCGATCGCCTCGGTCGTCCGCGTCAGGTTGCTCACATCCGCCCGCGCCGCGGCGATCTCCTCCACCCCGTGCCGGCGATACAGCATCGTCGCCGCCTCGACGATGGTCGGCACCGGCCGATACGCCCCCGCCTCCCAGGCCGCCGCGTCGATCGCCGCCGCCGGCGCCGGCAGCATCGCCTCGGTCGCCGCGATCAGCCCGCCGAGCGATGCGGCATTCGCCTCCATCACCGGCATGATCGGCTGCGCCAGCAGCGGCGGGGTCGCCGCGCGCGCCGGCGCGTCCGGGGCGACCAGCACCGGCACGATCGGATGGCGCCGGCTCTCGGCGTGAAAATCGAACAGGTCGAGCGCGTAATCCTCCACCTGCAACCGGTCGGCATTGGCGAACCGCGCCGCCCCGATCTTGAATTCGAGCACGAAAATCCCGCGCTCCCCCAGCACAACGGCATCGATCCGCCGCCCCAGCCGGATCAGCGGATATTCCAGCATCACCCGCCAGTCCCCGCACCCGGCCAGCGCCGCGGTCAGGATCGGCAGCTGCGCCCGCCAGGCGCGGATCTGCTCCTCATGGTTGAGCGCATGGGTCTCGACCAGCCGGCGGGCGAGGGCGCCGATCACCGCCTCCGGCGCCGCCGCGGCGAGCTGCCCCGCCGTGCCGGACCACCACGCCCTCACGCCGCCATCACGGCCATTTGACCTCGGGCGGCATGCTCATCAGGATCGCCTCGGTATTGCCGCCGGTCTTCAGCCCGAACGTGGTCCCGCGGTCATAGAGCAGGTTGAACTCGACATACCGCCCCCGCCGCACCAGCTGCGCCTCGCGCTCCTCCGGCGTCCACGCCTCGTCCATCCGCCGCCGCACGATCGCGGGATAGGATTCAAGGAACGCGAGCCCGACATCGCGGGTAAAGGCGAAATGAAGCTCCGGCTCGGTCTCCAGATAATCGTAGAAAATCCCCCCGGCACCCCGCGTCTCGCCGCGATGCGGCAGGTAGAAATACTCGTCGCACCACTTGCTGAAGCGCGGGTAGTAGTCGGGATCGTATCTGTCGCACGCCGCCCGGAACGCGTCGTGGAACAGCGCCGCGTCCTCCTTCGCCGCCGCCGTCCCCGGCTGCAACGGGGTGAGATCGCCGCCGCCGCCGAACCATCCCTTCGTCGTCACGATCATGCGCGTGTTCATGTGCGCCGCCGGCACCCGCGGCGAGTGCATGTGCGCCACCAGGCTGATCCCCGCCGCCCAGAAGCGCGGGTCCTCCGCCGCGCCGGGAATGTTCTTCGCGAAGTCCGGGCTGAACGCGCCGCCCACCACCGAGATGTTCACCCCCACCTTCTCGAACACCCGGCCGCGCATCAGGCTCATCTCGCCGCCGCCCTCCAGCCGGTTCTGCCCGTCCGGCGCGCGCGTCCAGGGCGTGCGGGCGAAGCGGCCCGGCGCGCGGTCCGCCAGCATTCCCCCATGCGCGTCCTCGATCGCCTCGAAGGCGGCGCAGATGCGGTCGCGCAGCGTGCGGAACCACTCGCTCGCCGCCGGTTTCAGCGCCTCGTGGGCGGGGGCGGGCGGATTCGGTGCGGAACGATCATTCATGCCCGACTTATACAGCATCGCCGCCCCCCTTCCAGCGCGCGCAACCCCTCCCGCCGGCCGGACGGGATTGAATTTTATGCGGTTTGCGGTCATCCAGAGGCAACAGGTTGGTCACGGAGACAGCTCATGGCAACGCAAGCGGATGCCGGCGCGCATGGCGGCGGACAGGGAGACGGCGGGCAGCTCGATTCCCTGCGGATCATTTTTGCCACGATTTCGGTGATGGGGCTCGTCGTCCTGCTCTGGTGCTTCGCCGCCGCCCTCGCGCCCTCCCGCTCCGGGCCAGCCCCCGCGCCGCTCGCCCCGGCCATGATGAACCAGTTGCGCTGACATGAGCACCGACACGAAACCCGGCTGGTTCGAGGCCCGCCTGCCGCTCTGCGCCGTCTATCGCCGCCACTGGAGCGATGGTCTGGTCCCCGCCAGCCAGCCGCTCTCCTGGTCGGTCGGCCCGCTGGTCGGCGTCGCCCTCGCGGTGCTGACGCTCTCGGGCATCTGGCTCGGCCTCGCCTACCAGCCGAGCCTGTCCGGCGCCGCGCTGTCGATCGCCGACTACACCCGCAACGTCCCCTATGGCTGGCTGATCCGCGACCTGCACCGCGTCGGCACCACCATGCTGTTCGGCGTGCTGTTCGTCGAGCTGTTCCGCGGCGCCTTCTACGGCACCTACCGCAACGGCCGCGAACTCGCCTGGGTCATCGGGATCGTCCGCCTCTTCGCCTGCATGGCGGTCGGCTTCCTCGGCTTCGCGATGACCGGCAGCCCCGCCGCCCAGGGCGCGCTGCTGATCATGCAGGCGCATCTCGCGGCACTTCCGCTGGTCGGCCATCTGGTCGGCCCCGCCTTTCTCGGCGGCGCCGGGCTCAATGCCGCCACCGGCCCGCGCATCGCGATGGCGCATGAGGCGATCGGCTTCCTCGTCCTGCTGATCGCCGCCCTCACCGTGGTCGCCTCGCGCGCCGCCCCGCCCGCCAACCCCGACGGCATCGCCACCCCCGACCCGCGCGACCTGCTGCCCCGCTCCGCCCTGGCCGGCCAGTATTTCACCGCCTTCCTGATCTTCGCGCTGATCTTCGCCGCCATCCTCGCCTTCGCCCCCGGCCTCGGCACGCCGAAAACCCCGCTCCTGCCGGCGGCGCTGGCCATCCCGGTGCGGGTCACCCCGCCCTGGTACCTGCTGGTCTTCCACGGCTTCGCCCGCATGGGCGGCTCGCCCGGCGGCGGCCTGCTGCTCACCGTCGCGGCCTTCCTGCTGCTCGGCGCGCTGCCCTGGCTCGATCGCGGCACGGTGGCGAGCGGCCGCTACCGCCCGGTCTATGCCGGCTTCCTGATCCTGCTCGCGGTCGATCTCGTCCTCCTCGGCATCGCCGCCAGCGAGCCCGCGCGCGGCCTCTGGCCCGCGGTGACCGACATCACCGCGATCTACGCCTTCGCCCATTTCCTCATCATCACGCCGCTGGTCACCATGCTGGAAACCCCGCACGAGGTGCCGGCGCGGCTTTCGCGGAGGACCGCCTGATGCGGCGCCTGCTTGCCACCTGCCTCACCGCCGGGGCGCTTCTCGCCGCCGGCCCGGCCCTCGCCAGCGGCAACGGCTTCGGCTTCGACTCGCTGTTCGGCGGCTACAGCCAGGCCGCGCTGCAGACCGGCTTCGCCGTCTACCGCGCCGACTGCGCGAGCTGCCACGGGCTCAGCCTCGTGCACTACCGCGATCTCGGCGGCATCGGCCTTTCCGAGAAGGACATCGCGGCGATCACCGCGCAGATCAGCCAGCCGGACGGCACCGACGCCCACGGCAAGCCGCATATGGTCAAGGCCACGCCGGACGACGCCATCACCTGGTCCTACCCCGATGCGAAGGCCGCGATCGCCGCCAATCACGGCGCCCTGCCGCCGGACCTCTCGCTGTTCGAGGCCGGCCATCCGCGCGGCGCCGCCTATGTCCAGTCGCTGCTGCTCGGCTACCGCAAGGCCCCGCCGAACCTGACCCTGCTGCCGAACCACTATTACAACGTCGCCTTCCCCGGCGGGCAGATCGCGATGCCCCCGGCGCTGAAGCCCGGCTCCGTCACGCTGGCCGACGGCAAGCAGCCCGACGCGGCGCAGATGGCGCACGACGTCGCCGAATTCCTCGCCTGGACCGCCGATCCCAAACTGGAGGACCGCAAGGTCAGCGGCCTCGGCGCCATCCTCTTCCTGCTCGTCCTCGGCGGGCTCGGCGCCGTCGTCTTCCGCCGGCGGCGCGCATGAGCGCGGCCGAACCCCGCCGCCCGGTCATCGGCGTCATCGGCGGCTCCGGCCTCTATGACATCGAGGGGATCGAGGACAAGCGCTGGGAGCGCGTCGCCACCCCCTGGGGCGAGGCGTCGGACGAGCTGATGTTCGGCACGCTCGAAGGCGTGTCGGTGGTGTTCCTGCCGCGCCACGGCCGCGGCCACAAGCTCTCGCCGACCGACCTCAACTACCGCGCCAATATCGACGCGCTGAAACGCGCCGGCGTGACCGACATCCTGTCGATGTCCGCCGTCGGCAGCCTGCGCGAGGATCTGCCGCCCGGCCATTTCGTCATCGTCGACCAGTTCATCGACCGCACCTTCGCCCGCGCGAAAAGCTTCTTCGGCGCCGGCTGCGTCGCCCATGTCTCGATGGCCGAGCCGGTCTGCGCCCGGCTGGGCGACGCGCTGGAACGCTCCGCCCGCGCGCTCGACCTGCCGGTGACCCGCGGCGGCACCTATCTCGCGATGGAAGGCCCGCAATTCTCGACGAAGGCGGAAAGCCATCTCTACCGCGCCTGGGGCTGCTCGGTGATCGGCATGACCAACATGCCCGAGGCCAAGCTCGCCCGCGAGGCCGAGCTCTGCTACGCGACCGTCGCGATGGTCACCGACTATGATTGCTGGCACGAGGATCACGAGGCGGTCACGGTCGAGCAGGTGGTCAAGGTGCTGCTCGGCAATGCCGACCGCGCCCGCGCCCTGGTCCGCGCCGTCGTCCCCAGCCTCGGCGCCGCCCGCCCCGCCTGCGCCGCCGGCTGCGACCACGCGCTCGACCACGCGCTGATCACCGCCCCCGCCGCGCGCGACCCCGATCTGGTGGCACGGCTCGACGCCGTCGCCGGCCGCGTCCTCTCCGGCGGCTGACCGCCGCGGTTGGTCATGGCGGCTGACCGCCGCGGTTGGCCATCCCCCAAAGGGCGAGGGCCGCGCGTTTTGCGCTTCGCCGCGTCCGGTCCTATGTGTCGGGCACGCCGCCGGCCGTCCGGGCCGCGCGGCGTCGCCCTTTGCCATCAGCGATGGAGGATCACCAGCATGGCTCTTCAACTCGGCCAGATCGCGCCGGATTTCGAACAGGACAGCTCCGAGGGGCGCCTGAAGTTCCACGAGTATCTCGGCTCGTCCTGGGGCATCCTGTTCAGCCACCCGAAGGATTTCACCCCGGTCTGCACCACCGAGCTGGCCGAGGCCGCGCGCCTGATGCCGGAGTGGAAGAAGCGCAACGTCAAGCCCGTCGGCCTCTCGGTCGACACTGGCGAGAACCACAAGGGCTGGGCCGCCGATATCGAGGAAACCCAGGGCCAGACGCTCAATTTCCCGGTCATCGCCGACCATGACCGCAAGGTCTCCACCCTCTACGACATGATCCACCCCGCGGCCGACCCGACGGTGACGGTGCGCTCGGTCTTCATCATCGACCCGCAGAAGAAGATCCGCCTGATCATGACCTACCCGCCGGCGACGGGCCGCAACTTCGCGGAAATCCTCCGCGTGATCGACGCCCTCCAGCTGACCGACGGCTACAAGGTCGCCACCCCGGTCAACTGGACCGACGGCAAGGACGTGATCATCGTCCCCTCGCTCTCCGACGAGGAGGCGAAGCAGCGCTTCCCCGAGGGTTTCCGCACGCTCAAGCCCTATCTGCGGATGGTGAAGCAGCCGAAGCTCCCCTCGGCGAGCTGAGCCGCGGCCGCTGTCATGAAAGCTTCATGCGACTGTCACAATGGTTGCATGATAGTCCGCTACTGCCATCCGGCGATGCCGCCGGCGCGTCCCGCGGTCCGCAAGGGCCGCGGGCGGCGTTTTGAGGAACAGGTCATTTGGTGATGCCCGACGCAGCTGCCCGCATGAAGTCCGAAGTCGTGGAGCCGGCGATGGAACCCCGCGTCTCGATCCGCAATCTCGACTTCTATTACGGCGCGACCCAGGCCCTGAAATCGGTCTCGATCGACTTCCCCGACCGCCAGACCACGGCGATGATCGGCCCCTCCGGCTGCGGCAAGTCCACCCTGCTGCGCGTGCTCAACCGGATGTACGACCTCTATCCCGGCCAGCGCGCCGAGGGCGAGGTGATCCTCGACGGCGAGAACATCCTCGACCCGAGGACCGACATCAACCGCCTGCGCCGCCGCGTCGGCATGGTGTTCCAGAAACCCACGCCCTTCCCGAAATCGATCTACGAGAACATCGCCTTCGGCGTCCGCCTGCACGAGCGCCTCTCGCGCAGCGCGATGGACGAGCGGGTGGAATCCGCCCTGCACAAGGCGGCGCTGTGGAACGAGGTGAAGGACAAGCTGCACGCCTCGGCCAACGCGCTCTCCGGCGGCCAGCAGCAGCGCCTGTGCATCGCCCGCAGCATCGCGGTCAGCCCGCAGGTCCTCCTGCTCGACGAGCCGACCTCCGCCCTCGACCCGATCTCGACGCTGCGCATCGAGGAGCTGATCGACGAGCTGAAGCGCGACTTCACCATCGTCATCGTCACCCACAACATGCAGCAGGCCGGCCGCTGCGCCGACCGCGTCGCCTTCTTCTATCTCGGCGAGCTCATCGAGGTCTCCGACGCGACGCAGATGTTCACCGCCCCGCGCGAGCGGCGCACCCAGGAATACATCACCGGCCGGTTCGGCTGAGGAGCACGGCCATGCCCGAAGACAGCAAGCACATCCTGAGCAGTTTCGAGGCCGATCTCGCCCGCCTGCGCGACATGATCGCGGCGATGGGCGGCCTGGTCGAGACCGAGCTCGCCGATGCCGTCACCGCCCTTCTCACCCATGACAGCGCGATCGCCGCCCGCGTCGTCGAGATGGACGCGAAGGTCGATGCCGACGAACGCGCGATCGAGCAGTTCGCCGTCCGCGTCCTCGCCCTGCGCCAGCCCGTCGCCGACGATCTCCGCCAGGTCGTCGCCGCGCTGAAGGTCACCACCGACATCGAGCGCATCGGCGACTATGCGGCGAACGTCGCCAAGCGCACCCTGGTGCTCAACCAGGCCGGCTCCACCTGGCCGCTCGCCAGCCTCTCGCAGATGGCCCGCCTCGTGCAGGAAAGCCTCAAATCCACGATCGACGCGATCGGCGAGGCCGATCCGGTGAAGGCGATCTCGGTCTGGCGCGCCGACCAGATGATCGACGATCTCTACACCACGATCTTCCGCGAGCTGATCACCTACATGATGGAAGATCCGCGCAACATCACCGCCTGCACGCATCTTCTCTTCATCGCCAAGAATCTCGAGCGCATCGGCGACCACGCGACCAACATCGCCGAGCTGACCTACTACGCCGCCACCGGCCAGACCCTGCCCGATGCGCGGCCCAAGGGCGACCTTTCGGCCAGCCCCGGGGCGGGCGCCGCTTCCTGAGGAGAGACAACGCGATGAACGAGGCGGCGAAGCCGTTTGTGCTGGTGGTCGAGGACGAGGCCCCGCTGGTCACCCTGCTGCGCTACAATCTCGAGAAGTCCGGCTTCCGCGTCGACGAGGCCGGCGATGGCGGCGAGGCGCTCGGCCGCATCAACGAGGCGATGCCCGATCTCGTCCTGCTGGACTGGATGCTGCCCACCATGTCCGGCATCGAGGTCTGCCGCCAGCTCCGCCGCAAGCCCTCCACCCGCCATCTGCCGGTGATCATGCTCACCGCCCGCGCCGAGGACCAGGACACCGTCCGCGGCCTCGAAACCGGGGCCGACGACTACATCACCAAGCCCTTCTCGCCCGAGGCGCTGATCGCCCGCATCCGCGCCCTGCTGCGCCGCAGCGGCACCGCCCCGGCCAGGGCGCCGCTGGTCTTCCACGATCTCGAGCTCGACCCCACCACCCACCGCGTCACCCGCGGCGGCCGCGTCCTGCATCTCGGCCCCACCGAGTTCCGCCTGCTCGAATTCTTCATGCGCCACCCCCGCCGCGTCTTCTCGCGCGAGGACGTGCTGAACGCCGTCTGGGGGCGGGACATCCATGTCGAGCCCCGCACGGTGGACGTCCACATCCGCCGCCTGCGCAAGTCCATCAACGCCGAGACCGACATCGATCTGGTCCGCACCGTCCGCGCCGCCGGCTACGCGCTCGACCTCGACGCCGTCGAGGCCTGACCGCCGCGGCGCCCCGCGCGCCCGCGCCGCCGCTCCCTGCGCCTTCGCGATAAAAAGCTTGCGGCGCGCCCTCCGCCTGCGCCAGACTGCGCGCGGAGACGCCGTCGCACAATAAACAAGGGAGCAACCATGAAACCCATCCACTGGATCGCGGCATTGCCGTGCATCGTGATGCTGCTCGGCCCCGTGCTGCACAACGAGGTCGATCCCCTCATCCTCGGCATGCCCTTTCCCCTCGGCTGGATCACCGTCTGGATCCTGATCACCGCGGTGGTCATGGCCCTCGTCTACGCGCTCGATCCCGCCAACCGCGACGGCGCGGGGGCCGGCCGATGAGCATCGCCCTCGTTCTTCTCGCCCTGTCCGCCGTCTTCGCCCTCGTGCTCGGCGTCGTCGCCCGCACCGGCCACGAGATGGGCCTCGAGCAATGGACGGTCGGCAACCGCGGCTTCGGCGCCATCCTCGTCTTCCTGCTGCTCGCCGGCGAAATCTACACCACCTTCACCTTCCTCGGCGCCTCCGGCTTCGCCTACGGCCAGGGCGCGCCGGCCTATTACATCCTCGCCTACGGCACCATCGCCTACGTCATCGGCTATTTCATGCTCCCGCCGGTCTGGCGCTACGCGAAGCAGCACCACCTCGTCTCCCAGCCCGACTTCTTCGCCCACAAATACGACAGCCCCTCGCTCGGCGTCGTCGTCTCCCTGGTCGATATCGTCGCGCTGATCCCCTATCTCGTCCTCCAGCTCACCGGCCTCGGCATCATCGTCACCGCCGCCAGCTACGGCGCGATCCCGGACTGGATCTCGGTCCTCATCGGCGCCGTCGTCGTCACCGTCTATGTCATCATCTCTGGCGTGCGCGGCTCCGCCTGGACCGCCGTCGCCAAGGACCTGATGATCCTCGCCGTCGTCCTCTTCCTCGGCCTCTGGCTGCCGGCGCATCTCTATGGCGGCATCGGCCCGATGTTCACGCAAATCGCCAAGGCCAAGCCCGGCTTCCTCGTCTTCGCCGCGCACGGCACCTCGGTCTGGTGGTTCGTCTCCACCGTGCTGCTGACCGCGCTCGGCTTCTTCATGTGGCCGCATTCCTTCGCCAGCTGCTACACCGCGCGCGAGGAGAAGGTGTTCCGCAAGAACGCGATGGTGCTGCCGCTCTACCAGCTGATCCTGCTCTTCGTGTATTTCGTCGGCTTCGCGGCGGTGCTGAAGGTTCCCGGCCTCAAGGGCGCGGCGACCAACCTCGCCCTCTTCAAGATCGTCACCGCGACGCTGCCGCCCTGGGTGGTCGGCGTGGTCGGCGCCGCCGGCGTCCTCACCGCCCTCGTCCCCGGCTCGATGATCACGATGACGGCCGCCACCCTGCTCTCGCGCAACATCTACGGCGCCTTCAACCGCGACGCCTCGGACGACCAGGTCGTCTTCCTCGCCAAATGCCTGGTCCCGGTGGTGATGGCGGTGGCGGTCTATTTCACCCTGACCGGCAACTCCACCATCGTGACCCTGCTGCTGGTCGGCTACAGCTTCGTCACCCAGATGTTCCCCGCCCTGATCGCGAGCCTCTTCCCCCGCTCCGGCGTCACCCGGCAGGGGGCGATGGCCGGCATCGTCGTCGGTGTGGCGGTCGCCGCCTGGCTGACCTTCAGCCACGCCTCGGTCGGCAAGCTGCTGCCCTTCCTGCCCGGCCCGCTGAAGGACTTCAATGTCGGCATCATCGCGCTGATCGCCAACATCGTCGTCCTCTTCGCCGTCAGCGCGGTCACCCGCAGCGCCGCGACGGCGCCGGCGGAATAGCGTCGCGTCCCTCGCGGCAATGGTCCATGACGGGTCCTCCCCAGGATAATCCCGTCATGGACCACGCCAACGCCACCTTCCTCACCGCGGCCGATCTCACCCTCGCCGCCCTCGCCTTCGCCTCGGGCAGCGCGGACATCTTCGCCTTCCTGAAATTCCACGACGTCTTCACCTCGGCGATGACCGGCAACACCGCGCTGCTCGGCCTCGCGCTGGGGCAGGGGCACGTCCTCGCCGCCCAGCGCTCGCTCGCCGCGCTGCTCGGCTACTGCTCCGGCAGCGTCGCCGGCACCATCCTGAACGATGCCGCCGCCCGGTTCCGCCGCGCCCTCCGGCTGCGCCTGCTCATCGGCGCCGAAGCCGCCTTCCTCGCCGCGGTCCTCGTCCTCTGGGCGGTGGCGCGGCATCCCGTCTTCGGCCCGCACCTCTATGTCCTCATCGTCGCCGGCGCCTTCGCCATGGGCATGCAGAGCATCGCCGCCAAGGAAATCAACCTCCCCGGCATCAACACCGTCGTCGTCACCAACACCCTGACCCTGGTGATGAGCGCCGTCGGCGCCGCCCTGCGCCGCAGCCTCCGCCACCGCCGGCCGGACCTCTCGCCCTTCACGCCCATCACCCTCCGCCAGTCCGGCATGCTGGGCGTCTACCTCGCCGGCGCCGCCCTGTCCGGCTTCCTCGCCGAATCCCTGTCCCGGGCCATCGCCATCCCCGCCCTCGCCGCGGCGCTGCTCGCCTTCGCCACCGCCGGCCGCTTCCGCGACAGGCCCCGCGCCGTGCTGCCCGGCGCGTGAGGGTGCCCGGCCGCGCGGCCGGTCCGCCGCGCCCTATCCCGCCCCGGCGCGAGGCGCCTTGCCCACCCCCGCCCGTTCGTGTTTCAAACGGGGCGATGAGCACAACTGACGACATCGCCGCGCGCCTCGCCCGCATCGTCGCCGGGCTCGTCGACCTCGTCGCCGCGAAGGGCCTCGCGCGCGGCCTCGGCGGCCCGCTCATCATCCTGATCGCGATCCGCCTCAACCGCCTCGTCGCCCGCTTCGCCGCTTCCGCGCAGGCGGCGGCAAAGCCGCGCCGCGGCGCGAAACCGCGCCCGGCGCGCGCGCATGTCCCCTCGCCACTGCCCCGCCGCTTCGCCTGGCTGCTGCGCGTCCTGCCCGGCACCGGCGCCGCCGCCTCGCAGCTGCGCCACCTGCTCGACGATCCGGACATGACCGCCTTGATCGAATCGCGCCCGGCCACCGGCCGCGCCCTGCGCCCGCTCTGCCATCTGCTCGGCATCCGCCCGCCACCCGCCCTGCGCCGCAAGGTTGCGCTCCGCGCCCCGTTGTCACCCCGGCCCCGCGCCCGGCCCCGCGCCCGGCCCGCGCCGCCGCCCGCGCCTTCGCCGCTCCTCCCGCGCCGCCGCCTCGCGCGGCCGCCCGGCAACCGCGCCTGTCCGCTCCACCCGGACCTCCGCCTCGACACCGGCTGATCCGGCGCGGCGGCACGCCGCGTCGCGACCGGCGGATGATCCGGAAACGGGTTGGGAGAGGCTCTTCAGTCGCGATTCGGGCAGCCTTACGTTTACGTCATCTAAAAAATGCGAATCATTTAACTAAACGATACAATACGACAAATTTAAGATTTTTTTCGTAAATTGATGCAAATCATGAAAAATTATTAATTGGATTCCATCATATTTTGTAGACATTTTGCATACGAATCGACATAACAAACTGTTTTTGTGGCATAATGTCAAGCGCGGTCGATATCTCCGTTTTGAGAACTTCGTTTGCCTATTAGATAAAATTGAGTTAATAAAGCGCAACTGGATAACATTGCTTCACATTAGGCGTTTCGATCCGCCTTTTAGATTTATCGCATATTTGAGAGGTTGCATGATGATCGTCGATCCGAAGCATCGGTTTCCGCTGGTCCGCTTCATGCCTTATGGCGATCAGCTTGCAGAACTGCCGCATTTCGCCTCGCCGGTCACCCGCGCCCCTGCCGCGCCCGACCTGCAGGTCCGGCGGGAGGGGCGCCTGGCCCGCGCCTCCCGCCGGGTCTTCGACGTCACGATGAGCCTCGTCATGGCGGTCTTTCTCGCCCCCGTCATGCTTCTCGCCGCCCTCGCCATCGCCATCGACAGTCCCGGCCCGGTCTTCTACCGCCAGACCCGCGTCGGCCTGAACGGCCGGCCGTTCCGCATCACCAAGTTCCGCAGCATGCGCCGCGACGCCGAGGGAGCGGGCGTCGCCGTCTGGGCCGCGACCGAGGATCCGCGCATCACCGCGGTCGGCCGCATCCTGCGCAAATACCGGATCGACGAGCTGCCCCAGTTCTTCGACGTCCTGCGCGGCGACATGAGCATCATCGGCCCGCGCCCCGAGCGTCCCGAGTTCGTCGCGATCCTGCGCGAGTCGATCCCCGACTACGATTTGCGCCACGCGGTGAAGCCGGGCATTACCGGTCTCGCTCAAGTGCGCTATGCTTACGGCGCCTCGGTCGAGGATGCGCGGATCAAGCACATCTATGACACCGAGTACCTCAGGAAGAGGTCGTTCCTGCTCGATGGAAAAATTCTGATCGAAACCGTTTCGGTCGTATTGTTTGGCAAGGGCGCACGGTGACGGCCTGCGTGGGCATGTGAACGAATCCGGACTCGGCGCCGCCGGCATCGCCGTCGGCCTGGCCTATCTCGCTCTCTCGGTCTTCGTGATTCTCGCCCGGCTGCCGCGGCAGGACCGGCTGAACCTGCCGCCGGTCGCCTGGCCGCTCTGGCGCCGCACCCGCCTGCCGATGACGCTCGCCGCCGTGGCGACCGGCGCCTTCGCCCTCGCCTCGAGCCTGCTTCCACCCGGCTCGGCCGTGGCTTCCGGCACCTGGATGGCGGCGCTGCTCGGCTGGACCGGCGCGGTCGTCATCCTCGATGCGGTCTCCCGCGGCAAGAGGCTGCGCGAGCTGCCGGCCCTCCAGCGCGGCCTGCTGACCGCGCTCGTCGTCGTCTTCGCCGCGGTGACGCTGACGCGGGCGCTCGCACCGGCGCTGGGCGCGGCCATCGCCATCGAGGCCCAGGTCGTCTTCGCCATCGCCATGCTGGTGCTGCTGGAAAACGTCATGCGCAACGCCGAGCGCGAGATCCTGTGGCATGTCAGCCTGCCCGGCGTCGCCACCGGCGGCCTCGCGCTGGTCAGCCTGCTTCTGTACGCGGCGGTGATCCTGCAGCACCGCTTCAGCCCGCCGCTGATCGGCGCGAGACTCGCCCTGCTGGTCATGGTCCTGCCGCTCTTCGCCGCCGGCGCGATGCGCGCGATCCGCTGGCGGCCGCGTCGGCTGCACCTCTCGCGGGAGGCGGCGTTCTACTCCGCCAGCCTGATCCTCGGCGGCTCGTTCATGATCGTGCTCGGCATCGTCGCCGAACTCGTGCGCGATTACGGCACCAGCCTCGCCGGGGTCATCGAATGGGCCATCATGTTCGCCGGCCTGCTGGTGCTGGCGATCCTGGCGAGTTCCGGCTCGGCGCGCTCCCGCCTCATGGTCGCGCTCAGCCGCCATTTCGCGGCGGCGCCGTACGACTACCGCCAGGAATGGCTGCGCAGCATCGCGACGCTGTCCGCCGATGGCGGGGTCAGCGTCGCCCAGCGGGCGATCAAGGCGCTGGCCGACACGGCGGATTCCCCCAGCGGCATCCTGCTCACGCACGACCGGCAGGCCGCCAGGCTCCGCTACAGCGAGGGGTGGAACACCGCGCTCGAAATCCCGGCCATTCCGGCGGGGACCGACCTGTTCCGCCAATGCTGCGAACGCACGGTCGTCGAACTCGACCCCGAGGGCGTGACCGCGCCGTTCTGGCTCGCCGTCGCCCTGCCCGATCCGCGCGCGAGCGGCCCGCTCGGCGTGGTGCTGCTCGGCCGGCCGCGCGTCGCGCAGCCGCTGCACCGCGAGATGGCGGCGCTGCTCACCGTGGTCGCCGGCGAGATCTCGCTGGTGATGGCGGAGCGGCAGGCCGCGGAAGCCCTGGCCGTCGCCCGCCGCTTCGAGGAAGCCGGCAAGCGCTTCGCCTTCGTCGCGCACGACATCAAGAACATCGCCAACCAGCTCGGGCTGCTGCTCGACAACTCCCAGCGCCACATGGCCGACCCGGAATTCCAGGCCGACCTGATCGGCACGGTCCGCGATTCGGTCGACAAGATCCGCGCGATGATCCGCCGCCTCGATCCGTCGGCCGCCGACCGGGCCGGCCGGCTCGACGTCGGCGCCCGCCTGCGGCATCTGCTCGCCCATCGCGGCAGGGTGGTGCTCGACGAGGGAGACGGTCACTCGATCGTCGCCATCGACCCGATCACGTTCGACATGATCGTCAACCATTTGCTGGACAATGCCCTGGAGGCCGGCACGGCGGCGCAGACCGTCATCGTCGCCCTGTCGCACGAGCCCGGCCGGGTGACGATCCGGGTCATCGACCAGGGCCGCGGGATGAGCGCGCATTTCGTGCGCGAGCGCCTGTTCAGGCCCTTCGCCTCGACCAAGGCCGCCGGCTTCGGGATCGGCGCCTTCCAGACGCGCGAACTGATCCTGCAGGCCGGCGGATCGCTCGACGTGGAGAGCGAGGAAGCGGCCGGCACCACCATGACGATCCGCCTGCCGACGGTCCACGAACCGGCGGCGGAACGCCTCGAAACGGCCGGCATCGATCATGAGTGAGCCCACCGTCCCCGAGCCGAGCCTGCTGATCGTCGAGGACGATCCGGGCCTGCGCCGGCAATATCGCTGGGCGTTCCCCGGCCGCACCGTCCTCGTCGCGGGCGACCGCGACCAGGCCATCGACCAGGCGCGCCGGGCGCGGCCCGAGGTGGCCATCATCGATCTCGGACTGCCGCCCGACCCCGACGGCATCAGCGAGGGGCTGGCCATCCTCGATGCGCTCTTCCGCGAGCTTCCGGCGATCAAGGTGATCGTGGCGACCGGCAACGGCCGCCGCGAGAACGCGCTGCTGGCGATCGGGCGCGGCGCCCACGACTTCTTCGAAAAGCCGGTCGATATCGAGATCCTGCGGATCATCGTCGACCGCGCCTTCCGGCTGGCCGCGCTGGAGCGGGAGAACCGCCGCCTCAGCAACATGGTGGGGCCGAGCCCGCTGCCGCGCGTCATCGCCGGCTCCGAGACCATGCTCAAGACCTGCCGGACGATCGAGAAGCTCGCGCCGGCGACCGCGCCGGTCCTGCTGCTGGGCGAAAGCGGCACCGGCAAGGAGATCCTCGCCCGGGCGCTGCACGATCTCGGCCCCCGCGCGGACGGCCCCTTCATCGCGATCAATTGCGGCGCGATCCCCGAGCCCCTGCTGGAGTCCGAGCTGTTCGGGCACGAGAAGGGCGCCTTCACCGGCGCCATCAAGCAGACGCCGGGCCGGATCGAACTGGCCCAGGGCGGCACGCTCTTCCTCGATGAAATCGGCGACCTGCCGCTCGCCCTGCAGGTCAAGCTGCTGCGCTTCCTGCAGGAGGGCGTGATCGAGCGGGTGGGCGGGCGGCGCCCGATCCCGATCGACGCGCGGATCGTGTCCGCGACCCATCAGGATCTCGACGGGCTGGTCGCCGCCGGCCGGTTCCGGCTCGATCTGCTGTTCCGCCTGAATATCGTCAGCGTCAGGATCCCGCCGCTGCGCGAGCGCGGCGGCGACGCGGTCCTGCTGGCGCGCTTCTTTCTCCGGCGCTTCGCCCAGGACCAGAACCGTCAGGGACTCGCCTTCTCCGAAGCGGCGATCGCCGCGCTGATGCGGCATGGCTGGCCGGGCAACGTGCGCGAGCTGGAAAACCGGGTGCGCCGCGCCGTCATCATGGCCGAAGGCCAGCAGATCGAGGCGGCCGACCTCGACCTGGCGGACGGCGCGCTCGCGCCGCTGCCGGACCTGCGCTCGGCGCGCCGCGAGGCGGAGCGTGAAGCCGTCCAGCTCGCGCTGGCCCGGGCCGACGGCTCGATGGTCGCCGCGGCGAAGCTGCTCGGCATCAGCCGTCCCACCCTGTACGCGCTGATCGACAGCCTGGGCCTGAGCGATGACGTCAGGGCGGACCGCGCCGCCGACGCCGCCGACCCGTCCGGACCCGACGAGCCATGACCGCGCCATCGACGGTCAGGCCTGAACGCAATGCCGCACATGAACGCGAGAAGGGGCGCGCGATGATGAAACCAGCGTCGATCATGCGATCCGTCCGGTCGGTGACACTGTCACTGGCCGTGGCGGGGATGGCGGGCTTCGCCCCCGCCGCCCATGCCGGGCAACCGCGCTCCTACCAGCGGGCGCAGGCGGCCGTGGCGCACGGCAAGCTGCTCGATGCGCGGCTCGACCTGCTGAACGCCGTCCGCCGGCATCCGCATGACGGCGCCGCGCACGCCCTGCTGGGCGAGGTCTCGCTCCAGCTCGGCGATGCCGTCTCGGCCGAGCGCGAGGCGCGCAAGGCCATCGCCGCCGGCTACCAGCCGAACCGCAGCCTGGCCCTGCTGCTGCGCAGCTACGTGGCCCAGGGCAGGTCGATCGCCCTGCTGCACGATTTCCCGATCGGCTCGGCCACCGGGGTCCACGCCGCCGTCATCGCCGTGGGGCGGGCGCGCGCCAACCTGGTCCTCGCCCGCTTCGACCGCGCCGAGGCCGACCTCGCGCGCGCCGCCGGTTTCGCGCCCGATGCGCCGGGCCTGTACGAGACCCGGATCGACCTCGCCATCGCCCGGCACGACCTCGCCGCGGCGCGGCGCATGATCGCCGCGCGGCTCAAGGTGACGCCGGCCGCGCCGGCCCTGCTGCGCCGCGAGGCGCAACTGGACATCGGGGAGGGCCAGCCGGCGCGCGCCGCAACCATCCTGCAGCGCGCCAATGCCGCGGACCCGCTCAACACCCGCGGCAAACTGCTGCTCATCCAGGCTCACCTGGCCGCCGGCGCGCTGCCCGCGGCGCAGGCCGAGCTCAAGCGCGCGGCTTCCCTGCTGCCCCATTCGGCCGGGCTCGCGTATTTCCAGGCGACGATCGACGTCGACGAACATCACTGGCATCGCGCCAGCGCGCTGCTCGATCATCTCGGCGGCATCGCCACGCAGCTGCCCGGCATCCTGTATCTTCGCGCGAGGACGGATGCGGCGCTCGGCCAGCCGGCCGCCGCGCTGACCGCGGCCCAGAAGTTCGCGGCGCAGCAGCCCGGTGACAGCGCCGCGCAGCTGCTGGTGGCCACGCTGGCGGTGCGGAGCGGTCATTACGGCGTCGCCAGCCGCAGCCTCGACAAGCTGGCGGCGGCCGGGAAGCTGGATGCCCAGGCCCTCGACCTGCGCACGGCGATCGAGATCCACGACCACAAGTGGAATCAGGCCGAACAGGACGCGCTTCAGGCCCTCAAGGCGGATCCGAAGGATCTCGCGGCGGGGATCAATCTGGCCGAGCTCGCCCAGCAGCGCGGCGACTTCAAGGCGGCCGAGCAGCGATACCGCGCGGTGCTCGCCGGGGTTCCCGCATCGGCGAGCGCCGTGCTCACCTCGGTCGAGATCCGGCTGGGATCGGCCGCGCTGCTGGCGAACGACGCCCCGACGGTAACGCAGATGGTCGCCGCGCTGGACAAGCAGGGCGCCACACCCGCCGCCGCGCAGCTGCAGGCGAAACTGGACTTCCGCCGCGGCGATCTCGACGCGGCGCGGGCCGACCTGACCCGGCTGCTCGCCGCCCGCCCTGGCTCGGTGACGGCGCAGCTCGGCCTCGCGCGGGTCGACCTGCTGACGCAGCGGCCGGATGCGGCGCTGAAACGCCTGACCGCCGTGGTGAAGGCGCATCCCGCGGACCCGCGCCCCGTGCTCGCGCTGGCCGCCCTGCAACGGACGATGAACCAGCCCGACGCCGCGCTGGCCACGCTCGATCGCGCGCATGACCGTGCCCCCGACAATGTCGCGTTCGTGGCGGCGATCCTGCAGCAGCGGCTCGCGGCGAAGCAGTTCACCGAGGCCGGCAACCTGGTCTCGACCCTCCCGGCCGCGATGCAGCGCCAGCCGCAGATCCTGCTCCTGCGCGCGAAGCTCGATGCCGCGCAGGGGCGCCTCGATCAGGCCGCCCTGAACCTGCAATCCCTGCTGGCCGCGACGCCGGACGACGTGACGTCGCGGCTGGCGCTCGCGCATATCGACATGGCGCGCAAGCAGCCGCAGGCGGCCGAAGCGGTGATCGAGGCCGGGCTCGCGCGCGATCCGCGCCAGCTCGCCCTCATGCAGGCCCGGGTCGGCCTGGCCCTGGCGCGGCACGGCGCCGGCGCGGCCGAGCAGGAGGCGAAGCGACTCGCCGCCGCGCCCGACCACATGCCCGAGGCCGGCGCGCTGGAAGGCGATCTCGCCCTGTCGCTGCATCATTGGGCGAAGGCGGCGGCCGCGTTCAAGGCCGCCTATGACGCCAATCCGTCGCCGGCGCTGGCGGCGGGCGCGATCCGCGCCGACATCCAGGGCGGCCATCGCGACGCGGCGCTGGCCCTGCTCAAGGCGGCGAGCGCCCGGTTCCCCGACAGCGTGGCGCTGAGCGACATGCGGGGATCGGTCGCGCTGTCCCGGGGCGACCTGAAAGCGGCCGCGGCGGAGTACGCACACTCCCTGCGCCTGGCGCCGCAGGACGCGGTGGCGCTCAACAATCTCGCCTGGATCGAGGCGAAATCCGGCAAGCCGGACGCCGAGGCTTTGGCCGAGCGCGCCTATGTCGGGGCGCCGACGCCGCAAACCGCCGACACACTCGGCTGGATCCTTCTCCACGGCACGCCCGGCAAGGCGCGGCGCGCGCGGGCGGCGGCGCTGCTCGATGCGGCGCACCGGGAAGACCCCGCCGACCCGTCGATCGCCTATCACGATGCCGCGGCGCTGGCCCGCACCGGCGAGCGGGGCAAGGCGATCGCGATCCTCAAGCCGATCGTCACGCCGAAGGCCTCGTTCGCCGACCATGCCGCGGCGGCGGCGCTGCTGGCGAAACTGGAGCGGCAGGGCTGAGATCCCGCGATGCTGCATCTCCTGGCGCTGGCCGTTCCGTTCCTGATCCTGCTCGGCATGGCCATGGTGCGCCCCATGGTCGGGGTGATCGCGTTCGACTGGATCTCGCTGATGAACCCCCAGCAGGACCTCTTCGGCACCGGGGCGCATCTGCCCTGGGCGCTGGGTGCCGCGCTGGCGACCGTGATCGGCTGTCTCGTCGCGCATGAGCCGCGCCGATTTCCGATGACATCGACGCAGGTGCTGATCGTCGCCTTCGCCGGCCTGATCACCTTCAACACGCTCTTCGCCCTGGTGCCGGCCAGTGTGGAGAGCCATGACTACATCCAGCTGATCAAGTCGCTCGGCTTTGCCCTGCTCGCCGGCGCCCTCGTCACCAGCCGCCGGCGGCTGCACGCGGTGCTCTGGATCATGGTCATCTCGATCGGCTATTACGGCGTGCGCGGCGGTGGTTTCGCGTTGCTGACCGGCGGGAAAGATCACGTCTACGGCCCGGCCAACACGTTCATCGGCGACAACAATCAGCTCGCGGTGGCGCTGCTGATGACGATCCCGCTGATGAACTACCTGCGCCTGCACGCCGCCCATCGCGCGGTGCGGACGGGTCTGCTCGCGAGCATGGTGCTGACGCTGTTCGCCGTGGTCGCGACCTATTCGCGCGGCGGATTGATCGCCCTCGCCGCCATGGTCGCGCGGCTGTGGTGGAACAGCAGAAACCGCCTGACCAGTTTCCTGCTGTTCGGAATCGTGATGGCCACCGCGATCAGCTTCATGCCCGCCGACTGGAAGGCGCGCATGTTCACCATCCTGCATTTCCATCATTCGAATTCGGCCAATGAGAGAATGACGGTCTGGCGCGATGCGTTCGGGATCGCGCTGCACAATCCGCTAACCGGCGGCGGATTCCAGGCCACCGCCATGCCTGGCGTCATCCATCGCTATTTTCCGATGGCGCAGCAGCGGGCGACCCACAGCATCTGGTTCGAGGTCCTGGGCGACCAGGGATTCCCGGCGCTGTTCGTCTGGATCGCGCTGAACCTCAACGGCCTGTTCATGGCGCGGCGGGTGGCGCGGCGGGCGCGAGGCAATCCGGCCCTGGCCTGGCTGGTCGATTTCGGCCGCATGACGGAGGTTTCCATCATTGCCTTCATGGTCGGCGGATCGTTCCTTTCGCTCGGCTATTACGACTACTTCTACATGCTGCTGATTCTCGTGTCCTCGGCCCTGGTGCTGCTGCGCGCGGAATTGCCCCGGGTCGCCGCCGAGGCGGCGCCTGCGGCCGCACGGGGGTGGCGGGCGCGCGGGGCGGTCGCGCAATGAGCGCCGCGCTTTTTCTCCTCGCCATGATCGCCGTCCTCTGGCTCGGGGTCTGGATTTTCGACGAGCCCCGGACGGCGGATCCGTCCCGCAAGCCGCGCGCGACCCCGTTCGATTACGTCGAGGCGAAGCCGGCCGCACCGGCCGCGGTCACCCCGGCCGCGGGCGCGGGCTGGCGGCAGCGGCGGGCGCAGTCGAAGACGCGGCCGTGATGCGCATCGCCACCGTGTCCACGCTTTATCCCAATGCGATGTTTCCCTCGCACGGGATTTTCGTGGAGACGCGGTTGCGCCATCTCGTCGCCGATACCGGCTGCGCGGCGCGGGTGATCGCGCCGGTGCCCTATTTCCCGTTCCGTGCGCCGCTCTTCGGCCGGTTCGGGCAATGGGGCCGCGTGCCGCGCGAGGATGTTCGCCTCGGGCTCGATGTGCTGCATCCGCGCTACGGGGTGATTCCCGGCATCAGCGGTGCCGCGACGCCGTCGCTGCTCTACCGGGCGATGTGCCGGGGCATGGAGCGCCTGCATGCGGCCGGATTTCATCCGCAGCTGATCGATGCCCATTACCTGTATCCGGACGGTGTCGCCGCCGCGCGTCTGGCGCGGCGCCTGGGCCTGCCGCTGGTGATCACGGCGCGTGGTTCGGATGTCACCGCCTGGCCGGCGCACAGGGGGCCGGCCCGGCAGATCCGCGCCGCGATCCGGCAGGCGGATCACCTGATCGCGGTGAGTGCGGCACTGGCCGAGGGCCTGGTCTCGCTGGGCGCGGACCCGCGATCGGTCACGGTGTTGCGCAACGGCGTCGACCTCGGGCGGTTCGTCGCGATCGACCCCGTGCTGGCTCGCGAGCGGATCGGCCAGCAACGGCGGTATCTGCTCTCGGTCGGGCATCTGATCCCGCGCAAGGGGCATGACCGGGTGATCCGCGCGCTGGCGATCCTGCATCGGCGCGGCCTCGGCTCGCACGACCTGCTGATCGCCGGCAGCGGCGCGGAGGAGCCGCGGTTGCGCAGGCTCGCGGCGTCGCTCGGGCTGGGCGGGCGGGTGCGGTTTGCGGGCAGCATCCCGCAGGAAGATCTGCACGCCTATTATTCCGGCGCGGATCTTCTCGTGCTGGCGTCGAGCCGGGAAGGCTGGGCCAACGTGCTGCTCGAGTCGATGGCGTGCGGCACGCCGGCCGTCGCGTCGCCGGCGCCGGGAAATGCCGAGGTCGTGCGCGATCCGGCGGCGGGGCTCGTGGCCGCGGCGAACACGCCGGAGGCCCTGGCCGACGCGATCCTGACGCTGCTCTCATCCCCGCCCGATCGCGCGGCGACGGCGGGTTTTGCCGCGGCGCACGACTGGCGGAGCATCAGCCTCGGCCAGGCCCGGATTTTCGAGACCGTTCTGGCACGGCGCGGCGCGGCGGCGGGCGCGCCGGTCGAACAGGCGGCCTGCGCATGAGGGGCGCGATGACGATGCTCCGCTCATCAACATGAGGGGCACCGCAGCCGATCCTTCATGGTCTTCGGCGGACGGTCTTCGTAACGCAAGGTTGTCTTAAATTAAACATACTCGCCGCTCTCGTGATTTTTATACCGTAATAGGATTCCAGTCCAGAAATGTGCATAAATCTGTCGCTTTCCCACGATCGCCATGCTATGCCCTGAGGGATCGCTTAACTGATTGTCAGGCGCGTATTTCAGCGAGAGAGGTCATTTTGAAGAACGTATCGATCGACGTGTCTGGCGTCGGGGACGCCGATCGCGTTCCCCGTCGCTGACTGGCCCGCATGAGCATCGTCGTGTCTCCTGCCGCAAGCTGCCGTAAACCCGGTTGGGCGCTCGTCGCCGCGCCCCGCGGCGAAGGGTGGGTGCGCGGGCCTGGTCGGCCGCGGCGTGGTCGGACGATGCACGATCCCGGCCCGGAATTTTCATCACCGCCCCGATGACCGTTTCACGCGCCGCCCGGGATCTTTGACCGGCAAGGAGATTGCAAGCCCATGAATTCAGATCGTTACCGGCGGATTTTTCGCCACAAGACAACCCTGCCGTTGCTGTTCATGGCCGCGCTAAGCCTGGGACTGGCCAGCTGCGCGGCGCCGCCGGCGCCGAAAGTGCCGACCGTCGCGGTTCCGAATCCGACCTACCGGATCGGGCCGGGGGACGTGTTGAGCGTGTTCGTCTATGGCTCGCCCGATCTCTCGGAGGCGGCGGTGCCGGTGCGGCCGGACGGACGATTCTCGATCCCGCTCGTCCAGAACATCCGCGCGGCCGGCAAGACGCCCCTGCAACTGCAGAACGACATCGCCAGGCGGCTGAAAAGCTACGTCAAGAATCCCAACGTCACCGTGATCGTCAAAAGCTTTCACGGCGCGCTCGGCAGCGACATCAGGGTCATCGGCGCCGGCAAGCCGCGCGCGATCCCGTACGTCAACGGCATGACCATGCTCGACCTGATGACCGAGATCGGCGGCGTGCCCCGTTTCGGCCTGGCCAACGGCGCCTTCATCATCCGCCGCACCGGCGGGCATGACGTGAAGATCCCGGTCGCCCTCGGCGCGCTGCTGAACCAGGGCGACCTGAAGCAGAATATCACCCTGCAGCCGGGTGACATCGTCGTCATCCCGCGCAGCCTGTTCTGAGCCGCCGATGGAACAGCTCATCGAAACCGCACTGCGGCTGCTCGCCACCGCCTGGCGCAAGCGCTGGTACGCGCTCGCCACCGCGTGGCTCGTCTGCGCGCTCGGGTGGACGGCGGTCATGCTGCTGCCGCCGAATTTCGAGGCCAGCGCGCAGCTCTACGTCGCGGCCGACCCGGTGCTGACGCCGCTGCTGCGCGGCATCGCCATCAACGGCAATTCCGAACAGGAATTCAACCTGCTCCGCCAGACGCTGCTCAGCACCCCCAATCTCCAGCACCTGATCGACCGCGAAGGGCTGCACGCGCAGGGGCCGGGTGCGCGCGAGGCGCTGGTGCGCCGGCTGCGGGCGCGGGTGACCGTGGTGCCGCAGAGCCGCAACCTGTTCACCATCCGCTATGTCGGTCACGATCCGCGGCGCGCCTACAACATCATCGCCGGTCTGGTGAACATCTATGTCGAGCGCGCGTCGGACCACAACCAGAGCGACATCGACAATGCCGGCAAGTTCCTGCAATCGCAGATCGACTATTTCCACAACCAGCTGAAATCGCTCGAAGCGCGCCGCGCGGCGTTCCAGGCGAAATATCTCGAACTGCTGCCGGGCAGCGACGGCGTTTCCGCCGTGCGGGCATCGGGCGCGCGGGTCCGCAAGCTGGAGACCGAACTGCAGGACGCCAAGGCCGAGCAGGCGCTGCTGGCCAGCGAACTCGCCAAGACCAAGCCGCTGCTGTCGGAAACCCAGGCCGCCGGCGGCAACCCCGCGCTCGCCGCGGCCCTCGCCAACCTGGCCAGGCTGCGCCAGCAATACACCAACAGCTATCCCGGCGTGCAGGCGGCCGAACGGCAGGTCAAGGCGCTCGAACACGGGCCGGCCGGCGGCGGCAAGTCCAGCTACAGCGTGCCGGTCGCCAATCCGGTCTACAAGGCGCTGCATCTCGAAATCCTGCAGACGCAGACCAGGATCCTCGAGACGACCCGCGCGCTGGCGCGCGCCAAGGTGGAGCATGCGAAGCTGACCGCGCTCGCCCGTTCGGCGCCCGGCGTCGAGGCGAAGTTCATCAACCTCAACCGGAATTACGGTGTCCTGCAGAAGGAATATCAGGACCTGATCAGCCGGCGCGAGGCGATGCGCATCGGCGCCGCCGCCAATATCGATGCCAACCAGGTGCAGCTGCAGGTGATCAATCCGCCGGTTCTGCCCCGGCTTCCCATCGGGCCGAACCGGCGCCTGTTCCTCGTCGCCGTGCTGGTCCTCGGCATCGGCGCCGGGCTCGGCGTCGGCGTGCTGCTCGGCGAACTCGAGGGCCGCGTCCGCTCCGAGGCGGATCTGCGCGGCTTCGGCATCCCCGTGATCGGCCAGATTTCCGACATCTCGCCGCAATCCGGCGTGATCATGCCGGCGCTGCGCATCGGCATCGGCGGTTCGCTGCTCCTGGGCGTGTTCGGCGCGCTCTTCATTGCGACCTTCATCATCGGGGGGCTCGGATGAGCCAGAACGAACGTCCGCCGAATTCCGTCCGCAGCCTGATCGAGCGCCTCGCCGCCGGGCTGGACGCCGAGGGGATGCCGGTGATCAACCCGAACGAGCCGCAGGCCGCATCGCAACCGGCCCGCCAGGCATCCGCCGCGGCCGAACCGCTCGCGCTGCGCGCCGCGCGATTCTCCTCGCCCCTCGCGCCGCGCCGCCAGCACCGCCCTGCCGTCGTGTCGCTGGCCCAGCTGGAGGAAAACGGCATGGTCGCCCTTCGTCGTCACCGTCATGTTGGCGAGGAGTTCCGGATCGTCCGCCACCATGTGCTGGAACACTTCCAGCAGGCGCAGGGGCAGCACGACCCGGTGCGCCGCAACAACATCGTCCTCGTCACCAGCCCGCGCGACGGCGACGGCAAGAGTTTCGCCGCGCTGAATCTCGCCGGCCTGCTGGCGGAGGGCGGGGATCGCGACATCGTGCTCGTCGATGCCGATTTCGGCGGCGCCTCGCTGACCGCGCATTTCGGTCTTGCGGAATCGCCCGGCCTTCTCGAATTCGGCGACTCGCCAAGGCAACTCGCCGGATCGATCCCGCTCGGCACCGCGATCGACCGGCTGGTGTTCATTCCCGTCGGCGGTTCGGCCGACGCCGAAGCCCGCACCGCTCTGGCCGCCCAGCGGCATGTCCGCAGCCTGGCCAGCGCGGTGGCCGACAGCTACGAGGACGCGATCGTCGTGGTCGACGCCCCGGCCTGCCTGACCAGGAGCGACGCCACCGAAATCTCCGCGATCGCCGGGCAGGCGATCCTGGTGGTGCAGGCCGGGCAGACGCGCCGCGCCGAAATCGAACAGTCGCTCGACCTGCTCGATTCCTGCCCGCAGCTCAGCCTGCTGCTGAACCGCGCGGCGAAGCGCCGGCGCGGCCTGTTCGCCAGAAGGGGCTGACGCGTTGTCGGCGCCATTGTTCCCGCGCGCCCGCACCCTGCGCATGGCCCTGCTGCTCGTGCCGGCGCTGGTCGCGCGGGAAGGGCGGGCGGTCGCCCAGGCCACGAGCGACGCGGCCGCGTCGTCGTCGTCATCTTCAGCGTCGTCGTCGTCCGCCGGCGTGACGGACTCGTCGATGACCAGCGCGGCGCCGTTCGGCACCGCGGTGCGCCTCGGCGCGCTGCCGAGCCCCTTCGCCTCGTCCGGCGGGCTCGAAGGCCCGGCGCCGCTGCCGAGGGGGTTGGAATTCACCCCCTCGATCGGCCTGTCGGAGGAGGCGCTTGTCGGCGGATTTCCGAAATCCTATGGCTTCGACAACGAATTCATCACCAGCCTGACGCCGGGCCTGCGTGTCGTCGGCACCGCGCCGATCGGGCGCGTGTCGCTCGACTATCGGCCGCAGCTCGAACTCTACGCGCGCGAGAGCCGGGATTCCGGCATCAGCCAGTCGCTGAACGGCAGCTTCGAGACCCAGCTGATTCCCGGCCGGCTCGACCTCAGTGCCAGCGCCTTCCTGACCCAGCAGGCGACGGAAGGCGGCCTGGCGCCCGGTGGTTCCGCCGCCATCGCGCCGAACGCGCGCACCACCACGCAGAGCTACCTGGTCAGCCCGCATTACCGCTACAGGTTTCGCGGGCTGGGCCGGCTCGATCTGGTGTATCTGGCCCAGTATACGCGGCAGACCGGCAACAGCGCCGCGCTGTCCGGCAGCCAGCTTCCCTATTTCGTGCCGAACGACGTCTTTTCGCAGACGGGCAGCGCGCAGTTCACCACGGTGCCGATCTTCCCCGATCTCGACGATGTCGTCCTCGTCACCGCCTCGCAGGACACCGGCACCGGCGTGCTGGACGGATCGAGCCAGATGCGGGCCGAGGACCGGGTCCGCTACGCCTTCCTGCCGCAGGAATTTCTCATCGTTTCCGGCGGCTACGAAAATCTCCGCTACCAGGGCTTTCCGCCGACCCATATCGCCGATGCCGTCTGGAGCATCGGCCTGCATCTGCATCCGCGCCGCGACGTCGATATCCGGCTCGCCTATCGCCACCGCGACGGGTTCGACGCGCCCTATCTGCGCGCCACCCTGCAACTGACGCCGCGCACCACACTATCGGCCAGTTATTCGGAAACGCTGGCCACCCAGGCCCAGGCCATCGCGGCCAACCTTGCCGGCAGCACGGTGAGCGCCGGCGGGCAGATCGTCGCCACCGGCACGCAGGTGCCGCTGCTGCTGACCAATAACAGCCTCAGCGTCCAGTCGGGCCTGTTCCGCACGCGGCAGTTCTCGATCGCGACCATCACCCGCTGGTCGCGCGACCGTCTCTCGCTCAACCTCGTGCGCAGCGACGAAACCCTGGTCGCCAACGCGCCCGGCACGTCCGGCTTTTCGCAGCGCAGCCTGTCGGCGTCGGCCACGTTTTCGCATCAGCTCACGCGGAGCGCGACGGTCAGCGCCTATTTCGACTACAGCACGCTCGATACGCCGCAGGGCGGAGCACTGGCCGGGCTCGGCCAGAGCCCGGTCTATACCGGCGCCCTGACCGGCACTTATCAAACCGCCAACCGGCTCGAATTCGACCTGCAGCTCGCGGTCACCAACACATCGCTCAACGGCTACGGCGTTTCGCCCGGCATCGCCGGCAACGGGGTGCAGGCGAGCATCACCTTCGGCGTGCAGAAGGTGTTCTGAGCGTGGATCTGCTTCGAAGCCATTTCAACCTGCGGGAAATGCCGTTCCGGCTGACGCCGGACGAGCGCTATTTCTTCGAGAGCGGCGAACATGGCCGGGCGATGGCGCATCTGCTGTTCGGCCTCTCCCAGGGGGATGGCTTCGTGGTGATCACCGGCGAGGTCGGCGCCGGCAAGACCACGCTGATGGAGCGCCTGCTCGCGCGCCTCAACCCGAGCGCCTACCGGCCCGCGGTGATCACGACGCCGGCGGTCAGCGGCTGGTCGCTGCTCCGCCTGATCGGGGCGGAATTCGGCATCACCCGCGTCGCCGACCAGGCCGAGTTCCTCGGGCAGATCTGCGAGCGCTGGCGCGGCGACCATGCCCGCGGGCGCCGCCCCGTCATCGTCATCGACGAGGCGCAGGCCCTGCCGGCGCAGACGCTGGAAATCCTGCGCCTGCTCTCCAACCTCGCGGACCGGTCTCGCCCGCTGATGCAGGTCATCCTTCTGGGCCAGCCGGAATTCCGCCGCACGCTCGCCAGCCCGCAGATGGAACAGCTGCGCCAGCGGGTCCTCGCCTCCTACCATCTGAACCCGCTGCCGGCCGCCGACGTTGCCGCCTATATCCGGCACCGGCTCGCCGCGGCCGGCTGCGAGCGCGACGACCTGTTCGACGAGGGCGCGGTCGCCGCGATCCATGCCGCCACCAACGGCGTGCCGCGCCGCATCAACCGCCTCTGCGCCAGGCTGCTGTTCAACGCCGCACTGGAGGGCGAGCAGCATATCGGCGCGGCGGCGGCGAAGCGGATCGCCGACGAGCTCGAACGCGACCTCACCGCCGGCAGCCCGCCCGAGCCGGCCCCGCGCGCGCGGTCACGCACCGGCCTGGTCGAGCCGGCCGGCTTCGATCCCGACGATGCGCCGGCCTCTCCGGAGTTCTTCCGATGAGCCTGACCGGGGCCATGACCATCGATGTCGAGGATTATTTCCAGGTGCAGGCCTTCGCCGACGTGATCGACCGCGAGAGCTGGGAGCGCTGGCCGCGGCGCGTCGAGGCCAATACGGAATGGATGCTCGAGGCGCTGGCCGCGCGCGGCGTGCACGCGACCTTCTTCACCCTCGGCTGGGTGGCCGAGCGGCACAGGGGTCTGGTCCGCCGCATCGTCGCGGCCGGGCACGAGCTCGCCAGCCACGGCTACGGGCACCAGCTGGTCGACCGCATCGGGCCGGAGGCCTTCCGCGCCGACCTCGCCCGCGCCCGCGCCGCGCTGGAGGATGCCGGCGGCGTCGCGGTGATCGGCTATCGGGCGCCGACCTTCTCGATCGGGCCGCACGTGCCCTGGGCGTGGGAGATCCTCGAGGAGACCGGGCATCGCTACACCTCCAGCCTGTTCCCGGTGAAGCACGACCTCTACGGCACGCCGGATGCCGCGCGCGTGCCGTTCCGGCCGGCGGGATCGTCGCTCTGGGAAATTCCGCTCACCACCGTTCACGGCTTCGGGCGGAACTGGCCCTGCGCCGGCGGCGGCTATTTCCGCCTGCTGCCCTATGCCGCCTATCGCGGCGCGGTGCGGCACCTGCACCGGCGGGAAGGGCGGCCGCAGATCTTCTACACCCATCCCTGGGAACTCGACCCCGGGCAGCCGCACATCCCCCATGCCCGGCTCAGCGCGCGGTTTCGCCACCGGGTCAATCTCGGCCGGATGAAGACGCGCTTCGCGGCCCTGCTGGAGGATTTCGCATGGGACCGGATGGACCGGGTCTATGCCGATCTTCTCGACCCGTCCCGCCCGTGCTGACATGACGCTCCGTTACCGCCCCGCCGAACCGCGCGACGCCGCCGCCTGGGATGCGTTCGTCGACACCCATCCCGACGCGACCTTCTTTCACCGCTTCGCCTGGGGCGGGATTCTCGCCACCGGCTTCGGGCATCGGCCGCATTTCCTGCTCGCCGAGCGCGACGGGCAGGTCTGCGGCGTGCTGCCGCTGATGGAGGTGAAGACGCTGTTGTTCGGCCATGCGCTGGTCTCGCTGCCCTTCGCCGTCTATGGCGGCCCGCTGGCGGCGGATGCCGAGACGCTGCAGGGCCTCGCCGAGGCGGCGCTGGCGCTGCAACGCCGGCTGGGCGCGCCGGTGTGCGAATTCCGCGCGCGCGGCGGGCTCGACCTCGACCCGCAGCGCTTCGTCACCCCCGAGCCGCTCTATTTCACCTTCCGCAAGACGCTGCCCGAGGGCGAGGACGACCTGCTGAAGGCGATCCCGCGCAAGCAGCGCGCCGTGGTGCGCAAGGCGATCGAGCGCGGGCTGACCAGCCGGATCGAGCACACGGTCGAGCCGTTCTTTTCGCTCTATGCCGAGAGCGTGCATCATCTCGGCACGCCGGTCTTCTCGCGCCGCTATGTCCGCGCCCTGCTGGAAGGTCTTGGCCGGGATGTCGAGATCCTGACCGTGCGGCACGAGGACCGGCCGGTCTGCGCCGTGCTGTCCTTCGTGTTCCGCGACGAGATCCTGCCCTATTACGCCGGCGGCGGGCCGGCGGCGCGGGGCGTCGGCGGCCACGACTTCATGTATTGGGCGCTGATGCGCCGCGCCCGGGAGCGGGGGCTGAGCGGGTTCGATTTCGGCCGCAGCAAGGCCGGCACCGGCGCCTTCGACTTCAAGAAGAACTGGGGCTTCGCGCCCGCGCCGCTGCCCTATTGCTTCGCGCTGGCGCCGGGTGCCGCGATCCCGGAGAACAACCCGCTCAATCCGAAATACCGCGCCATGATCGCGCTCTGGAAGCGCCTGCCGCGGCCGGTGGTGAACCGGCTGGGCCCGGCGATCATCCGCGGCCTCGGGTGAGGGGCGATGCATCTGCTGTTTCTCGCCCACCGGCTGCCCTATCCGCCGAACAAGGGCGACAAGATCCGCTCCTTCCGCTGGCTGGATCATCTCAGCCGGAAATACGACGTCCATCTCGGCTGCTTCGTCGACCGGCAGGAGGACATGGCGCATGTCGAGACGCTGCGGCCCGGCCTCGCCTCGGTCGCGGCGATCCCGCTCGATCCGCGGCTGGCGCGGCTGCGCGCGCTCGCCCGGCTGCGGCCCGGGATGCCGCTCAGCGTCGGCTATTTCCATGACCGGCGGCTGCGCGCCTGGGTGCGGCAGACGCGCCGGAACCACCCGATCGAGCGCGCATTGGTGTTCTCCAGCGCGATGGCGCCGTATCTCGACGATGCCGACGGGCTGCCGACGCTGTTCGACATGGTGGATCTCGATTCGGAGAAATTCGCCGCCTATGGCGCGGAGTCCGGCGGCCTTCGCGCGCTGGTCTGGCGGCGGGAGGCGCGCACGCTGCTGGCCCTCGAACGGGCCGCGACGGCGCGCTTCACCCGCACCTTCCTGGTTTCCGATGCCGAGCGCGACCGCTTCACCGCCCTGGCGCCGGAGACCGGGGCGCGGACCGAGGCGGTGCCGAACGGCGTCGATACCGGGTTTTTCGATCCGGGGCAGGACTGGCCCAACCCCTATCCACCCGACCGGCCGGCCATCGTGTTCACCGGCGCGATGGACTACCGGCCGAACATCGACGCCTGCCTGTGGTTCGCCCAGAGCGTGATGCCCGACCTGGCGCGGGACCGGCCCGGGCCGGTGTTCCACATCGTCGGCGCCGATCCCGCGCCGCAGATCCGCGCGCTGGCGGCGCATCCATCCATCAACGTGCATCCCGACGTGCCCGACATCCGCCCCTATCTCCGTCACGCCGCCCTGGCGGTCGCGCCGCTGCGCATCGCCCGCGGCATCCAGAACAAGGTGCTCGAAGCCATGGCCATGGCCCGCCCCGTGCTGACCACCACCGCCGCCCTGACCGGCATATCCGCGATCGCCGGGCGCGATGCGCTGGTCGCCGATGACGCGGAGGCGATGCTCTCCGGCGCGCGGGCGATCCTGCGGGGCGAGTGGCCCGGGCTCGGTGCGGCCGGGCGGGCTTCGGTGACCGCAAATCACGGCTGGTCGACCGCGCTCGCAGCACTCGACCGGGTGCTCGCGTGAGCGCTTCATGGCGCCGGGCCGGGCTGGCGCTTGCCCTCGGCATCGTCGGGTTCGGCATCGTCTTCGCGCATGAGGCCGAGGCCGCCTATGGCGTCTGGTGGGCGTCGACGGCG
This sequence comes from Acidiphilium multivorum AIU301, assembly GCF_000202835.1. Taxonomy (NCBI): domain Bacteria; kingdom Pseudomonadati; phylum Pseudomonadota; class Alphaproteobacteria; order Acetobacterales; family Acidocellaceae; genus Acidiphilium; species Acidiphilium multivorum. The sequence goes on from NC_015186.1 coordinate 3,609,221, forward strand.
TATAATCACTGCTTCCTGATCCTGCCGATCGCGCTGTATCTGCTGTGGGAACGCCGTGCCGGGTTCGCCGCGCTTGAGCCCGCGGCCGAGCCGCGCGCGGCGCTGCTGGCGGTGCCCTTCGTGGTGGCATGGTTCGTCGCCCAGCGCCTCGGCATCATGGAGGGCCGCCAGCTCGCCGCGATGGGGATCCTGCAATGCCTGCTGCTCGGCGTGCTCGGCCGGTCGGTCTACTGGCATTTTCGCGCGCCGTTCTGGTACCTGGTCTTCCTCGTGCCGTTCGGCAGTTTCCTGGTCGCGCCGCTCCAGCGTTTCACCGCCGAATTCGCCGCCGCCGGCCTGAGCCTGCTGGGGATCGCCCATTATCTGCACGGCACCACGATCGAGATCGCCGCCGGCGCGTTCCGCATCGCCCGGGCCTGCGCCGGGCTGCGCTTCCTGATCGCCGCCATCGCCTTCGCCGTGCTGTATGCGCTGGTGATCTTCCGCTCCACCGGGCGGCGGCTGGCGTTCATTGCCGTCTGTCTCGTCGTGCCGGTCATCGCGAACGGGTTCCGCGCGCTCGGCATCATCTGGCTCGGCTATGCCGAAGGCAGTGCGAAGGCCGCCGCGACCGATCACGTGCTGTACGGCTACATCTTCTTCTCGATCGTGCTGTTCGTGATCATCCTGCTCGGCCTGCCGTTCCGCGAGGATCACGCGCTGCCGGCGGTGGTGCCGGGCGCGCCGGCGCCGGCGGCGCGGGGCACGAGTCTGGTTGCCGCCCTCGCCGTGCTGGCGGTCAGCCTCGCCGGGCCGGCCGTCGCCTTCGCGCTGGACCGGCAGGCGCGGCAGACCGTCGTCGTGCCGCCGGCCAGGCTGGCCGGATGGCGTGCGGTTCCGACCCCTTCCGGCGGTTTGCCCGCCGGCGCCATCCGCAGCGACTTCGTCGACCCCGACGGGTTCAGGGCGACGATCGTCGCCTTTCCGCCGGGCACCGCGCCGGAGCCGATCTTCGACCTGCGCCGCCGGCTCGGCCTGTTCAACCTGCGCGAAGTGCATCTCGGGCTGATCCGGGCAACGGGTTCCGGCGCGCCGAACTGGCAGCTCGCGGTGAGCAAGAACGGGCATCGCATGGCCGCGAGCGATCTCGTGATCGACGGCCGGCTTACCCTCGGCTCGCTGGTCACCCGCCTCTACATGCTGGACGACCTGTTCGCGGCCCGGGATGCGCAACTCGTGGTCGTGGTGACGGCGCCGCGCGGCGGGCTGCCGACCGTTGCTGCCCTGCGCCATGTGCTGGCCAGCCCCGCGCTGACGCCCCCCGCCCTCGGCAAGATCGCCCGCGCCGCCGCGAACCGGTAGGCCCGAGCGGCGCGGGCGCCGCATCGACCGGGGATGGTATGTCGGCCGCCCCCTTGGAAGCGGAAGATTTCAGCCGATCTTGAAGGGATGGGCCGGAGCGTCTCGGGGAGTGAGGGGATGCGCGTGAGGAATGGCTGGCGACTGGGTCTGATGGCGCTGTGGTCTCTCGGCCTCGCCGGATGCGCTGGGCCGCACCTTGCCAGGACGATGAGCGCCTATGTCGGCAAGCCGGAATCGGCGCTGGTGGCGGCGCTGGGCGTGCCGGCCAGCCGCACCGAAAGCGGCGGGATCACCTATGATCGCTACGAGCGGACGATCACCTACTCGGTCCCCGGCTGGGTCGGCGGGCCGCTCTTCGTGGACCAGAGACCGGCGATCGGCGGAATTCCCCCAGCCGTTCCGCCCCAGACCTATCACAATACCTGCACCGTGACCTTCGCCATCGTCGGCGGCGTGGTGCGTTCCTACACGGCGCACGGGTCCGTCTGCTGATCCTGCTTCATTCATCAACAGGATCGGGCGCTGCATACGGTCTGGACGAGGGCGCCGCTCAGGTGGCCGCGAGTGCGCCGGACACGATCGTCCTTGTCACGCCCCGGGCGAGCCGCTCGACGGCGCCGGCCGGGCGGGCCGCGCCATGACGCTGCCGGATGCGCAGAACCGGCTTGCGGGCACCGTGTCTCCATGCCAAGTTTTCCGGCAAATGCCCGATAACGTCAGACCTTATGAAAAGGATCCGGGGCGCGGCGATGATCGGCTCTGGGCCGTTATCGCCACCATCGGCCGTGTTGTACGGATCGCCGACATTCATGCCAGCCACACCCGCGCCCAGGCTGACCAGATCTGGCGCGAGCAGCAGGTGCGGGCCTATCTCGGCTTTCTGCAACGCTGCGAGCTGCCAGTGCCGCGCTATACGATCCGCTCGATGAGCCGCGCGCAATTGCCCCGCGGGTGGCGGCCGCTGCCGGCGCTCGGCTTTCTGAACGGGCGCATGTCCTGAATGGGCGCGGTGCCGCTCCCTCGGGACCGCGCAAGCAATGATCCGCCGTTCCGCTCCGGGCGAGACCTGGCCGCGAACCCGGCCCGGTGCGCGGGAGCGGTGCTCGTGGTGAGGATGCCAGGCGCGGTCACCGGGGCCGGGTTGGCCTGCCGTGCTCCGGTATCGTCAGCCGCGCGTCCGCCCCCGGCGTCGTGAACGGCGCGGCGCCTTGTCGTCCGCCGTGGCGCATGGGCGCTCCCGTGGCCGTTCATCTGCGCAACCGAAAGGGTGGATCAAAAGATTTCATTTGAACGATGGCGGGGACGGGCCAGATCCGGTGCGGACACGGCAGAGCGGAACGGGCCGGGACGATCCGTTCGGACGTGCACGAATTCAATGCAAATGCAGGTCTGGAACATAATCATGGGCAACGACATTCATAATTTCTTCGATCTTGACGAAATCAAGGCGAGATTTCCCGACGCTGCGGATTCCGTGATTGTCGATGCCTATCTGTCGGACAGTGAATCGGCAAGTTCCCGTGTCTTTCGTTTGTATCGGCCATTGCCGAGGCATTTTCACATGAATTGCGACGAGCACCTCCTGCTCCTGGATGGCGAGGCCGATTTCAGCCTGGCCGACGAGCCGCCGCGCCGGCTTCGCGCGGGCCAGATGGTGATGTTCCTGCGTCACGTCGTGCATGCGATCCGGCCGGTCGAAGGCGCCGCCCCCGCGATATTCCTGACCGTCGACACGCCACGCCGCGCGCCGGACGATGTGCATTTCGTGGACCCGGCAGATGAGGCGGGCGCGCGCTTCGTGACCCATCTCGCGGGCTACGGAAGCCGCCGGTGACGAACGGGTTCCGGGGCCCTCGGCGCCGATGATCGGGAGGCGGCCGATCGCGTCGGACCCCAGTTAAACAGCGGGTTTTCCTAAGCAATTGAAAAGGCGTGTGAAATCTGGCGTGCGCCGGAGCTGTGGCACTACAGGGCGGAATGCGCAGCCGGATCAGGTTACGGCTTGCTGGGGGGTCTGCAGACGGGGCGGCAGGGCGATGCGGGCGGCTTTGAAGGCTGTGGCCGCCGCAACGCCGGCTTCGGTGCGCAGCTGCCAGCGCTTGCCGTTCTGACTGATTTCGCCGTGCTGCAGTCTGTCGAGATCACGAAGGAGATCGGCCCATTCGACGCGCTTGCCGGCCCGGCGGAGTTTTTCGTCGAGCGCCTGGTGCAGGATCAGCGCGAGAAAAGAACAGAACACATGGCCGCGGATGGCGGCGTCGGAGGAATGGTAGATTGGCCGGGTGCGCATCGTCGCCTTCGCCACACGGAACAGCCGTTCGACATTCTGCAGGTCCCGGTAGCGGAGCACCGCCTGCAGCGGCGAGATCCTGGCATTGGAGCGCAGCACGAAGACGCCGTCGAAGCGGGCTTCCTCGGCGAGCTTGCCGGCGTCGATCTCGAACAGCTTGCTCTTGCGGCCGGGCTTTGCGTCACTGACCGGGCGCAGGAAGCGGCGATAGGCGGAGTTGCCGATCAGCGCCTTGTCGCCTCGCTTCAGCTGACGATCGAGGGCGGCGACCACCTGGCGCCTGGTCTCGGCCTCTTCGATGGCCACCGCCTCGTTGCGGCAGACGATATAGCGCTTGCCCGCGACCTTGACCTCCTTGATGAAGAGCTGTGTCTCGTCGCCACTTGCGCGCTCGAGGCAGAGCGGGATGTAGGGGCGCTCATCGGCCAGCACCACCTCGCGGACGATGCGGTCGGTGCGTTCCCTTGCGCCGAGGACGTATTCCAGCCCGCGCTCCTCCAGCGCGGCGATCGTCGCGGCGCTGATCATGCCGCGATCGGCGACAACGCAGACCCGGGTGATGCCGAAGCGCGACCGCAGGCGGTCGATCACCGGCACCAGCACCGAGACATCGGCGGTGTTGCCCGGCCACATCTCGGTGCAGATAGGCCTTCCGTCCTGATCGATCACCACGCCCAGGATCATCTGCGCGAGCTGTGGGCGGTAATCCTTGGAGTGGCCCCACGCGCCCAGCGTCTCGCCGCCGGCACCTTCGAAATACAGCGAGGTGGTGTCCATGAATACGACCGAGAGATCGGTGAACAGATCATGCCGCCGAGCGAAGAGCCGCTCTTCCACCAGATCCTTCACCGTCCGTGGCGCAAAGGGCGTGGCATCCGCCTGCTCTGCCTCCGGCAACTCCTCGCCAAGCCAGGCCATGGCGCGGTAGAGGTGATGCAGGCCGAGCTCCTCGGTGCTGGGAATGTCGTAATCGTCGAGCCATTTGTCGCAGGCGCGATCCGAGCCCGAGACCATAATCCGGTGGAGCACGGTGGCGAACACCGCGCGCTCGACCGGGAACTCGAACTGCCGCCCGGCCAGCAGCTCCTCGAACACAGCAGCGATCCCGCTCTCCTGCCACAGTCGGCCGAACAGCAATGGCGCGCCGAACCGGCGCATGCTCAGCGTGGTCGCCTCATTCTCCATGGCGGAGAGCAGCATCATCTGCTCGCAATGGCGGGCGCCGGAGGCCAGGAGCCTCGCGAGCTGGCCGCTTGCTTCGAGTTCGTCCATCCGGCCGATGGTCAGCCGCACAACCTGGCGGACCTTGCCATCGACCCGCTTGTTCTCGACGATCTGCAGGTAGCGACGGCCACCTGATGGTTTGATGCGGAAGAACATGACCCCGACTCCGGACACCACGCTACGGAGCCGATGCAAGCAAGATCAACACACAATCGCGCGATACGTGGCACTACGTTTTTAAAAGATCTTCAAACGGCTCCGAAAAAACCGTTATCTCCCAATCCTCTATCGTGCCGTTATCGTATCGTTCCGGGTTCCACTGTTGAAGTCGGGTCGGACCGCGCACGTTGAACATTTCGTGCTATTTCCGTGCAGGCGGATTCGGTTTTTGTCATATGATGCCTTGGGAAACGTTGAAAAGTCGAAAGCATGACCATCGCCGACCATGTGCGTGAGATCGAATCCGTCTGGCAGGGCAATGCCAGCATGCGCGACCCCTATGTCATCCAGTCCTGGCGCCGCTGCCTCGATGACTACCGCCTTGATCCTGCGGTGAACGCCGAAGCCGTCATCCTCCCCGAGGGACGGCTGAAGGAGCACCGCCAGCAGGCCGAGGGACTGATCGCCATCGCCCGGTCCGGCCTCGAGCGGCTTTATGGCAATGTCGCGAACCAGGCCTATGTCCTGCTCCTCGCCGACCGGGCTGGCGTCACCGTCGAATATCTCGGCGATCCCCGCTACGATGACGATCTGCGCCGCGCAGGGCTCTATCTCGGCTCGGACTGGGCCGAATCGCATGCCGGCACCTGCGCCGTCGGTGCCTGCATCGCCACCGGCGAGGCGTTGACGATCCATCAGACCGACCATTTCGACATGACCCACACGCCGCTCTCCTGCACGGCGGCGCCGATCTACGATACCGCGGGGCAGCTTTCCGCGGTGCTCGACATCTCGCTCCTCAAATCGCCCGTGGAAAAGACCAGCCAGAACCTGGCCCGGCACCTTGTCACCACCACCGTGCGGCGCATCGAACTCGCCAACCTGATGGAACGCACCCGGCGCCAGTGGGTGCTGCGTTTCGCCCTCTCTCCCGAGTTTCTCGACGTCGACCCCGAAGGCGGCATCGCGATCGATGATTCCGGCCGCATCGCCGGCCTCACCCACGGCGCGGCGCGCATGCTCGCCCGCGCCGCGGGGCGCGACTGGCGCCGCCCGGAGCAGTTGATCGGCCAGCCGATCTCCCGCTTCCTCGATCTCTCGATCGACGATCTGCCCGCCCTGATGCGCGGCCGGCCAACCCATGAGCGCGTGCTCCGCGCCCGTGACGGCAATATGCTCTTCGCCCATGCGATCGAGCCGCCGCCCCGTCCGCGCGCAGCACGGCAAACCCTGCCGCCCGCCCTCCGCCGCCTCGGCGGCGAGACGCCTGAGATCAAGGCGCTTCAGGACCGTGCCGCGCGCTTTGCCCGCACCGACCTGCCGGTGCTGATCCACGGCGAAACCGGCACCGGCAAGGAATATCTCGCCCGCGCAATTCACGAGGCGAGCGGCGCGAAAGGCCCCTTCGTCGCGGTCAACTGCGCTGCGATTCCGGAAACCCTGGCCGAATCAGAGCTGTTCGGCCACGCTCCCGGCGCGTTCACCGGAGCGGCCCCGCGCGGCCGCCGCGGCCTGATCGAGGAGGCGGATGGCGGCACGCTGTTCCTCGACGAGATTGGCGACATGCCGCTCTCCCTGCAGACCCGCCTGCTGCGCGTCCTTGCCGAACGCACGGTCCAGCCCCTCGGCGCCGCCCGCCCGCGCAAGGTCGGCTTCCGGCTGATCTCGGCCTCGCATCGCGACCTTCGCGCATTGGTCGCCGCGGGGAGCTTCCGCGAGGATCTCTTCTATCGGCTGAACGTCGCCGCGCTCAGCCTCCCGCCGCTGCGCAGCCGCGGCGATTTCGACTGGCTGCTCGCCCGTCTGCTGGCGACGCGGCAGCGCGAGGGGCGGCCGGTCCGTCTCGCGCCGGATGCCGCCGCCATGCTTCGCGCCCACCGGTGGCCGGGCAATCTGCGCGAACTCGACAACGTCCTCGCGGTGGCGACCGCCTTGTGCGAGGAAGGCGAAATCCGCGTTGCGGATCTTCCCGGCGGTCTTGGCCCGGTCTCCGTTCGAACGGAGGACGATGCGGCCGCTTCGCTCCGCGCCGCGCTCGATGGCTGTGGCGGCAATGTTTCCGCTCTCGCCCGCCGCCTGGGCTGCGACCGTACCACCTTGCACCGCCGGATGCGCCGCCTCGGCATCTCCGGCCGCCTCCGCCCGCAGCGCTGAGCGCCACGGAACGCCACACAGGGGCGCCACACTGTGGCGCCATCCTGCCCGGCCGGCCGCGCATTTCCGCCGAATCCGGGCTGGCATGCCGTTTGCTTTTCACTCGTTCGCAACGCCAAGATTGCAAGGAGGAACGACGTGAAAGCACTACGATTCCATGCCGCCCGCGATCTGCGGATCGAGGACGTCGCCGCACCTGACCGCAAGCCACCACCCGGTCAGGTCCTCGTGCGCAACCGCTTCGTCGGCATCTGCGGCACCGACCTGCACGAATACGCCTACGGGCCGATCTTCATCCCCACCACACCGCATCCCTTCACCGGCGCCCAGGGGCCGCAAATCCTCGGGCACGAATTCGGCGGTGTCGTCACCGCGATCGGCGAGGGCGTCTCCAGCGTGAAGCCGGGCGACCGCGTCTCCGTCCAGCCCCTGATCATGCCGCGCGCCGGCGACTATTATGCCGACCGTGGCCTGTTTCACCTCAGCCCGCAGCTGGCGCTGGCCGGCCTCAGCTGGGCCTGGGGCGGCATGGCCGAGGAAGCGATGCTGCACGAATACAACGTGCAGAGGATTCCCGACGCGCTGAGCGACGAGGAGGCCGCCCTGGTCGAGCCCGCCGCCGTCGCCGTCTATTCCTGCGACCGCGGCGGCGTCGGCGCGGGCAGCGCGGTGCTGGTGACGGGCGCCGGGCCGATCGGCCTGCTCACCCTGATTGCCGCCCGCGCCGCCGGCGCGACGACGCTCTTCCTCTCCGACATCAACGACGCGCGGCTCGCCTTCGCCCGCAGCATCCTTCCCGACATCGTCGTTCTCAACCCGCAGCGCGACGATGTCGGCTCCCGCGTCCGTGCGGCGACCGAGGGCGGGGCGGGCTGCGACGTCGCCCTCGAATGCGTCGGGAACGAGCACGCGCTGAAAGCCTGCCTCGATGCGGTGCGCAAGCAGGGCGTGGTGGTCCAGACCGGGCTTCACCCGCACGACAATCCGCTCGACTGGTTCCAGGTCACGTTCAAGGATGTCGACCTGCGGGGCGCCTGGGCCTACCCGACCCATTACTGGCCGCGCGTGATCCGCATGATCGCGAGCGGCATCCTGCCCGCCTCGAAGATCGTCACCGCCCGCATCCGGCTCGACGATGCCGTTGCCGAAGGGTTCGAGGCGCTGCTCGATCCCTCCGGCAGGCACATCAAGATTCTCATCGATCTCGCCGCCTGACGCGGCGTCACAACAGCAAGGGAAACGCAACCCATGAACGACATGACGATCGACAAGCCCATCACCGTCTCCGCGCCGCAGAAGGCGGTCGAGGCGTGGCTCGACAGTTTCAACCGGGCATTGAACGCCGGTGACGCCGAAGCCGCCGCCCGGCTCTTTGCGCCGGTCAGCTTCTGGCGCGACCTGATCGCCTTCACCTGGAACATCAGGACCGTCGAAACGCCCGACGGCGTGCGCGACATGCTGGCGGCGACCCTCGACAATGTCCGTCCGGTCAGCTTCGCGCTCGCCGAGCCGCCGACCGAGTCCAACGGCGTCATCGAGGCCTGGCTCGCCTTCGAGACGAAGATCGGCCGCGGGGAGGGGCTGCTCCGCCTGCAGGACGGCAAGGCCTGGACGCTGCTCACCACCCTCGCCGAACTCAAGGGCCACGAGGAGCCCAAGGGCATCCGCCGGCCAATGGGCGCCGAGCACGGCGTCCGCCGCGGCCGGCAGAGCTGGCAGGAAAGGCGCGAGGAGGAAGCCCGCACGCTCGGCTACGAAACCCAGCCTTATGTCCTCGTCGTCGGCGGCGGGCAGGGGGGCATCGCGCTTGGCGCGCGGCTGCGCCAGCTCGGCGTGCCCGCCATCGTGATCGACAGGCACGACCGGCCGGGCGACCAGTGGCGCAAGCGCTACAAGTCGCTCTGCCTGCATGATCCGGTCTGGTACGACCACCTGCCCTATATCGATTTCCCCGCCAACTGGCCGGTCTTCGCGCCCAAGGACAAGATCGGCGACTGGCTGGAAATGTACACCAAGGTCATGGAGATCAATTACTGGACCAGAACCACTGCGAAGAGCGCCGCCTTCGATGAAGCGAGCGGCACCTGGCGTGTCGTCGTCGATCGCGATGGCGAGGAGATCGAGCTCCGTCCGACCCAACTCGTCCTCGCCACCGGCATGTCGGGCAAGCCGAATATCCCGCAGTTCAAGGGCATGGACCGCTTCCGCGGCGAGCAGCACCACAGCTCCCGGCACCCGGGGCCCGATGCCTATGCGGGCAAGAAGGTCGTGGTCATCGGCGCCAACAACTCGGCGCACGACATCTGCGCCGCCCTCTGGGAGCATGGTGCGGACGTCACCATGGTCCAGCGCTCCAGCACGCATATCGTCCGCTCGGATTCGCTGATGGAGATCGGCCTCGGCGAGCTCTATTCCGAGAGGGCGGTCGCCAATGGCGTGACCACCCGCAAGGCGGACATGATCTTCGCATCGCTGCCCTACCGGATCATGCACGAGTTCCAGATCCCGGTTTATGACGCGATCCGCGAAAAGGACGCCGATTTCTATGCCGCCCTCGAAAAGGCCGGCTTCATGCTCGATTTCGGCGCGGACGATTCAGGCCTGTTCATGAAATATCTCCGCCGCGGCTCGGGCTATTATATCGATGTCGGCGCCTGTGACCTGGTCATCGACGGCAGCATCAAGCTCAAGAGCGGCGTCGGGGTCGACGAGATCACCGAAACCGGCGTGAGGATGGCGGATGGCGAGGAACTCCCGGCCGATCTAATCGTCTACGCCACGGGCTATGGCTCGATGAACGGCTGGGCCGCCGATCTGATCAGCCAGGAGGTCGCCGACAAGGTCGGCAAGGTCTGGGGCCTCGGTTCCGACACGCCGAAGGACCCCGGCCCCTGGGAAGGCGAGCAGCGCAACATGTGGAAGCCGACGCAGCAGCAAAACCTCTGGTTCCACGGCGGCAATCTCCACCAGTCACGCCATTATTCGCTGTATCTCGCCCTCCAGCTGAAAGCGCGGCAGGTCGGCATTCCAACGCCCGTCTATGGCCTGCAGGAGGTGCATCACCTGTCCTGAGTGGGTCTGGGTGCCGCGGGTCGTCCCGCCTGCGGCACTCATTCCGGCCGTGACCGTGCCATGCCAGCGCGGTTGCCGGCGGTGGCGTTTCGGAAGCCGGGAACGGCCTGATGAGTTGCCGGATCTGCCCGCCGAAGGCGATGACCCTGCGTCGTTTACGGCACCAAGCTGATCGTCGAGGAATTGCGGGGCAGCATGTAGACGGAGGACTGGAGATGGAACGGGCCGAGCTTGAGAAAATCGAGCGTCGGCTCGAACGCGTAATCGACCTGTCCGAGGATGACGCTGGTATTCGGCACGTCGAGTGAGGTCGGGACGGTGACGACCTGACCCTGTTGCAGCGCAGTGGCGTTCGAGGCCTCGCTCCAGGCGACCCTGGCATCGCCATCATCGTCGATCGAGATGCAGCTGACGACGATCTGGGCTGGCGATGCGGGGTAGGGGGCGAGGATTTGCGACGCGGCGGAGAAGATGTCCGGAAGCTGCGTGCTCGCGCTGATGCTGGTGTATTGCGAGACGATGTTGGTGATGGTCGAACCCGTTTGCGAGACGAGCTGGTTGACGATCACCGCCTGTTCCAGCTCGGTCGTCGCGAAGAAGAACAGCAGGAGCACGGGCAGAACGAGGGCGAACTCGACCGCCGCCACACCCGCGCGGCGGCGTTGGGACGCGGCGGTGAGACGGCGCAGGATGCGTCGTGCCCATGTGCATGCGCCGCTCTTGCCGTCAGTAGGGTTCATTTCGGAAGACCGCTGTTGCCTGCAGCAGGCGATAGTTGCCGTTCATCGTCGCGAAGCTGAAATTCAGCAGGCTGGCCATGACCGGCAGCTGGTAGAAGACCTGAACCATCACGATGTCGCCGGGGCCGCCAAGGCTGTAACTCAGCGATGACGTATTGAAGTTGCCGCTTGTCAGCGGATTGACCTGCGTGATGGCGTTGAAGGACGGGAAGGTCTGTACGTTGACGTTGAGATTGGCGCAGGTGATCAGGGGCACACCGTCGGTGCAGACGTCCTGAAGGAATTGCTGCGCGGTCATGCCGGATGACTGCGCCTGCCCGGTCATGATCAGGCGTGCCGTGTCGTTTGTCGCGTTCTGCAGCACTTCCTGGGTGAAGAAGATCAGCCCGGCCTCGATGATGGCGAACAGCAAGGCGAAATAGGGGGCCGCGACGAGCGCGAATTCGACGGCGGCGACCGCCCGGCCATCGCCGAGCAGGGTTCTGAGCCGGGCCGGCAGCTTGAATCTTCCGGTCTTCGGGGCGCGTCTCGTCTTTCGGAGCACGATATCGCTCCGCTAACTCGACAGATAGGAGGATTGCACGGCCGTCTGGAACAGCGCGGACATCGCGGCAGAAATGTCGCCGCCGGATTTCACCTCGAAATAGAGGCCGGGCGAGGCGCATTGCTGAAGGGTTGGCGCGATGCTGTTCTGGAACGGCGCGATGTAGGTGTTGTACCAGCTGTTGGTCGGCAGCGGCAGGTATTCTGTGTAGAGGACCGCGATCCTGATCCCCCGGTTCTTGATGGCGGTGCAGAGGTCGGTGTTGAGGAGGGATTGCTGGCGGTTGCCGTTGACGTCCTCGTCCTCGACGCCGTCCGTCACGAAGAAGAGCACTTCCTGCGGCGTGTCGCCGGCGGCACCGGTGCCGTTTCCCGGGTTGGGCATGATCGCGTTGATGCCGTTCAGGGCGGTGTCGTAATTGGTGTCCTCGTCGTCATTGTAGTCGTTCTGGGTCAGCCAGTTGTTGGAGTAGACTTCCAGCAGCTGGATGTTGCCCGCCTCGGTCTGGGCCTGGGAAAGGTCGGAGGTGAGGTTGCCGATCGTGTTCAGCCCGATGTCGAACGTGTAGATCGCCATCCGGTAGGTGGTGCCCTTCTGGGTTTCGGTCGTCTGCGCCGTCGTCATCAGGTCCTGCGTGGCCTGGCGGAGCATGTCGATCCGCAAGGTCACGCCGAGGCTGCGGGCGAGGGCGTAATTGTCCTCGCCGTAGGGATTGCCGAGTTTGTCGGCGGAGGGGTTCTCTTCATGGCAGCCGAAGGCGCAACCGCCCTGCGCCGTCGTGTTGGCGACCATCGTGTTGATGCCGCTCTGGGTGGCGGCGATCGCCATCGAGGGGGAGTCGTCGAGCAGGAGATAGAAGTCGATGTTCGGGGCGATCGTCGTCGTCGCCGTGGCCTGGCCGCCGATCTTGATGGAACCGAACCCCATCACATCCGGCAGCATGGCTTGCGACTGGGCCTGGTATTGCACCGTCGCGGTGCGCTTGTCGCCGCTGGTGGCGATCGACACGGTGACGTCGTTGGCGTTGTAGGTCACGCCGGTCATCGTGAGGGCCTGCGCGTTGAAGACGTTCTGGGCCGTCGTGATGGCGGAGGATTGGCCGGCGGCGACCATCGCGGGGGTGACGGCGGCGAGGGCCGCGGCGTCGGCATAGGATTCCATCTGCGACTTGCGGTCGATCGCGAGGCCGTAATCGATCCCCATGCCGAGGATGAAGATCAGGGTCAGGGATACAAGCGCGGTGATGATCGCGATATTGCCGCGCCGGTCGCCGCATAGTGCTTTGAATTTGATAAATAATACTAACATGGCTTCCGCTGCCGCTGGTCGGCCCCGGCTGGTTCTAAGCCGAATGTCTGAAGAAACGCTTAACGCGCTCCGGGTCGGCCGCCGGCTTCAGGGCAGGTGGAAGACGCGGCGCAGCGGCGATGCGGTGGGAGAGGCGTCCGGGTTGGTCCGCATGATGTCGGCCATCGCCTGCCACCAGCGTCGCATCACCGCCTGTTCGGGCAGCGCGTCCATCGCATGGCCGGGGCGGCGGCGCAGCACGGCGAAGAGCGAGCCGTCCGACAGGTCGAGGAAGATGCTGTAATCGCTGATCCCGGCATCCTTCAGCGCGGCGACGAGTTCGGGCCAGATCTCGTCGTGGCGGCGCTCGTATTCCGCCGCCTGCGCGGGGTCGAGCTGCATGCGGAAGGCGATCTGTTCCATCGGGCGCTGCGTCTCGCGTTCAGGCGCGGGGGCGGCGGGCGCGCCAGGCGACGAATGGGGTTTCGATCAGGATGACCGCGATCAGGATCGTCCCGATCACGCCGGCCTGATAGATCGGGTTGAAGTCGTTGTAGCTCAGGCCGTAATCGACGATGGCGATGACGACGGTCGCCATCGCCGTGCCGATCACCGATCCGGTGCCGCCGAAAATGCCGGTGCCGCCGAGCACGACGATGGCGATGCTGATCAGGTTCGCCTGCGCGCCGGCGTCGGGCCGGGCGGTGCCGAGCCGGGCGGCGCTGACGACGCCGGCGATCGCCGCGACCAGCCCGGCGGCGACATAGGCCCAGCCGCGGACCCGCGCGACGCGCACGCCGGCGAGCGTCGCCGCGCGGTCGTTGGTGCCGGTGAGGTAGAGGGCGCGGCCGTAGCGTGTGCCGTGCTGGACGAAGGCGAAGACGGCGAGCAGCGGCAGGTAGAGCGCCAGCAGCTGGAAGGGCAGGCCGGCCAGCGTGCCCTGGCCGATGGCGAGGAAGGCGGGCGGCGATTTCGTCAGGTCGATATTCACCCCGCCGGTGACCACCAGCGCGAGCCCGTCATAGGCGAACAGCGTGGCGAGGGTCGCGATGATCGGCGGGATGCGGAAGCGGCTGACCGCCGCGGCGTTCACCCCGCCGAGCGCCAGGCCGGACGCCAGCGCGCCGCCGACCGCCACCGGCCAGGGCAGGCCGCCATGCAGCAGGCGGCCGAGAATCACCTGGGAGAGCGCCATCGTCGCGCCGACCGACAGATCGATCCCGGTATCGCCGCCGCAGATCACGAAGGTCTGGCCGAGGGCGATCATGCCGATCTCGACGCCGAACACCGCCATGCTCGAAAGATTGGCGCCGGAGAGGATCGCGGGGTGGCCGATGGCGAAGCCGAGAAGGGCGAGCACCGCCATGGCGAGCAGCAGGACGGGGCGGGTTCGTTCGAAGCCGGAAGCGTGCATCAGCGTGTCTCCATCGCTTCGCGTTTCGCGCCGGCGCCGATCGAGGCCAGGATCACCGCGCCGAGGGCGACGCCGCCCCAGAAGGGCTGGATGTGCAGCAGCACGATCGCGTCATCGACGACCTGCACGATGAGCGTGCCGAGCAGCGTGCCGAGCAGCGTGCCGCGGCCGCCGCTCAGCGCCGTGCCGCCGAGCACGACGGCGGCGATCACCTGCAGCACGAAGCCGCTGCCCGTCGATGTCTGCGCCATCGGGCTCTGGCCGAGGGTGAGCAGGGCCGCGAGGCCGGTGAGCAGGCCGAGCATCACATAGGCGGCGAGCTTGATCCGCTCGGGCTTGATTCCGGCGAGGCGTGCGGCCTCCTCGTTGTTGCCGAGCGCGTAGACGTGCCGGCCCCAGCGGAAATACCGCAGGAAGACCATGCCGGCGGCGAGCAGGACGAGGGCGATGACGGCGACCACCGGCAGGAAGGCCAGGTGGTCGACCACGAAGATCATCGTCAGCGCCGGCGGAATCTGGGTGATCCAGTTGCCGCCGAGCACGATGAAGACGAACATGCGGTAGATGCTCAGCGTGCCCAGCGTCGCGATCACCGGCGGGATGCGCCCGTTGATGATCAGCAGCGCGTTGATCAGGCCGAAGGCGGCGCCGGAGAGGAGAAAGACCGGGATCGTCGCGGCGATGCTCCAGCCGGCGGCGAAGCAGGTGCCGCCGATCGCGGTGCAGAGGCCGAGCATCGAGCCGGTCGAGACGTCGATCCCGCCGGTGAGGATCACCACGGTCATGCCGATCGCCGGGATCAGCGTGATCGCGCTGCCGACCAGGAGATTGTCGAGATTGACCCGGCTCCAGAAGGCGCCGTGCGAGCCGAATCCGGCCGCGAGCACGAGGATCGCGAGCGTGACCAGCAGCAGCCCCTCGCGGCCGCGCGGCAGGTAGTCGCGCGGCGGCCGCGGGGCGGGGCGGCCGGTGGTGGGGGCGGGGCCGAACGCCCCGATCGTCCGCGGCGTTCCCGCCGGGTTGTCGACTGACATGCGTTTTGCGTCCGTTTCCTGCATCTTGCGCCGGGCCGCCGGGTCAGGCCGCGCGCGCGGCGGCGCCGACGGCGGCGGCGAGGATCGTCTCGGCCTGCATCGCCTCGCCTTCGGCGACCTGCACGACCGAGCCCCGCCGCATCACGATCACCCGGTCGCTGACCGCCAGAACCTCCGGCAGGTCCGACGAGATCACGACGACGGCGAGGCCGCCGGCGGCGAGGCTGCGGATGAAGTCGTGAATCTCGGCCTTGGTGCCGATGTCGATGCCGCGGGTCGGCTCGTCGAGGATGAGCACCTTCAGGGACTGCCCTGCCCAGCGGGCGAACAGCGCCTTCTGCTGGTTGCCGCCCGAGAGCGTGCCGATCGCCACCGTCTCGTCCCGCGCCTTGATCCGGTAATGGGCGATCAGCCGCGCCGCCTCGCCGCGCAGGGCGGCGAAATCGAGCCTCATCGCGGCGCGGAGGAAACGGTCGAGCGTGCTGACGGTCAGGTTCGCCTCGAGGGGCTTGGTGGCGAAGATGCCCTGCAGCTTGCGATCCTCCGGCAGGTAGCCGATGCCGAGGGCGATGGCCTGCGCCGGATCGCGCGGGCTGATCGGCCGGCCGTGCAGCAGGACCCGGCCGCTGTCGGCGGGGAGCGCGCCGAACGCGGCGAGGGCCACTTCGCTGCGGCCGGAGCCGACCAGCCCGTAGACGCCGGTGACCGTGCCCGGCGGGATCGACCAGTCCACGCCGTCATAAAGTCCCGCCCTGGTCAGTTTCTCGATCCTGAGGGCGGGATCGGCATCGTTGGCGATCCGCCGGTCCTCGCGCGGCTTGCCGTAATCGCGATGCGCCTTGCCGGCCATCAGGTCGAGCAGGCGCTCCTCGTCGAGATCGTCCGCCGCCGCGCTGCCGGTGACGCGGCCATCGGTGAGCACCGTCACGCGGTCGGAGATCCGGCGGATCTCGTCGAGGCGATGGGTGATGTAGACGATTGAGCGGCCGTCGGCGCGCAGCCGGCCGATGATGGTGAACAGCCGGTCGGTCTCCGCCTGGGACAGGATCGAGGTCGGTTCGTCGAAGATGATCACCTGCGCGTCCTGCACCAGCGCCTTGGCGATCAGCACGAGCTGCTGATAGCCGAGGCTGAGTTCGCCCATCCGGCGGTGCAGCAGGGCGGGGTCGAGTTCCAGCCGGTCGAACCAGGGGAGCGCGGCCTCGGCCATCTCCTGCCGGCGCACGATGCCGGCGGCGGAGGCGATCTCGTTGCCGGTGAAGATGTTTTCCAGCACCGTCAGGTGCGGATAGATCATCGGCTCCTGGTAGACCGCGGCGATCCCGGCCGCCTGCGCGTCGCGCGGGTGGGCGAAGCGGCGGGGCGCGCCGTCGATCCGGATCTCGCCCTCGTCGGGCATGATCGCGCCGGTGAGAACGCGGATCAGGGTGGACTTGCCGGCGCCGTTCTCGCCGAGCAGGGCATGCACCTCGCCCCGCCCAATCGAGAGATCGACGCCGCCCAGCGCCGTCACACCGCCGAAGCGCTTGCGGATTCCCGAGACCTCGACCCGGGGTGAGGACGGCGTGGGCATCCCGGCCTCAGAAATTCATGCTCACATTGGCCTTGGTGATGACCATCGGATTGCCGAGCAGCAGCGTGTGGGTCTTCGGGAAATACTTCACCTTCTGCTTCAGGCCGGGCACCGTGTTTTCCGCCTTGAACGGCTTGTGCTCCAGCTCCTGGATCACGCCCCAGCCGGTGAGGTATCCGAGCGAAATCGGGTTCCACAGCACCACGCTCTTCACCGTGCCGTCGAGGATGAAGGGGCGGATGCTGTTCGGGTCGGTGATGCCGGTCACGGCGACCTTGCCGCTGAGGCCGGCGCGCAGCACCGCCTGGGCGGCGCCGGGCACCGCGGTCGAATTGATGCCGACCACGCCCTTCAGGTGCGGATAGGCCGACAGCAACTGGCCGGTGACCTGCGTCGCCTTGTTGATGTCCTCGCCGGCGTACTGGACCGAGACGAGCTTGATCTGCGGGTATTTCGCGGCGAGGCGCTGCTTCATCAGCGCGATCCATGCGTTCAGGTTGGTCGCGGTCGGCCCGCCGGAGACGAAGGCGACATCGCCCTTGCCGCCGATCGTCTTGGCGAGCTGGTCGACCACCGTGTCGGCCAGCGCCTTGTTGCTGGTCTGCTGCACGCGCAGGGCGACATCCGGCCCCTCGACCTGGGAGTCGCTCGAATAGAACAGGATTCCCTTTGCCTTCGCCTGCTTCGCGAGCGCCTCGAGCGCGGTCGGGCTGTTGGCGGAAACGCCGACCGCGGTGACGTGCTTGTTGATCAGGCTCTGCACGATTTCCGACTGGCCGGAGACCGAGGCCGTGGTCGGCCCCTGGTAGATGATGTGCGCGCCGAACTTCTTCCCGGCCTGATCCAGCCCCTGCTTCATCGCCGTGAAATAGGTGATGCCGATCAGCTTGGGCACGAAGGCGATGGTCGGCTCGGCGGCGCGGGCCGGCGTCGCGCCGGCGGCGATGATCATCGCGCCGGCGAGGCCGAGGCCGAGCCGGAAGGCGGTCTGGTGGCGGAGTCGGGCCGCGAGGGTCATTGGCGTTTCCTTTCTGTTTCTTGGACCACGACGTTCCCGGCCGGCGCCGGATTGACGGCCCGACCAGATGTCACATGTAGCAAACATCGGCGCACATAAATCTGTCAAGTCATTTCTGAGTTTCGTGCCGATTTGGTGCGGTGCAATATTCGAGATCGAAAAATTCATGCTCAAGCCTTGATATTCTTGAACGGCGATGATCTTATAGTGCACATGATGATGTTAGATTGTCAGGGATTTCAAACAGCAGGATGAGCGAAACGCAACGCCAGGACATTCCGGCTTCGGAGCGCCAGCAGGACATCCTGCGCCGTTCGCTCGGCGGCGGCGTGGTGCGTGTGCGCGATCTCGCAGCGGAGTTCGGGGTTCACGAAATGACGATCCGGCGCGATTTCGACGCGCTGGTCGACCAGGGGCTGATGGAGCGCGTGCGCGGCGGCGCGCGGCTGCGCGAGCGGATGGGCGAGGAGATCAGCCACCAGCTGCGGGCCGCCCGCAACACCGAGGCGAAGACGGCGATCGCCCGCGCGGCGCTGTCGCTCATCGCGCCGGGCGACACCGTCGCCTTCGATGCCTCGACCACGGCGCTCGCCCTCGTGCGCATGGTGCATGACCGGAACGTGTCGGCGATCGTCTCCGGGCTCGACGCCGCCAATGCGCTGGCCGCGAGTGCTGTGCCCTTCGTGATGGTGGGCGGCGCGTTCCACGGGCCCGCCCGCTCGTTCACCGGGGTATTGTTCGAGGAATCGATGTCGCGCCTGCATCCGGACAAGGTGTTCTTTTCGGCGCGCGGCTTTCATGCCGCGCTGGGGCTGACCGACTCGCATCTGCCGGAAGTGGGGGCGAAGCGCGCCATGCTGCGTTCCGGCGCGATGACCGTGGCGCTGATGGATTCATCGAAATTCGGCCGCCGCGCGCTCGCGACCATCGCGGCGATGGACGAGATCGACGTGCTGGTGACCGACCGGCCGCCGGCGGATGCGGACATGGCGGCGCTCGAGGCAGCCGACATCAGGGTGATCGTCGCGGTGTGAACGCGCCGGCGGCGCAGGGAGGACACATGGACCAGGAAGCAGTGATGGCGCGGCTCGATGCGCAGGCGATCGAGACGCCGAGCTGGGCGTTCGGCAATACCGGCTCGCGGTTCAAGACGTTCCCGCTGCCGGGCGCGGCCCGCAGCGTGTGGGAAAAGATCGAGGATGCCGCCGAGGTGCACCGGCAGACCGGCATCGCGCCGCGCGTCGCCCTGCACATTCCCTGGGACCGCGTGGACGATCCGGCGGCGCTCGGCCGCTTCGCGGCATCGCGCGGGATCGGCATCGGCGCGATCAATCCGAACCTGTTCCAGGACGACGACTACCGCCTCGGCTCGCTCACCCACCCGCAGGCGGCGGTACGGGCGAAGGCGGCGGCGCATCTCGAGGAATGCATCGCGATCATGAAGGCGACGGGTTCGACCGATCTCAGCCTGTGGTTCGCTGATGGCACCAACTATGCCGGGCAGGACGATTTCCGCGCCCGCCGGCGGCGGCTGCGCGGCGGGCTCGAAGCCTGCGCGGCACTCTTGCCCAAGGGCGCGCGCATGCTGATCGAATACAAGTTCTTCGAGCCCGCCTTCTACTATACCGATCTGGCCGACTGGGGCGCGGCGCTCGCCCATGCCAGGGCGATCGGGCCGCAGGCGGCGGTGCTGGTCGATCTCGGCCATCACGCGCAGGGCGTGAACATCGAATCGATCGTCGCCGTGCTGCTCGACGAGGGCAAGCTCGGCGGCTTCCACTTCAACGCCCGCCGCTATGCCGATGACGACCTGATCGTCGGCTCGGTCAATCCGCTCGAACTGTTCCTGATCTATGCCGAGCTCGTCGCCGCCGAGGCGGATGCGGACACGGGCACCGCCGCCTGCGCCCGGACGGTTTCATACATGATCGATCAGAGCTTCAACATCGAGGAAAAGATCGAGGGCATGATCCTGAGCGTGCTGAACTGCCAGGAGGCCTATGCGAAGGCGCTGCTGATCGATCGCGCAGCACTGGCCGCTGCCCAGGAAGCGGGGGACGTGCTGGGCGCGCATCGCATCGTCATGGAGGCGTTCCGCACCGATGTGCGCCCGCTGCTCGCCGGCTGGCGGCGCCGGCGCAACCTCCCGGAGGATCCGGTGATGGCGCATCGCGACGGGTCGTATCTGCGCGAGATCCGCCGCGACCGCGGCACTGCCGCCGCCGCCAGCGGCTATGGGGACTGAGGAGAGAGCCGATGAAGGACGTTCTGGGCCGCGTGCCCGATAAACGATGCGCAGGCTGGGCCGCCTCGTCGCCGCCCGCCGGCGAGGGGCTCGCCGCGCTGGCGCACCGCTCCCGCCTGCTCGGCGCCGACCGCCGCATCGTCAACATCTTCGGCGGCAATACCTCGGTGAAATCGGTCGAGACCGATCACCTTGGCCGGAAGACAAGGGTGCTCTGGGTGAAGGGATCGGGCAGCGATCTCGGCAGCATAAACGAGACCGATTTCGCCGCGCTGAAGCTCGACGAGATCGACCCGCTGTTCGCGCGCGAAGAGATGTCGGATGAGGAGATGACCGCCTATCTCGAACGCACCGTGTTCGAGCCCGGACGGCCGCGGCAGAGCATCGAGACGCTGCTGCACGCCTTCGTGCCGGCGCCGCATGTCGATCACACCCATCCCGACGCGATCATCTCGATCGCCTGTTCGCCGCGCGGCGAGGAACTGATGCGCGAGATCTTCGGCGCGCGCGCGGCCTGGGTGCCGTATGTGCGGCCGGGCTTCTCGCTCTCGCGCATGATCGGCGCGGCGGTGCGCGACAATCCGGGGCTCGACTGCGTGGTGATGGGCAAGCACGGGCTGGTCACCTGGGGCGAGACCTCGGCGGAATGCTACGCGAAGACGATCGCGGTGATCGAGGAGGCGGAGGCCTGGCTTGCGGCCCGCGCCACGGATGCGCCGTTCGGGGCGGCGCGGGTGGAGGCCGCGGCGGCGGCGCGCCGGCAAGACCTGTTCGCCGCCCTGCTGCCCGCGTTGCGCGGCGCGATGGCCGGCGTGCTGGGCGACGGGCGGAAGGTGGTGCTGCGCGTCGACGATGATGACGAGGTGCTGGAGTTCGTCGGCGCCGCCGCATGCCGCGACCTTGCGATGCGCGGCGCCGCTTGTCCCGATCATCTGGTCCACACCAAGCGGGTGCCGCTGGTGCTGGACTGGACGCCGGAGCGGGACACGGCGGCGCTGCTGGCCGCGGCGAAGGCCGGAATCGCCCAATTCGCCGACGCCTACAAGGCGTATTTCGCGGCGCATGCGGCGGTGGGCGACCGCATGGCGGCGCCGTATCCGCGCATCGTGCTGGTTCCGGGCCTCGGCATGGTGACCTCGGGCGCCGATATCGGAGCTGCCGAGGTCTCGCGCCAGCTCTATCGCCGGGCGATCGCGGTGATGCGGCATGCCGGCAGCGTCGGCGGTTTCGAGACGCTGAGCGATGCGGAAAGCTACGCCATCGAATACTGGCCGCTCGAGCTCTACAAACTTTCGCGCAAGCCGCCGCCGAAGCCGCTGGACGGGCATGTCGCCTTGGTGACCGGTGCTGCGAGCGGCATCGGCCGCGCGGTGGCGGCGCGGCTCGCGCGCGACGGCGCGCATGTCGTCATCGCCGACCGCAATGGCGAGGGGGCCGCGCAGGTCGCCGGCGCCATCGTGGCGGCGCGCGGCGCGGGGCGGGCGATGGCGGCGAGCGTGGACGTGACCGACGAGGCCGCCGTCGGCACGGCGTTCGAGGAGACGGTGCTGGCCTATGGCGGCGTCGATGTCGTGGTGAACAACGCGGGGATCAGCCGCAGCGCGCCGATCGAGGAGACCAGCCTCGCGGACTGGCAGGTGCAGTTCGACATTCTCGCGACCGGTTACTTCCTCGTCGCCCGCGCGGCCTTCCGCATCCTGCGCGCGCAGGCGGGCGGCGGGTCGCTGGTGTTCGTCGCCAGCAAGAACGCGGTCGCGGCCGGGCGCAATGCCGGTGCCTATTCGGCGGCGAAGGCGGCGGAACTGCACCTGGCCCGCTGCCTCGCCGAGGAGGGCGGCGGCGCCGGGATCCGGGTGAACACGGTGTTGCCGGACGCGGTGCTGGCCGGATCCTCGATCTGGAATTCCGCCTGGCGGGCGGATCGCGCCGCGACCTATGGCATCAGCGATGACGAGCTGGAAGCGCATTACCGCGCGCGCACCACGCTGAAGGTGAACATTCTGCCGGAGGATGTGGCCGAGGCCGTGTTCTTCTTCGCCTCCGGCCTTTCGGCGAAGACGACCGGCGGCGTGCTGACCGTCGATGGCGGCGTGCCGGCGGCCTATGTCCGCTGAGGCGCCGCGCCACGTCGCGATCGATCTCGGCGCTTCCGGCGGGCGCGTCGCCTGCGGCGCGGTCACGGAGGGCGTTCTGGATTTCGAGATCGTCCACCGGTTTCCGAACCGGCCGGTGCGCCTCGGCCGGCATCTCTACTGGGATGTGCTGCGGCTGTGGCAGGAAATCCGGGACGGACTGCGCAAGATCGCGCGCGGGGGGGCGGTCGCCAGTCTCGGCGTGACGACCTGGGGCGTCGATTACGCGCTGCTGGATGCCGACCGGGTGCCGCTCGGCATGGTGCATTGCTACCGCGACGAGCGGACCGCGGGGGCCTATGACCTGATCGCGCCGCGGCTGCCGCGCGAGGCGATCTATGCCGCCACGGGCATCCAGTTCCTGCCGATCAACACCTTGCCGCAGCTTGTCGCGGCGCGGCGGGATGCGCCCCGCCTGTTCGACCATGCGGCACATCTGCTGATGTTGCCCGACCTGCTGAACTTCTGGCTCACCGGCCGGATCGTCGCCGAGCATACCAATGCGAGCACGACCCAGCTCTACGATCCGGTGCGTCGCGGCTGGGCGGAGGCGCTGATCGCCGCGGCGGGGTTCGATCCCGCGATGTTTCCGGAACTGGTGGAGCCCGGAACGGTCCTGGGTCCGCTGCTGCCGGAGATCGCGGCGGATACAGGGCTGCAGGGCGCCGTGGTGGTGGCCCCGGCGACGCATGATACCGCGAGTGCCGTCGCCGCGATTCCGGCGGCGGACGATCTGCCCTGGAGCTACGTCTCGAGCGGGACCTGGTGCCTGACCGGCATCGAGGTGACGGCGCCGGTGCTGACCGCGGCGGCGCGGGAGGCGAACGTGACCAACGAGCAGGGCGTGCGGGGCACGACGCGGCTGCTGCGCAACACGAGCGGATTGTTCCTGTTGCAGGAATCGATGCGCGGCTGGGGCGATCCGCCGATCGAGGCGCTACTGGCGGCGGCGGAAAAGGTCGCGACCGACACCGTGATCGACGCCGAGGACCCGCTGTTCCTGCAGCCGGGGATGGACATGCCGGCGCGCATCGCGCGCTGGTGCGCGGCGCACGGACGACGCGCGCCCGATAGCGAGGCGGCGACGACGCGGGTGATCCTGAACAGCCTGGGCGAGGCGATCGCCCGCACCCTGCGCATGGTCGACCGGGTGGCGGACCGGCGGAGCCGGACCGTGCATGTCGTCGGCGGTGGCTCGCGCATGGCGCTGCTCAATCAGGCGATCGCCGATGCGGTGGGGCTCGAGGTCGTGGCCGGGCCGGTGGAGGCGACGACCTCTGGCAATCTGCTGCTGCAGGCCGAGGCTCTCGGCGTCATCCACGCGGGGGACGCGCGCGCGGTGATGCGCCGGTCGGCCGCGTTGGCGCGATATGCGCCGCGCGCCGAGGCGTGATGGCGCGGCTTCGCCTCAGAACTCCTCCCAGCCTTCATCGGCCATGGTCGGTTCCGGCATGCGCCGGGCGGGCGGTGCCGCGGCCGGCCGTTCGGCCGGAGCCGGAGAGCGCACCGGTGCCGGAGCAGACTCCTCGATATCGAAGCGGTGGATCAGGGCTGCGAGCTGCTTGACCTCACGCGCCAGGTTGTGGCTTGCCGCGGTCGACTCCTCGACCATCGCGGCATTCTGCTGGGTCGCCTGGTCCATCTGGCTCACGGCATCGTTGACCTGGAGCAGGCGGGCGGAATTGCCCTGCGCGCCGCTGGCGATGTCGCTGACGACCTGGTTGATCTCGGCGATCTGGGCCACGATGCGTTCCAGCGCCTTGCCGGTCTGCCCGACCTGATCGACGCCGGCGGCGACCTGCTGGTTCGATTTCGAGATCAACGCCTTGATTTCCTTCGCCGCATCGGCCGAGCGCTGGGCCAGCGCCCGCACCTCGGAGGCGACGACCGCGAAGCCGCGCCCGGCATCGCCCGCGCGGGCCGCCTCGACGCCGGCGTTCAGCGCAAGGAGATTGGTCTGGAAGGCGATTTCGTCGATCACGCCGATGATGTTGCCGATCTGCTCGGCGGAGGTCTCGATTTCGCCCATGGCGGCCACGGCGCGGGCGACAACGGCGCCTCCGCGCCCGGCATCCGCCATGGCGGCACTGACGGCCTCGCGCGCATGGGCGGCATGGGTTGCGGTGCCGCTGACGGTTTCGGTGATTTCGCTGAGAGTGGCGGCGGTTTCCTCGATCGTTGCGGCCTGGTGTTCGGTGCGCCGCGCCAGATCGTCGGCGGCGGCGGCGATTTCGCCGGTGCCGGAGCGGATTGCCGAGGTGTTCGCGGCGATCACCCGCATCGTGTCCTGAAGCCTCTCCATCGCCGCGTTGAAATCGGTGCGCAGGCGTTCGTATTCGGCGGCGAAGGACGTGTTGAGGCGATAGGTAATTCGCCCGGCAGCGAGGTTCTCAAGGCCGGTCGCGATGGATTCGACGACGAAAGCGAGTTGCTGCGCCGCTTGTTCGCGCTCGGCCGCGCTTCGTGCGGCCTCGGCCTCGCGCGCCGCGCGTGAAGCGGCCGCCTCGGCTTCGAGCCTGGCTTTCTCGATGCCTGCCGCCTTGAAGACCTCGACGGCCCGGGCCATGCCGCCGATTTCATCGGCGCGCGCGACATAGGGCACCTCCGCCTTCAGGTCGCCCTTCGAGAGCCGCGCCATCGCACCGGTCATGGCCTTCAGGATTCCGGCGATGTTGCGCTGGATGAAATACATCGCGACCAGGAAGAGCAGGAAGACCGGTACGAAGATGCCGACGAAACGGGCAACGTTGCTCCAGAACGAGGTGCGCAGGTCGCTGACATACATGCCGGTGCCGATCACCCAGTTCCACCCGGGCACCTTGGCCATGTAGGAAATCTTGGCCTCGGGCGTCTTCGAGCCGGCCTTCGGGATGTAGTATTCGTGGAAGATCGGGTGGCCCGCCAGTGCCGCCTTCAGCATCGGCCGGATGATGTAGGTGCCGTAGGCATCCTTGGTGTTGCTGCGGTTCGTGCCGATCAGGGCCTTGTTGGCGTGCTGGATGATCGTGCCGTCCTTGTCGTCCACAAAATAGTAGTTGCCGTGATCGAACCTGGCGGCGCCGAGAATCTCGAGAGCCAGGCCCTGCGCCTGGTCTTCGGTCAGGGCGCCGTATTTGGCGAGGCGGACGAAGGAGCCGGTGAGGGCGACGGCATTGTTCACCAGGGTGCGGACTTCCGCCTTCTTCGCGTTCAGTTCGAGGTGATAGGCGCCGAGCAGGCTGATCACCAGGGCGGCAATCGTCATGGTGATACCGAAAAGGCCGATCGCCGCGAATTGATGACGAATCGAAAGCTTGTGAAGCACGCCATACTCCCGATGTCTGTGCACTGCGCGCAGGGAAACAGAAAATCCTTAACGAAAGATTGGGAATGGCGGACGCGTCTTGACGTCGGTCAATGCGGCGGGCGGATGAAGGCCTAGGCTGTTCATGTGACAGGCAAGAGCCAAGGAGAAGTCGCAATGACCGTGCCGCTGCAGATCACCTTCAAGGACATCGACCGTTCCCCCGCGCTCGAGGCGCGCATCCGCGAGAAGGCGGAGGCGCTGAGCCGGTTCGAGGCGCGGATCCTGCGCTGCCATGTCATCATCGAGGCGCCGCACCGGCATCACCACAAGGGCAAGCTCTACCGCGCACGGATCGAGATCGCGGTGCCGCGGGGCGATATCGTGATCAACCGGGAAAGCCCGGAGAACCACGCGCATGAGGATCCGTATGTCGCGGTTCGCGACGCGTTCGATGCCGCGGTACGCAAGCTGGAGGACCATGCGCGGCGGCTCGACGACGCGGTGAAGCACCATGAGGAGGCGCTGGTCCATGGTCAGGTGGTCCGGTTCGTCGCCGATGCCGACTATGGCTTCATCGCGACGGATGACGGGCGCGAGGTGTATTTCCACCGCAACAGCGTGGCCGGAAACGGGTTCGCGCGGCTGCGCGTGGGCGATGATGTGCGCCTCGCCGTGGCCGAGGGGCGGGACGGGCCGCAGGCGAGCCTCGTGCGCCCCGCCGGGCGGGGCGGCTGACAGCCGTCCCGCGGCGTGCTTTGATCGCGACAGACGACGCTGTTCCGGGATGAGGCAGAGTGAAGGATCCTTACGACGTTCTGGGTGTGGCGCGCGATGCGGGGCAGGATGACATAAGGCGGGCCTATCGCCGGCTGGCGAAGGACCATCATCCCGACCTCAACCCCGGCAACGCGGCGGCCGAGGCGCGGTTCAAGGAGGTCTCGGCGGCCTATCATCTGCTGTCCGACGCCGATCAGCGCGCCCGCTTCGACCGCGGCGAGATCGATGCCGAGGGGCAGGAACGCGCGCGGCACGGCACCTGGCGCGACTATGCCGAGACCGGCGAGGGCGCGCGCTACGGCGGCGGCGGCGCCTGGACCACCGACGATCTCGAGGCGATGTTCGGCTCGATGTTCGGTGGCGGCGGCGGACGGCGCGGCGGGCCGGGGCGCGGGCAGGACCGGCATTATTCGATGACGATCGGCTTCGTCGAGGCGGTGGTCGGCGGCACGCGGCGGCTGTCGCTGCCCGATGGCGGCACGCTCGACGTGCGGATTCCCCCCGGCACCGAGGACGGGCAACTGCTGCGCCTGCGCGGCAAGGGCGGGGTGGGATGGAATGGCGGGCCGGCGGGCGATGCGCTGATCCGCGTCAGCGTGGCGCCGCATCGCTTCTTCACCCGCGAAGGGCAGGATATCCGGCTCGATCTGCCGGTGACGCTGGCCGAGGCGGTGCTGGGCGGGCAGGTCGAGGTGCCGACGCCGGGCGGCGCGGTGCGGATGCGGATTCCCGCGGGCTCGGACAGCGGCACGGTGCTGCGGCTGCGCGGGCGCGGCGTGCCGGCGCATGGCGCCGCCGCCGCGGGCGATCTCTATGCCACGCTGCGCGTTGTGATTGGCAAGTCTGACCCGGCGCTGGAAACCTTCCTGCGCGGCTGGACGCCGGAGGAGACGCCCGATCCGCGCGCCGGGATGACGGAGACGGAGGTGCCGCCATGAGCGACGGGGTGACGATCGATGTCGTGATCGCCGAGGTGGCGGGGCTGGCCCGGGCGGATCTCGAACGCTGGGTGGCGCTGGAATGGGTGCGGCCGGAGCGGGCGGAGGGACTCTGGCTGTTCCATGGCATCGACATCGCGCGGGTGCGGCTGATCCACGAGCTCGCCGCCGATCTGCGGGTGGACGAGGAGGCGATGCCGGTGGTGCTCTCGCTGCTCGACCAGCTTTACGACGCCCGCCGGCGGATGCGCGCGCTGGCCGAGGCGATCGCCGCGGCTCCGGAGGAACCGCGGCGCGTGGTGCTCGAACACATCGCCGCCGCTCAGGAGCCGCCGAACCAGTTATAGCCCTGCCGCACCCAGTAGCCGCTGGGGAAGGTGTTGGTGACGCCGAGGGCGACGATCGATTTCGGGTTCTTGTAGCCGAGCTTTGTCGGAATCCGCAGCCGCACCGGGGCGCCGAACGGGGCGGTGAGCGGCGCGCCGAGAAAGTCGAGCGCCAGGATCGTCTGCGGGTGCAGGGCGGAGGCCATGTCGATGCTCTCGTAATACCCGTCGGCGCAGTGGAACGAGACATAGCGCGCCTTCAGGTCGGCATTGACCCGCCGCAGGAAATGGCCGAGCGGCACGCCGCCCCACTGGCCGACCACCCGCCAGCCCTCGACGCAGACGAGGCGGGTGATCTGGCTTTCCTGCGGCAGGGCGCGCAGCTCCGCGAGGCGCCAGGGCCGCTTGTCGCCGATGCGGCCGGTGAGGCCGAGGCGCCAGGTGGCGAGATCGACGCGGGGCGCCTGGTCGATGCCGTAGAAGGCGTTGAAGCGCGGCGGCCGGGTGATGGCGGAGGCCGGGAAGGTCGGCGCCAGCGTGTGCGGATCGAACAGCGCGGCCTGCACCTCGTCGTTCCAGCGGGACATCGCGGTGAGCGCGCGGTCGGCGAGGTCGGGGTGTTTGAGGTTGTCGTAGTCGCAGCCGGTGAGGCTGGCGGCGGCGCCGAAGGCGAGGCTGCGGCCGAGCAGGGCGCGGCGGTTGAGGCGCGTGTTCATGGATCTTACTCCGCGGCTTCGGTCATCTTGGGGAGGGGATCGGGCAGGCGGCCGCCGGTGATCATCGCGGGCAGGACGCGCGGCACCAGGGCGACCAGCAGGACGTGGACGATCAGGAAGGCGGAGATCCCGGCCATCGCGATGAAGTGGACGATGCGGGAATCGAAGAATCCGCCGAACAGATCGGAGAGATACCAGAGCTGCACCGGCTTCCAGACCGCCAACCCCGACAGCACGGCGAGAATGCCGAGGGCGATGACGCCGAGATAGAGCAGCCGCTGCACCGCGTTGTAGACGCCGACCTCGTGCGGCAGGCGCAGGCGCAGCGCGGCCCAGATGTCGCGCAGCACGGCGCGGGGCGTCACCGGCAGGAGCTTGCGGCGGAAATGGCCGCTCGCCGTGCCCCAGGCGAGATAGGCGAGCCCGTTGAGCATCAGCAGCCAGATCGCGGCGAGATGCCAGGCGATCGCCCCGCCCAGCCATTGCCCGATCGTCGCCCATTGCGGGAAGGTGAAGGGCAGGAAGGGAGAGGCATCGTAGATCTCCCAGCCGCTGCCGATCAGCGTGATGATGGCGACCGCGTTCAGCCAGTGCATGACGCGTAGCGGCAGGGGGTGGATGGGGCGGTGTCGGCGCATTGTCGGTTTCCTCGCCTGTTGTTGCGATGACGCCGTGATGCGCCCGCCGCCGTGCCCGGGTCGAGGTATCGAAACGATGACCAAACGGCATTGGATCGGCTGCGCCGGGCCGGTCATGTTTGCGGGGCGGACGACGATCACCGGTCCGCGAGAAACCAGACCGGGGCGCCGCCCCCCAGACAGAGGAGACCACCATGATCCGCATTCTCGCCACGACCGCCCTTGCCCTCGGCCTCGTCGCCGGCGTCGCCCAGGCGCAGACCACCAGCGCGATGGGGCATGACACGATGAGCCACCAGAGCGCGATGGGCCACACCACCGCCATGGGCCACAATGCGATGGGCCACGGCACCGCCATGGGTCACAACGCGATGGGTCACGACAAGATGGGGCACGACAAGATGGGTCACAGCGCAATGGGTCACTCCGCCTCGTAGGACGCGCCCGATCCTGTCGGATCGGACGATGCCCCGACGCATCGCAGCCGCCGCCCGGTCGTCCCGGCTCTGGCCGGGAATTGATCGGGATGGCGGCTTTGCTACACTCTGCAGGTGACGGAGACCGAACCGGCCATGGGCCTAGATGAACAACTCCAGGCAGAACGCGACCGCCGCACCGCCGACGAGGCGGTGCGCCTCGCTTACGAGGAAGTCTTCACCACACTCAGCACCAACGGCTTCCTGCCCAGCGTTCTGCCGGAGGAGGCAACGTTTCCGGATTTCGTGCTGCCGGATACCGAGGGGCGGCTCGTCTCGCTCGCCAGCCGCCTCGCGCGGGGGCCGGTCCTCGTGCAGTTCTTTCGCGGCGAATGGTGCCCGTTTTGCCGGCTGATGCTTGATGCGCTGGTGGGCGCCCTGCCGGAGATCGAGGCCGCGGGGGCATCGCTCATGGCCCTCACCCCCGATATCGGTCCCTGGGCGCGGGAGGCGAAGCGCAACCACGGCGCGATGTTCGACGTGCTGTCGGACGTCGATTGCGGGGTGGGACTCGCCGCCGGGGTGGTGTTCAGGATTCCGCCGATCTACCGGGCGCGGCTGATGCGGGCAGGGATCGACTTTGCCGACCGCCATGACAACGGCGCGGAATTTCTGCCGATACCAGCGGTGTTCCTGCTCGATGCCGATGGCCGCGTGGCCTGGCGCTTCGTCAATGTCGACTTCACCCGCCGCGCCGCCCCCGAGCGCATCCTCTCCGCGCTGCGCCGCCTCACCGCGCCGGAACGGGAGTAGACGCGATGGAGCTGACCCAAGTGCGCTATTTCGTCGCGCTGAGCCGGCTGCTGAACTTCACGCGCGCCGCCGAGGCCTGCAATGTCAGCCAGCCGGCGCTGACGCGCGCGATCCAGCGGCTGGAGGACGAGCTGGGCGGCCCGCTCGTCTATCGCGAGCGCAACCTGACGCAACTGACCGAACTCGGCCGGGCCATGCTGCCGCATCTCGATGCGATGCTGGCCGCGGCCGACAATGCCGCGGCGCTGGCCGAGGCGCGGCGGCGGCAGCCGATGGCGAGTCTGAAGATCGGCCTCGGCCCCGGCGTCGGCGCCTCGGCGATCGCCGGTGCGGTGCGCGAGATCGCGACGCTGATGCCCGACCTGATGGTCCGCTTCGAGGAAGCGGCCGCGGCGATGCTGGTCGAATCGATGCTCTCCGACATGCTCGACTGCGCGGTGCTGCCCGCCGACTGCGCCCTGCCGGAACGCTTCAACCACTGGAAACTCTATGAGGAGGGGGCTGTCGCGGTCATGCCGCCGCAGCACCGGCTGGCGAATGCCGCAAGCGTCACCGCCGCCGACCTGAACGGCGAGGTGCTGCTGCACGGCGAGCGCTGCGGCGGCTTCGCCCAGGCGCTGTACGCGGCCTGCGACGGGGCGTTCCGTTTGCGCCGATGCGATGGCGGCACCGGGCACATGCTGGATCTCGTCGCCGCGGGACTTGGCATCGCCCTTCTTTCGGAACGGATGGCGGTGCCCTCGCCGCTGGTGACCTGCCGCCTCGCCGAGCCGCCGCTGAGCCGCGAGGTGCGCCTCGCCGCGATCGCCGGCCGGCCGCAGGGCCCGGCGGTCGCCGGGTTCATCAAGCTCTGCCGCGCCGGTCGGGGCCTCTGAGCCGCCGCGGCAAGGTTGATTTTCCCACCCAGCGCGCCGAATGTGCGGTGGCGCGAAACGAGGCCGGAGAGGGGCGCTGTGGCAATGAACGACAAGCGGCATGCCGCGATCAGCCGGTTTCCGGTGCCCGACCTCGGCGCGCTTCCCGCGGACATCCGCGAGAAGATCCTCGCCGTGCAGGAAAAGGCGGGCTTCGTTCCGAACGTGTTCCTCGCCCTCGCGCACCGGCCCGACGAGTTCCGCGCCTTTTTCGCCTATCACGACGCGCTGATGCTCCGTCCGGCCGGGCTGAGCAAGGCGGAGCGCGAGATGATCGTGGTTGCGACCTCGGGCGCCAATCACTGCCTCTATTGCGTGGTGGCGCACGGGGCGATCCTGCGGATCTATGCGAAGGATCCGGAAATCGCCGACCGGCTGGCGGTCAATCCGGGCAAGGCGCGGCTGACCCCGCGCCAGCGCGCGATGATCGATTACGCGATGAAGGTCGCGACCGCCTCGGACACGGTCGGGCCGGACGATCACGCGGCACTCTATGAACAGGGGTTCGACGCCGACGAGATCTGGGATATCGGCGCGATCGCGGCGTTCTTCGCGATGTCGAACCGGCTCGCCAACATGGCCGGGATGCAGCCCAATCCGGAATTCTTCGCGATGGGGCGGCTACCGAAAGCCTGAACGGTCAGCCGGGCGCGAGGCGCCGGCCGGACCCGCCGTCAAAAACATGGAGCTGTTCGGCGGGCAGTTCGGCGCCGAGTTCGGCGGCGCCGGGCGCCGGCCCGCTGACGCGGATCGCGAAGGTTTCGCCATTGCCGAGATGGCCGTGCAGCAGGGTCTCCGAGCCGAGCGGCTCGACCAGGTCGATCGCGACGCGCAAGGCATCGGCCGATGTGGAGAGGGTCACGTGCTGCGGGCGGATGCCGATCGTCACCCCCGCGCCCTCGCGCCCCCATGAGCCGGCGGGCAGCGCGATCTCCGGCCCGGCATCGAGCCGCGCGCTGCGGCCCTCGGGCCCGAGGCGGGCGGCGCAGAAATTCATCGCCGGCTCGCCGATGAAACCGGCGACATAGGTATCGGCCGGATGGGCGAAGACCTCGACCGGCGGGGCGATCTGCGCAGCGCGGCCCTGGTGCATGACGATCAGCCGGTCGGCGAGCGTCATCGCCTCGATCTGGTCGTGGGTGACGTAGAGGCTGGTGACGTTGAGGCGCTTCTGCAGCTTGCGGATATCGGCGCGCACCTGCACCCGCAGCCGGGCGTCGAGATTGGAGAGCGGCTCGTCGAACAGGAACAGCTTCGGCTCGCGCACGATGGCGCGCCCCATGGCGACGCGCTGGCGCTGGCCGCCGGAGAGCGCGCGCGGCTTGCGGCCGAGCAGTTCCGAAAGCCCCAGCGTGTCGGCGGCATCCTCCACTCGGCGCGCGATCTCGGCCTTCGCCATGCCCTTCAGCTTAAGCCCGTAGGCCATGTTGTCGAACACGCTCATGTGCGGATAGAGCGCGTAGTTCTGGAACACCATCGCGATGTCGCGCTTGGAGGGATCGACATCGGTGATGTCGCGCCCATCGAGCAGGATGCGGCCGCTGCTCGGCGCCTCCAGCCCGGCGACGAGGCGCAGCAGGGTCGACTTGCCGCAGCCCGAGGCGCCGACGATGACCAGCATCTCGCCATCGGCGAGGCGCAGGTCGATGCCGTGCAGCACGGTCGTCCGGCCGAAGCTCTTGGTCAGTCCCTGCAGTTCCAGCGTTGCCATTACTTGTCCGTTTCGGTGAGGCCGGCGACGAACCAGCGCTGCATCGCCACCACGACGAAGACCGGCGGCACGATGGCGAGGATGGTCGCCGCCATGACGAGGTTCCAGGGCGTGAGCTGGTCCGAGGTGATCATCTGCACGATGCCGAGCACGATCGTGTCGAGCCGCCCGTTGGTCGCGACCAGCAGCGGCCAGAGATACTGGTTCCAGCCATAGACGAACAGGATCACGAACAGGGCGGCGAGATTGGCGCCGGAGACCGGCAGCAGGATGTCGAAGAAGAAGCGCATCGGCCCGGCGCCATCGAGCTTCGCCGCCTCGACCAGCTCGTCCGGCACCGCGAGGAAGACCTGGCGGAACAGCAGCGTCGCCGTCGCCGAGGCGATCAGCGGCATGGTCAGGCCGGTGAAGGTGTTGATCAGGTGGAAGTCCGACATCACCGAATAGGTCGGGATGATCCGCACCTCGACCGGCAGCATCAGCGTGATGAAGATCAGCCAGAAGGCGACCATGCGGAAGGGAAAGCGGAAGAAGGCGATGGCGAAGGCCGAGATCGAGGAGATCGCGATCTTGCCGAGGGCGATGCCGAGCGCCATCAGCGCGCTGACCATCATCATGTGCCAGATCGGCACGCCACCCTTCGCCGTGTTGCCGAAGCCGAGCGCATTTATGAACACGGGCAGGCCCGAGAGGCGCGGGATCAGCGACAGGTCGCCGCGATTGATCGCCCCGGCCGACTGGGTGGCGCCGGAAAAGGCGACCCAGATCGGGAAGATGAAGATCAGCACGCCGAGGATGAGCACGGCGTGGGCAAGGTAGTCGGGCTTGCGGTTCATGTCGCGCGCTTGCCGGTATAGCGGAACTGGATCGTGGTGAGGACCACGATCAGCGCCATCAGGATGACCGATTGCGCGGCCGAGCCGCCGAGATCGAGATTGATCACCCCGTCGCGATAGACCTTGACCACCAGCGTCGTCGTCGAGCTGCCCGGGCCGCCGCCGGTAAGCGCGAAGATCAGCGCGAAGGCGTCGAAGGCGGCGTAGACGGTGTTGATCACCAGCAGGAAGAAGGTGGTGGGGGCGAGCAGCGGCCAGATCACGGTGCGGAACCGGTAGAAGCCCCGTGCTCCGTCGAGCGTCGCCGCCTCGATCACCGAGGCGGGCACCGATTGCAGGCCCGCAAGGTAGAAGATGAAATTGTAGCTCACCTGCTTCCAGGCGGCGATCAGCACGATCAGGCCGAACGCGTCGTTGCCGTTGGTGGCGTAGTTGAAATCGATGCCGAGCCGGGCAAGGCCGTTGGAGAGCAGCCCGATCTGCGGCTGGAGCAGGAAGACGAAGATCACCGAGGCCAGCGCCGGCGCGATCGCGTAGGGCCAGATCAGCAGGACGCGATAGACCGACTGGCCGCGTATGCCGCGGTTGGCGAAGCAGGCGAGGACGAGGCCGCCCGCCATCGACAGCACGGTGACCGCGGCACAGAAGGCGACGGTGCGCAGCAGCGCCGCCTGATAGACCGGCGAGTCCAGCAGCGCGCGGAAATTGGCGAGGCCGACGAAGGTGGTGTTCAGCCCGAAGGCGTCCGTCGCCTGGACGCTTTCGGAGAAAGCGCGCCAGGCGGGAAGCAGGAAGAACAGGATCGTGATGGCGAGCTGCGGGGCCACCAGGACGGCCGGCAGCAGCCGGCCGCCGAAGAGGGTGCGTCTCTCCATCGCGCCGGCTGGTCAGCCGTGCAGGGCGCGGGCGAAGCGGTCGACCACCGCCTGGCTGCGCTGCTGGGCGCGCGCCAGCGCCTTGTGGGCCGGCGTGCCGTTCTGGATCGCGCTTTCCCACTCTTCCTCGATGATCACGCGGACTTCCGGCATGCCGCCCAGGCGGATGCCGCGCGAATACTTCGTCGGCTCCGTGCGGGTGAGCTGCTTGACCGCGAGGTCGCCGCCCGGCTGCTTTGCGTAAAAGCCCTGCTTGGCGATGTAGTCGTTCCCCGCCAGCGTTACCGGCACATAGCCGGTGGCCTCGGCCCAGCCGGCATCGTTCTGCGGTTCGGAGATGAACTTGAAGAAGCGCGCCACGGCCTCGTATTCCGCCTTGCCACGGCCCGGCGCGGTCATCGCCCAGAAGGCGGCGCCGCCGATGATCGAGTTGATCGGGCTCTTGATGATCGAGGGATGGTAGGGGAGGTAGGCGTTGGCGAAGCGGAACTTCGCGCTCTTCACCAGCTGGCCGTAGATCGAGGAGCTGTCGAAGGTGATCGCCGCCTTGCCGGCATAGAAGATCGGGCTCGGCTTGCCGTCGCGGCCCTCGTAGTGGAACAAGCCTTCCTTCTGCATCGTCAGCAGCGTGTCGAGATTGCGCACGAAGGGATGCGAGTCGAGCCGCAGTTTCGGGTTCGGGCCGCCGAAACCGTCATTCAGCGTGGCGTATTCGACATTGTGGATGGCGGCGAATTGCTCGAAATGCACCCAGGTCGGCCATGAGGTCATCACCGGGATTTCAGCGGCACCCTTCGCCTTGACCGCGCGGGCGGCCTTGATCACGTCGTCCCAGGTCGCGAGCGGGGCCTTGGGGTCGAGCCCGGCCTTCTCGAAGGCGTCCTCGTTGATCCACATCAGCGCGGTCGAGGAGTTGAACGGGGCAGCGCCCATCTTGCCGTCGTTGAGGCTGTAGTAGCCGCGCACCGCAGGGATATAGGTGGATGCCTCGATCGGCACGCCCGTCATCTCCGCGAGCTTGTAGACATCGACCACGGCGCGGCCGGCGCCGAGCATGTCGGCGGTGCCGACATCGAACACCTGGGCGATCGAGGGCGCCTTGCCGGCGCGCCAGGCGGCGATGGTGGCCGTCAGCACCTGCGGGTAGGAGCCCTTGTAGACTGCGTCGACGGCGAAATCCGCCTGGCTCTTGTTGAAGGCGTCGACGATCGACTGCAGCTTGTCGCCGAGCGCGCCACCCATGGCGTGCCAGAGCACGACCCGGGTGGGCGCTGCGGCGCGCGCGGTTGCGGCGACCAGCGCCGTGGCCGGGGCCGAGGCGATCAGGGTGCGGCGTTTCATGCAGAGTCCCCTTTTTTGAATTGGCGCTGCCAGTTAACGCGCCTGCATGTCATGGCGATGACAGTAACGTGACACATTGATGACAAGATCACGTGGCGCGGCGGCGATCAAGCCCCGTCCGCGGTTGCCGGGAGCCGCGCGCCGGCCCTATGGTCCGGGCAACGGCGCGAGGGAAGGAGCGGGCGATGTTCGTGATGGCGGGTGACATCAATGTTCATGTCAGGATCGACGGGCGGGATGGATCGCCGCCGCTGGCTCTGCTGCATTCGCTCGGGACCGACCACCGGGTTTGGGACGACCAGGCCGCGGCGCTCGCGCGGAGCTTCCGGGTCATCCGCCCGGACATGCGCGGCCATGGCCTGACCGAGTCGACGCCGGGCGATTACACCATGGCGCAACTCGCCGGCGATGTCGCCGCGGTGCTCGACGCCCTCGGCGTGGGCGCCGCGGTCATCGGCGGCATCTCGATCGGCGGGATGATCGCCCAGGAATTCGCGGCGCGGCATCCCGGCCGCACCGAGGCGCTGATGCTCTGCGACACCGCGATGGCGATCCCCTCGCTCGAATCGTGGCGCGAGCGGGTGGCGAGCGTGCGCGGGCAGGGAATCGGCGCGATCGAGGACGGGGTGCTGGCGCGCTGGGTGACGCCCGGCTTCATCGACGCGCCGCCGGCGCGCGGCCTGCGCGCGATGCTGCGCGGCACCAGCATCGATGGCTATGCGGGCTGCGCGATGGCGATCGCGATGGCCGATCTCGGGCCGACGACGCGCCGGCTCAAGGTGCCGGCCCTGGTGCTGGTCGGCGATGGCGATGTCTCGACGCCGGTGGCCAGCGCGCAGGCGCTGATGACGGCGCTGGTCGAGGCGGGGGCGCCGGATGTGCGCTTCGCCGTCATCGAGAATGCCGCGCATATTCCCACCGTCGAGAAGTCAGCGGACGTTACCCGCGCGATGCTCGACTTCCTCGCCGCCCGCGGCGGCGGCGATGCGTATGAGGCCGGTCTCGGCGTGCGCCGTGCGGTGCTCGGCCCCGCCCATGTCGCCCGTTCGCTGGACGGGGCGACGGAGTTCGACCGCGACTTCCAGCGCTTCATCACCGAAACCGCCTGGGGCAAGGTCTGGACCCGGCCGGGCCTGCCGCGGGCGATGCGCTCGCTGCTGGTGCTGGCGATCACCGCGTCACTCGGGCGCGAGGAGGAGTTCAAGCTGCATCTGCGCGCGACCCGCAACACCGGAGCGACCCGGGAGGAAATCGCCGAGACGCTGATGCAGGTTGCCGTCTATGCCGGCGTGCCGGCGGCGAATTCCGCCTTCCGCATGGCGAAGGCGATCTTCCGCGAGGAGGAGGAGGGCGGCTAGGCCGCCCCGCCGCCCTCGCGGAAGCGCCGGCGGTCAGGCCCGGCCGAGTGCTGCCTTCACCCGGTCCGGCCGGAACGGCAGTTCGCGGAGCCGGATGCCCACCGCGTCATAGACCGCGTTGCTGATGACCGCCGCGGTCGGGCAGGTGGCGGGCTCGCCAGCCCCGTGCATCGGGTATTTCGGATCGTTGTTGACGATCACGACCTCGATGCTGTCCGGCACCTCGCTGAAGCGCAGGATCGGGTAGCCCACCCAGTCGCGGCTGGTCACGTGCGAGCGGTCGAACGTGACCTCCTCGTGCAGCGTGCGGCTGATCGACTGGATCACGTTGCCTTCGACCTGGTTGCGGATTCCGTCGGGGTTCACCACCAGCCCGCAATCATGCGCGACGACGACGCGCTCGACCCGGATCGTCCCGCTCTGCGGATCGACCGTGACATCGGCGATGGTCGCGACCCGGCTGTCGTCGCGGTTCACCCAGGCGATGCCGCGCCCGGTGATGGGCTTGCCGCCCTGTGGCGATCGGCCGCGCGCGGGGCGGGGCTTCCAGCCATATTGCTTCGCCGCCGCCTTCAGCACGTCGATCGCGCGCGGATCCTTGAGGTGCTTGAGGCGGAAGTCCAGCGGATCCTGCCCGGTGGCGGCGGCGAGTTCGTCGATGAAGGATTCCATCGCGAAGGTGGTCTCGTACTGCGCGGGCGAGCGCAGCCACGCGGTGCGCAGCGCGACCTTGCCATCGCCATGCGAGGAGACCTCGGCGTTCTCGAACTGGTAGGCATAGGTGATCGCCGGCAGGCCGTGGCCGACCGAGCCAACGAGATCCGGGCGGCCGATCAGCTCGGCGGCGATCAGCGTGGTGTCGAGGAAGGTCGGAATCCACATCCGGTGGCGCCAGGCGGTGACGTTGCCCTTGGCGTCGATCGCCGCTTCGAGGTCCTGCGCGATTGGCGGCCCCTTGGGCTCCCAGCCGTGCTCGTCCCAGCGCATCCACTGCACGCGGACCGGCCGGCCCACCGCCTGCGACATCAGCGCCGCGTCGGCCACGGCGTGTTCGAGCCCGTTGCGGCCATAGGCCCCGGCAGCCTCGAACCAGCGCAGTTCGATCTGGTCGGGCTTCATGCCGAGCAGCTTCGCCATGTCGCGCCGCGCCTCGTGCGGCATCTGCGTGCCGGACCAGAAGATCGCCCGTTCCTTGTTCACATCGGCCACCGCGCAGGAGGGGCCGATCGAGCCATGCATCTGGAACGGCGTCTGGTAGGTGGCCTTCAGCGTCTTCGCGGCGGTTGCCATCGCGTTGTCGACCGAGCCGCGGTTGGCGACCATCGTGGTCTTGCCGGGGGCGTCGCGCACCACGTCCCAGATCCGGTCCATCGGCGGCAGGCCGTCCCATTTGGACCATTTCGCCGGGTAGGCATCGGGGCCCTTCGGATGCAGCACCGAGCCGAGCTTCGCCGCGGCCTGGATGGCGCCCCACTCGGTCTCGCACACGACACCGAGGAAATTGTCGCGCCGGACAAGCTGCACGAAGCCGGGAATGTCCTTCACCGCGGAGACGTCGACGCTTTCCAGCTTCGCATGCACGCCATAGGGGCGCACCACGCGGCCATGCAGCATGCCCGGCACCCGGACGTCCTGGATATAGGTGAAGTCGGCGAGGATCTTGCCCGGAATGTCCTTGCGCGGAACCGAACGGCCGACGACCGTATAGTCCGCCGGGTTCTTGGGCTTCGCCTGCGGTGCCACCTTCATGCCGAACGAGGTGCCGCTGGCGCCGATCTTCATGTCGAGCCGCTTGCCGTCGACGAGCTTGCCATAGGTCACGGTCTTGCCGGGCGCGCCCTTCACCGACACCACGCCGTCCTTCACCGTGAGCGCGTCAGCCTTCGTGCCGAAATGCCGGGCGGCGAGGTCGAGCAGCGCGGCGCGGCCGGCGGCGGCGGCCTGGCGGATCTGCGGGCCGGCATAGCGGATGGTGCGGCTGCCATAGCTGGGGCCCTGATTGACCGTTTCCGCGGTGTTGCCCATCACCACGCCGAGCCGATCGACCGGAAAGTCGAGTTCCTCGGCCGCGATCTGGGCAAGGGCGGTCTCGGTGCCGGTGCCGACATCGACCTTGCCGGTGAACAATGTTGCCG
Organism: Acidiphilium multivorum AIU301; assembly: GCF_000202835.1. Classification (NCBI taxonomy): domain Bacteria; kingdom Pseudomonadati; phylum Pseudomonadota; class Alphaproteobacteria; order Acetobacterales; family Acidocellaceae; genus Acidiphilium; species Acidiphilium multivorum. The sequence goes on from NC_015186.1 coordinate 3,648,528, forward strand.
TGTTGTCCGGGTGCACGGCGAGCCAGGCATAGAGGCGATCTGCCGGCGGCGGGGCATGGACGGTGCCGATCTTCTGCGGCGCCTCGGCGGCCTCGGCGCGGCCGAACAGGCTGAAGGCGATGAACAGCCCGCCGCTGCCCTGCAGGAAGACGCGGCGGCCGACGCCGTTGACGGCGTTCATGGGGTGCCTCCCTGGGCGGCATGACCCGTGGTGACGCGCTCGACCGCGCGCAGGATGCGCATGTGCGTGCCGCAGCGGCAGAGATTGCCTTCGAGCGCGGTCTTGATCTCGTCGCGCGTGGCGTGCGGCTTGCGATCGATCAGGGCCTGCGCGGTCATGATCATGCCGTTGATGCAGTAGCCGCACTGCGCGGCCTGTTCGTCGATGAAAGCCTGCTGCAACTTGTTCGGCTTGCCGTCGGAGGACAGCCCCTCGAGCGTGGTGATCTTCTGGCCGACGGCCGCCTGCAGCGGTGTTACGCAGGAATGCACGGCGTTGCCGTTCAGGATGACGGTGCAGGCGCCGCATTCCGAAAGCCCGCAGCCGAATTTCGGACCGTGCAGGCCGAGATTGTCGCGCAATGCGTAGAGCAGCATGCTGTCGGGCTCCGCCTCGACCGTATGCACCCGCCCGTTGACGTGGAGTTCCAGCTTCCGGGTCATGGCCCCTCCTTGGTTGACCGGAGCGGCGCCCGACGAGACCCGGGGCCGCGTATCGCACCCTCATCTATGGATTGTATCACCTTGTTTCACCGGCAGGCGCCGGCGGAGACCGAAAAAAGTCAGGACGGATGCCCGATTGCCGGGGCCGCGTCCTGGCGGGGCGCCGGTTCGGCCTCCGCCGGAGGGCCGGCGGCGCGGTCGATCGCACCCGCGGCGATCAGTGGCGCGGCGTCGATTCCGCTGGCGTCGAGCAGCGAGCCGACACGTTCGAGCGCGGCAAGAATCATCGCCCGCTCCCAGAGCGGCAGGCCCTGGAAGCGGTCGCGGAAGCGCTCCTGCAACAGGTCCGGCGCGCGCCCGAGCGCGGCGCGGCCCGCATCCGTCGCCGCCAGGATCACCTGGCGCTTGTCGCGCTCGCCGCGGCGGCGGGTGATCAGCCCGGCGGCAACGAGGCGGTCGGCGATATTGGTGATGGTCGCCTGGCCGAATTGCAGCGCCGTGGCGATGGTGCCCGGCGTGGCGTCGCCCCGGCGGTCGATTTCCTGCAGCACGAGGAATTGCGAGGTGGTCAGCCCCGTCGCCGCGTAGAGGCGGTGGCTGCCCTGGTCGGTGGCCCGCAGGATGCGGCGGATGGCCCGCAGCGTCGCGCTGGTGAGATCTTCGTCCATGCCCGCATGGAGCCTCAGAACGGCGCCGTTTGCAACGGGAGTATATTTTAATAATCGAAAGATATTTCATGGGCATATGGGCGCTCCGGTAAAAACATTCATAAAAAACTTGATATTTTCAAAGATTTTCGTATCTCTGGTTTCATGTCGCTGCCTGAGGTGGCGCGATACGGGACAAATCTGCTTCGGAGGATGAAATAATTCCGGGCCATATCGACAATCTGGCGGCACCGTGCGGCAGCGCGGTGGCGCTGCGTCGGCCGACCGCGGCCGACGGTCCGGCGGTGACCGCGCTGATCGCGGATTGCCCGCCGCTCGATGCCAATTCGGCCTATTGCAACCTGCTGCAATGCACCGATTTCGCCGAAACCTGCGTGCTCGCCGAGCGCGAGGGCGCGGTGGTCGGCTGGATGTCGGGCTACCGCCCGCCGTCAGACCTCTCGCGCATCTTCGTCTGGCAGGTCGCGGTCTCGTCCGCGGCGCGGGGCATCGGCCTCGGCGGGCAGATGCTCGATGCGCTGCTCGACCGTCCCGCCACGGCCGGCGTTCGCGCCCTGACCACCACCATTACCGAGGCGAACACCGCGTCGTGGCGGCTGTTCGAAAGCCTTGCCCGCCGGCGCGGCAGCTCGTTCGCCCGGGCGGTGCGCTTCGACCGCGCCGCCCATTTCGCCGGCCTGCACGACACCGAGTTCGAGGTGACGATCGGCCTTCCCCAGCCCGTCGCCGAACCAGCACGAAAGGACATCTCATGACCGATCTGCCGCGCCCCTCCCGGCGCAAGCCGGATACCGCGATCTACGAGCGCATGGAGTCCCGGGTGCGGAGCTACTGCACCGCGATCCCGCGCCAGTTCACGCGGGCCGAAGGCGCCTGGCTGCATGACAGCCACGGCGGCCGCTACCTGGATTTCCTCGCCGGCTGCTCGTCGCTGAATTACGGCCACAATCATCCGGTGCTGAAACGGGCGCTGATCGACTATGTCGCCCGCGACGGCATCGCTCATGGACTCGACTTCCATACCGACGCCAAGGCCGAGTTCCTCGACGCGCTGGAAACCGTGATCCTGAAGCCGCGAGGCATGGACTATCGCGCCATGTTCGTCGGCCCGACCGGAACCAATGCCGTCGAGGCCGCGCTCAAGCTCGCCCGCAAGGTGACCGGCCGGCAGACCGTGATCGCCTTCACCAACGGCTTCCACGGCATGACGCTCGGCGCCCTCGCCTGCACCGGCAACGAGGGCAAGCGCGGCGGCGCCGGCGTGCCGCTCGCCCATGTCAGCCACGAGCCTTATGACGGGTATTACGGCCCGGAGATCGATACCGCCGACCTGCTGGAGCAGCGCCTTGCCGACGGCTCCTCGGGCCTCGACGCGCCGGCGGCGTTCCTGGTCGAGACGGTGCAGGGTGAGGGCGGGCTGAACGCCGCCTCCGCCGGATGGATGCGCAAGATCGCCGCGCTCGCGAAGCGCCACGGCGCGCTGCTGATCGTGGATGACATCCAGGCCGGCTGCGGCCGCACCGGCCGCTTCTTCAGCTTCGAGGAGATGGGCATCCGCCCCGACATCATCACCCTCGCGAAATCGCTCTCCGGCATCGGCGCGCCGTTCGCGCTGACCCTGTTCCGCCCGGAACTCGACCAGTGGAAGCCCGGCGAGCACAACGGCACGTTCCGCGGCAACAACCACGCCTTCGTCACCGCCGCCGCGGCGATCCGCCATTTCTGGAGCGATGACGCCTTCGCCGCCGACATCGCCCGGCGCGGCGACCTGCTTGGCCGCCGGCTCGATGCGATCGCGGCGCGGCATGGGATGGGCACGCGCGGCCGCGGCATGATGCAGGGCATCGATGCCGGCACCGGCGCGATGGCCGAGCGCATCACCGGCATCGCCTTCCGCGAGGGGCTGGTGATCGAGACCAGCGGCGCCGATGGCGAGATCGTCAAGGTGCTGGCGCCGCTCACCATCGATGACGACCTGCTGGCGGCCGGGCTCGACATTCTCGAACGTGCCGTGAACGAGGCCACCGCGCCCACCTACGGCGTCGCCGCCGAGTGACGGGCCGCGACACGAAACAAGGAGCAGAAACATGATCATCCGGACTCTGAAGGAGGCGCAGGCCTCGGAGCGAAAGGTCGTCACCGATGGCTGGGACAGCGTGCGCATGCTGCTGCGCGACGACGGCATGGGCTTCTCGTTCCACATCACCACGATGTACGCGGGCAAGGAGCTGCCGATGCACTACAAGCATCATTACGAAGCCGTCTTCGTCCTGAGCGGAGAGGGCGCCATCGAGGATCTCGACGCCGGCGAGACGCACCAGCTGAAGCCGGGCGTGCTCTATGTGCTCAACAGGCACGACCGCCATGTGGTGCGCCCGAAGACCGATATCGTCACCGCCTGCGTGTTCAACCCGCCGGTCACCGGGCAGGAGGTGCATGACGCGTCCGGCGCCTATCCGCCCGCCCCGGTCGGCGAGGCGGCCTGAGGTCCCGGTCCGCAACGAACGAAACGTGGGAGAACAGACAATGGACGATCTCTATCCGTCGCGCCGCGAACCCACCCCGTCGCTGCTGCCGCGCCACGATCCGGTGGTGCATGGGCGCTGGGCGCCCGGCGCGCCGCTGAGCGACGAGCAGACGCGGTTCTACGACACCAACGGCTATCTCGTGCTGGAGAACGTGTTCGACCCCGCCGAGATCGCGCTGCTGCAGTCGGGGTCGATGGATCTGCTGGCCAACCCCGCCGGGCTCGACCGCGAGACCATCATCACCGAGCGCGGCAGCGACGAGGTGCGCTCGATCTTCGCGATCCACGCGCAGAACGAATTGCTCGGCCGTCTCGCCGCGGATTCGCGGATTGCCGGGGTGGCGCGCTTCCTGCTGGATGACGACGTCTACATCCATCAGTCGCGGCTCAACTACAAGCCGGGCTTCGATGGCAAGGAGTTCTACTGGCACTCCGATTTCGAGACCTGGCATGTCGAGGATGGCATGCCGCGGATGCGCGCGTTGTCGATGTCGATCCTGCTGGCGGAGAATACCGCGAATAACGGGCCGCTGATGGTCATCCCCGGCTCGCACCGCAAATATCTCACCTGCGTTGGCGAGACGCCAGAGAACCATTACCGCTCCTCGCTGAAGAAGCAGGAATACGGCGTGCCCGACCGCGAGATGCTGACCGCGCTCGCCAGCGATCACGGCATCGTCGCGCCGACGGGCAAGGCCGGCACCGTGGTGCTGTTCGACTGCAACACGATGCACGGCTCGAACGGCAACATCACGCCGTTCCCGCGCTCGAACGCGTTCTTCGTGTTCAACGCGAAGGCGAACAGCCTGGTCGAGCCGTTCGGCCCGAAATCGCGGCGGCCGGACTTCATCGCCGACCGCGCGTTCACGACCGTCGACATCGTGAAGGGCCCGCTGGTGCGGCGCGAGCGCGCAGCATGAGCATGGCTCCGAGTGTCGAGAAGATCGGCGGCACGTCGATCGCGGCGATGGACGCGGTTGTCGGCAACGTGCTGATCGCCGGCCGCGCCGGCCGCGATCTCTACCGGCGGATCTTCGTGGTCTCTGCCTATGGCGGGATCACCGACCTGCTGCTGGAGCCGAAAAAGAAGACCGACGCCGCAAAACCGCCCGGGCTGTATGCCAGCTTCGCCGCCGATGGCGAGAAGGGCGACTGGCGCGATGCGCTCGATGCGGTCGCCGCCGCGATGCGCGCCCGCAACGAGGAGGTGTTCGGCACGTCGCCCGAGCGCGCCGTGGCGGATGACTTCGTCGCCGCCCGGATCGGCGAGACCCGCGCCTGCCTCGACGATCTCGACCGCCTGCGCGGCCACGGCCATTTCCGGCTCGACGAACCGCTCGCCACCCTGCGCGAGCTGCTCGCCGGGCTAGGCGAGGCGCACAGCGCGTACAACACCGCGCTGCTGCTGCGTGCCCGCGGCGTCAATGCGGCCTTCGTCGACCTGACCGGCTGGCAGGACGGGCGCAACCTCGATCTCGACGAGCGGATCCGCACCGGGCTCGACGGGATCGACTCAGCGACCACCCTGCCGATCGTCACCGGCTATGCGAAATGCAGCGACGGCATGGTCCGCAAATACGACCGCGGCTACACCGAGATGACCTTCGCCCGGCTCGCCGTGCTCACCGGCGCGCGCGAGGCAATCATCCACAAGGAGTTCCATCTCTCCAGCGCCGATCCGAAGGTCGTCGGCGTCGGCAAGGCGCGCAAGATCGGCCGCACGAATTACGACGTGGCGGACCAGCTCGCCAATCTCGGCGTCGAGGTCATCCATCCCGGTGCGGCGCGCGGCCTGCGCCAGGCGGGCATTCCGCTGCGGGTGCGCAACACCTTCGACCGGCACGACGAGGGCACGCTGATCTGCGCCGACTACGTTTCAGCCGCGCCGCGCATCGAGATCGTCACCGGCATCCGCGAGCTGCGCGCGCTTCAGTTCTTCGAGCAGGACATGGTCGGCAAGAAGGGCTATGACGCGGCGATCCTCGACACGCTGACGAAGCACCGCGCGCGCATCGTCAGCAAGTCGTCCAACGCCAACGCCATCACCCATTACCTCGCCGCCGGCGGGCCGACGGTGCGCCGGGTGATCGCCGATCTGGAGGCGCGATTTCCGAACGCCGAGGTCTCGGCGCCGCGCCTCGCCATGGTCGCGCTGATCGGCAGCGATCTCAGCGCGGAGGGCTGTGTCGGCCGCGCGCTCGACGCGCTCGGCGCGGCGGGAATCGGGGTCAAGGCGATGCAGCACCAGATGCGCAATGTCGACATCCAGTTCATTCTCGATACCGACCGCTTCGACGACGCGATCCGCGCGCTCCACGCCGCCCTGGTCGAATGCCGGGCGACGCAGGATGGCAAGGGCGGGACGCTACGCACCGCCGCCTGATCGTGCATGCGGGCGAAGCTGACCCGCACCGGCGGCATTGACCGCAGCCGGCCCACCGCCTAGAGCAACATCCGGTCGGGTGGAGTCATCTGATCGGATGATGCTCTATTTATCAATACAATAGAGCACGAAAGCCGACCCGGAAGGATCGGGAAGTGCTCCAGGCGGTGGGCCGGTCCGGGACGGATCGTCGGTCGCCTTGGCGTCTCCTTTGCCTTGCGGCAGGATGAGGTTCTGATGGTCTCCTCGCTGCTTTCCGTCCGCAGTCTGCTGTTCTCCATCTTCATGCTGATGGCCGGCAGCGGCTTCCTCGCGACGCTGATGAGCCTGCGGCTCGAAGCCGCGGGCACGACGCAGCTGCTCATCGGGCTGATCGGCACCGCCTATTACGCCGGGCTGACGCTGGGCGCGCTGCGCGCCGGGCGGATCATCGAGCGGGTCGGCCATATCCGCGCCTTCACCGCCTTCGTCTCGCTGTTCTCGGCGAGCACGCTGGCCTGCACGGTCTGGCAGGAATTCGGCTTCTGGGCGGTGCTGCGCTTTATCGAGGGCCTGTCGCTTGCCGGCGTGTTCATCTGCATCGAAAGCTGGCTGAACGAGCGGGCGACGCCGCAGACCCGCGGCGCCATCCTCGCCTTCTACATGGTCGCGCTCTATGCCGGGCAGGGGGCGGGACAGTTTTTGCTCGACCTTGGCAACCGCGTCCCGGCGCTGCCGTTCATCGCCGCCTCGATCCTGCTTTCGCTCGCGGTGATCCCGATCGCGCTGACGCGGATCCCCGGCCCCGCGCTGGGGGGGGCGACGCCGCTCTCCTTCGTCCGTCTCTACCGGATCTCGCCGCTCGGCATCATCGGCGCGGCGGTGACCGGCGTGATGCTCGGCGGTTTCTACGCGCTCGGCGCGATCTACGCGCACGGGCTCGGCATGGGCAGGCCGCAGACCGCGCTGTTCATGAGCCTCGTGATCCTGGGCGGCGTGGTGCTGCAAATCCCGATCGGGCGGCTTTCCGACCGGTTCGACCGGCGCAAGGTGATCATCGGCACGTTTGCCGGCACCGGGCTGGTCAGCCTCGTGCTCGGCCTCCTGGCCCGGCGGCCGGACATCGTGGATACGCTCGGCCTGCTGTTCGGCGGCCTCGTCTTCACCCTCTACCCGCTCTGCGTCGCCCATACGAACGACTTTCTCGAGCCCGACCAGCGGGTGGGGGCCAGCGGCGGCCTCGTGCTGGTCTATTCCATCGGCGCGGCAATCGGCCCGATCATCGCGGCGATGGCGATGACGCGGATCGGCCCCGGCGGGCTGTTCTATTTCCTGGCCCTCGCGGCCGCGGCGGCGGTGGGTTTCGGCGTCTGGCGCCAGCGCGTGCGCGAGCCGGTGCCCAACGAGCAGCAGCAGCCCTACCAGATCCTGCCGCGCACCACGCCCATCGCCGCGACGCTCGATCCCAATACCGCGGAAGAGGGCTGACCGGCCGGGCCTACCGGAACCGCGCGACGAGGGCGACCGCCTGGCGCAGCACGCCGGCAAGGGCGGCACGCTGGGCGGCCACCAGGTCGGCCGGGGCAGCGCCCGCGAGCGGTGCCGTCGCGGTCAGGCGCTTCTGCGCGAGCGGCCGCTCGCCGATGCCGACCGGCTTCGCGACCACCAGGGTCAGCGCCGCCCGCGCCTCGCCCCGCGCGGGTGCCGCGAGCAGCGTGTCGAGCGTGCCGCCGACCGTCAGATCCGAGGTCACCGACGATCCATCCCCCACCACCGCGGCGAAATCGCCCGAGGCCTGCAGCCAGGTCATCAGCGCCGCGGTCGCCGCATCCGCCGGCGCCGTGGCCCAGCGGTTGTAATAGCCGCGATGGATGCTCCCATCGGCTTCGAGCGTGATCAGCCCGCGATCGGTCAGCGCCGGGCCGGCATCGAGGCCATGAACCTTCACCACCTTGCGTGAGGGGCGGGATGCCGGGTGGAGATCCGGCGCCGGGGCGAGCGGCCAGTCGGTGCGCGGGCGGTAGGGCTGTTCCGACAGCACCGTGCCGCAGCCGGCAAGGGCCAGCGGGGCGGCGAGGGCGAGGCGGCGGGAGATCGGGGTCATGGCGTCTCTCTCGGCGGTTCCCTGCCGCGCAACGCGGCGGCGGGATTGCGTTTCAGCGTGTCGGACAGGTCTTCGAGATTGGCTGAGGCCTGCTTCAGCGATTGCAGGATCGGCAGCATCTGCCGCTCGACCATCGCCGTCGCCTCGTTGGCGTGGCGGATCGTCGCCTCCGACTGGGCGATCAGCGCCGGCATCGCCGCACTCGCCTTCGCGAGTGCGGCACTCGTGGTTTCGAGCTGCTGCAGGATCTCGCGGGTCTGCGTGCCGTCGGCCAGGGTGCGCATCGAGCGGGTCGTCGCCGGCAGGTCGGCCTGCCTGACCTGGTGCTTGAGCTCGACCAGCAGCCCGTTGACATTGGCCAGCGCCTCGTGAGCGCTGCCGGTGGTCAGTTCGCGGTTCACGGTGTCGATCATCGAGGTCAGCGTGTCGATCGTCCGGCCGAGCTTCACGTGCCGCATGTTGTTGAGGAAGCCCTGCACCGCGTCCTGCACCTCGGTCAGCGTGCTCGGCACCGAGGGGATGACGAGATGATGCGGCGTCCAGGGCACGGACTGCGGCGGGTTGTTCTGCGGGTTGACGAAGCTGAGTTCGAGATAGGCGAGGCCGGTGATTCCCTGCGGCGCGACCTGCACGCGCAGCCCGTGCTGGATCGCTTCGAGGATGTCGGCATCGCGCCCGAGCTTGCGCGGGTCGATCCGGTACTGGACCACGACCTGGTGATAGACCTTCTCGTTCAGGTTCTTCGGGTCGGGTGGCGGATAGTCCGCCGCGACGAGGCCGATCTCGCTCACCTTGCCGATCGTCACCCCGCGGAACTTCACCGCCGAGCCGACATCGAGCCCCTGCACCGATTCGCGGAAATAGGATTCATAGACCGCGCCCGGCCGGAACATGTTGCCCGACAGCAGGAAGACGAGCCCGACCAGCACGACGATGGCGCCGATCACGAACAGCCCGGTGCGCAGTGCGGCGCCTCTGGGTTCCATCAGCGCCCTCCCGTGATCCGGCTCATGCGGGATCCTCCTCGCGGTTGAAAAACGCGCGCACGCGCGGATGCGTGGCCGCGGCCTTGAGCTCGCGCGGCACGCCAAGCGCGATCATGCCGCGCGCCTCGCGATCGAGCATCAGGCAGCGGTCGGCGATCGCGAAGATCGAGGCGAGCTCGTGGGTGATCACGACGAAGGTGCAGCCGAGGGCAGCGCGCAGGTCGAGGATCAGCCGGTCGAGCCCGGCGCCCGTTATCGGGTCGAGCCCGGCGGAAGGCTCGTCGAGAAACAGGATCGGCGGGTCGAGCGCCAGCGCGCGGGCGATCGCGGCGCGCTTGGCCATGCCGCCGGAAATCTCCGCCGGCAGCCGGTTCGCCGCTTCCGCGAGGCCGACCAGCGCGAGCTTCACCCGCGCGATCTCGGCGCGGGCGGCGGAAGGCAGGTCGGTGAAGACGGTGAGCGGGAGCATCACGTTCTCCAGCAGGGTCATCGAGCCGAACAGCGCGCCGGACTGGAACATCACCCCGATCTCGCGGCGGACCGCCTCGACCTCGGCCACCGTGTCGTGCCCGGCAACGGTGATCCGCCCCTCGGTGGGGCGGAGCAGCCCGATCATCTGCTTGAACAGCGTTGACTTGCCGCAACCCGAGCCGCCGAGCACGACGAACACCTCGCCGCGCGCGACCTCGAAACTCACGTCCTGGAAGATCACCCGCGCATCGAAGCTCTGCGCGACGGCTTCGACGCGAATGGCGGAGGGCTCGCCGTTCACTGGCCAAGCCTGTAGAGGACCACCGCGAACAGTCCGTCGATCAGGATGGTCGCGACGATGCCGCCCACCACCGCCGAGGTCGCGGCCTCGCCCACCGCGCGCGGCCCGCCGCCGGCGGTCAGCCCGGCGCGGCAGCCGATCAGCCCGACCGCGGCACCGAAGACGACCGATTTCATCAGCCCGAGCAGCACGTCGTGCGGGCTAGCCGCCATCTGCATCTGCGCGACGATCGCCGAGGGCGGAAAGCCGAGAATGCCCATCACGAAGCCCATGCCGAGCACGCCGGAAACGTCGATCCCGAGGGCGAGGGCCGGCATCACCAGCATCGCCGCCGCCATTCGGGGGATGACGAGCATGGTGCCGGGGTCGATTCCCATCGTCGTCAGTGCCGCGACTTCCTCGTTGACCATCATCGTGCCGAGTTCGGCGGCGAAGGCCGAGCCGGTGCGCCCGGCGAGGATGACGGCGGCGAGCAGCGGGCCGAGCTCGCGGAACAGCGACAGCGAGACCAGGGCGGCGACGTAGATGTCGGCGCCGAACTGGCGCATCGGGATCGCCGACTGGAAGGCGAGGATCATGCCGATGAGAAAGCCGAGCATGATCACCAGCGGCAGCGCCTGCGCGCCGGCGCGCTCGGCGATGCGGAAGAAATTGCCGCCGCGCAGGAAGCGCCGCCGGGCCGGCAGGCCGGTCGTGGCGAGGATGGTCTCGCCGAAGAAGGCGATGCGCACGCCCAGCGTCCGCAGCGGCCCGGGGCCTCGCACCGTGCGCGGCGGCGGCGGCGGCGCGCCGGTCTCGGGCAGGGCGGCGCGCAGCCGGGCGATCAGGCCCTCGGCCGCCGGCGTCAGCCCCTGCCAGCGGGTTTCCCCGTCATGGCCGCGTTCGAGGGCGAGCAGCAGCGCCGCGCCCGAGGTGTCGATCCGCGCCGCGCGCGAGAGGTCGAGCGTCATCACCCCCTGCGCCGCGCGGGCGACGGCGATGGCGCGCGGCCAGGCCTCGGTCAGCGCGGCGGCGGTGAGCGGCCCGGTCAGGGCGATCACCGGCCCGTCCGCGCCGCCCGCGATCTCGACCGCGGCCTCGCTCATCCGAACCAGGCCGGAAGGTGCCAGCCCAGACGCGCCGCTACCTGAAGGATGCCGCCATGGATCATCTCAAGCGCTACATATAGGACGATCGCGAGCCCGACCCAGACCAGCCAGCGCCGTTTCGTGAGCAGGCGCGCGACGAGGTTGGCGGCGATGCCCATCAGCACCACCGAAACCAGCAGGCCGGCGGCAAGCAGGGCGGGGTGGTCGCGCGCCGCCCCCGCGACCGCCAGCACGTTGTCGAGGCTCATCGAGATATCGGCGATGATGATCCGCAGCGCCGCGTCGCGCAGCTTGCCGGGGGCTTCTCCCGCTGCCTCCTCCGGCTGGTGGTTGAACTCCCGCCAGGATTTCCAGACCACGTAGAGCAGCAGGATGCCGCCCGCGAGCGTCAGCCCGATGATCGCCAGCAGCCGGAGCGCGACCAGCGCGAGGGCGATGCGGATCACGGTGGCCGCCGCGACGCCGATCAGGATCGCCTGTTTCTGCTGCGCCTTGGGCAGCCGCGCCACGGCGAGACCGATGACGATCGCGTTGTCGCCCGCGAGGACGAGGTCGATCATCAGGACCTGCGCGAGCACCAGCGCATCGGCGAGCATGAATTCCATTGCATCGGGTTCGCGGAGCCGGCCCATCTTGTCAACCGGACCGCCCCGGCCCAAAACGGCGCCGCGCCGCCTGCCGGCCTGGAAGATGGGAGAATTCGATGGTTCCGCGTTACGCCCGCCCGCAGATGGTCGCGATCTGGCAGGACTTGAACCGCTACCGGATCTGGTTCGAGATCGAGGCGCTGGCCGCCGAGGCGATGGCCGCCACCGGCGACGTGCCGGCCGAGGCCGCCCGCGCCATCCGCGAGAAGGGCGGCGCGCGGATCGCCGCGATGACCGAGGCCGATGTCGAGCGTATCGCCGAGATCGAGCGCGAGACGCGGCACGACGTGATCGCCTTCCTCACCTGGCTGGCCGAGGGAATCGGGCCGGACTCGCGCTTCGTCCATCTCGGCATGACCTCGTCGGACGTGCTGGATACCTGCCTCGCCGTGCAGCTCACCCAGGCGAGCGATCTTTTGCTGGAGGGGATCGACGCGGTGATGGCGGCGCTCAAGCGCCGGGCGATCGAGCACAAGCTCACGCCGACCATCGGCCGCAGCCACGGCATCCATGCCGAGCCGACCAGCTTCGGCCTCAAGCTCGCCGGTCACTACGCCGAATTCGCCCGCAACCGCGCCCGCCTGCTCGCCGCGCGCGAGGAGATCGCCACCTGCGCGATTTCCGGCGCGGTCGGCACCTTCGCGCATCTCGACCCCGCGATCGAGGCGCATGTGGCGCAGAAGCTCGGCCTGCGGCCCGAGCCGGTCTCGACCCAGGTGATCCCGCGCGACCGCCACGCCGCCTTCTTCGCCGCCCTCGGCGTGATCGCCTCCGGGATCGAGCGGCTGGCGACCGAGGTGCGCCACCTGCAACGCAGCGAGGTGCGCGAGGCCGAGGAATTCTTCCACCCCGGGCAGAAGGGCTCGTCGGCGATGCCGCACAAGCGCAACCCGGTGCTGTCGGAAAACCTCACCGGCCTTGCCCGCATCGTGCGCGGCTACGTGGTGCCGGCGATGGAGAACGTCGCCCTCTGGCATGAGCGCGACATCAGCCACTCCTCGGTCGAGCGGGTGATCGGGCCGGATGCGACGATCACGCTCGATTTCGCCCTGCACCGGCTGGCCGGCATGATCGAGAAGCTGACGGTCTATCCGGAGCGGATGGCCGAAAATATCGAATCGCTCGGCGGCGTCGTGCATTCGGGCGAGGTGCTGCTGCTGCTCGCCCGCGCCGGCATCTCCCGCGAGGATGCCTACCGGATCATCCAGCGCAACGCGATGGCGACCTGGACCGCGCTCGGCAAGCCGGATTTCCGCCGCTTCCGCGACCATCTGCTGGCCGACCCGGACGTGGCCGGCCGGATCAGCCCGGAGGCGATCGACGCGGCGATGGACCCGCGCCTGCATCTCGCCCGGGTCGATTCCATTCTCGACCGGGTGTTCGGCTCGCACTGACCGGCGGCGCGCGATGTGCTCGCTGATCCTGTCGTTCCTGCCGGGCGATGCCTGGCCGGTCGTGATCGGCGCCAATCGCGACGAGATGCTGGCGCGGCCGTGGGACCCGCCGGCCGCGCACTGGCCGGAGCGTCCCGGCGTGATCGCCGGGCGCGACCGCACCGCCGGCGGCACCTGGCTCGGCCTGAACCGCCACGGCGTGGTCGCCGCCCTGCTCAACCGCACCGGCAGCCTCGGCCCCACGCCGGGCAAGGCGAGCCGGGGCGCGCTGCCGCTGATGGCACTGGAGGAGCGCTCGGCGGCGGCGGCGGCGGCGCGGCTCGCCCGGCTGGATGCCGGGCGCTACCGCAGCTTCAACCTGCTCGTCGCCGATGCCGCCGGCGGATACGTCCTGCGCGGGTTGGAACGCGGCGCGCCGGAGACGATGCGGCTCGACCCCGGCATCACCATGATCACCGCGCACGACCCGAACGATCCGGACAGCCCGCGCATTGCCCGCTATCGCGGTGCGTTCGAGGCTGCCCCCCGCCCCGATCCCGCCGCCGATGCGTGGACCGCCTGGCGGGCGCTGCTGGCGGATCGCGCCCCGCCCGCCGACACTGCGCTCAATGTCGGCCCGCGTGGCGGGTTCGGCACCGTGTCCTCGGCGCTGATCGGTCTCGGCGGCGAACGCGCGCGCTTCCTTTTTGCTCCCGGTCCGCCTGACCGGACCGATTTCGCGTCGGTCATCTGAGGCTGGTTAAGCCGCGGATGGGCCGGCACAGGGCCGGCCCTGCAACAATCGGGCTGGTGGCTCTGCTTACCGCATGGTCGGAATCGCGAATTCGGCGCCGGCGCGGATGCCGGTCGGCCAGCGCGAGGTCATGGTCTTCAGCTTGGTGTAGAAATGCACGCCTTCATGGCCGTGCATGCCGTGATCGCCGAAGGCCGAGCGTTTCCAGCCGCCGAAGGAGTGGAACGCCATCGGCACCGGGATCGGCACGTTGATGCCGACCATGCCGACCTCGATCTGGTCGGCGAAGCTGCGCGCGGCGTCGCCATCGCGGGTGAAGATCGAGGTGCCGTTGCCGAATTCGTGCTCGTTGATGATCCTCACCGCGCCATCGAAATTCGCCTCGCGCACCACCGAGAGCACCGGGCCGAAGATCTCCTCGCGGTGGATCTTCATCCCGGGCCGGACATGGTCGAACAGGGTCGGGCCGACGAAATGGCCGTCCTCGTGGCCCTGCAATCTCAGGCCGCGGCCATCGACGACGAGGCGCGCCCCTTCCGCGATGCCGGCCTCGATATAGGATTCGACCTTCGCCTGGTGTTCCCTGGTGATCAGCGGCCCCATCTCGGCCTCGGGGTCGAGCCCGGGGCCGACTTTCAGGCTGCGCGCCCGGCTCGCGATGCGCTCGACCAGCGGGTCGGCGATGCCGCCCACCGCGACGGCGACCGAGATCGCCATGCAGCGCTCGCCGGCCGAGCCGTAGGCGGCGCCGATCAGCGCGTCGACCGCCTGGTCGAGATCGGCGTCGGGCATGACGATCATGTGGTTCTTGGCGCCGCCCAGCGCCTGCACGCGCTTTCCGTGATGCGAGGCGGTGCGGTAGATGTGCTCGGCAATCGGCGTCGAGCCGACGAAGCTGACGGCGGCGATGCGCGGGTCGGTCAGCAGCGCGTCGACGGCGGTACGGTCGCCGTTGATCACGTTGAACACGCCTGCCGGTAGCCCGGCTTCCTTCAGCAGTTCGGCGAGCAACAGGCCGGGCGAGGGGTCCTTTTCCGAGGGCTTGAGGATGAAGCAGTTGCCGCAGGCGATCGCCATCGGGAACATCCACATCGGCACCATCACAGGGAAGTTGAACGGCGTGATGCCGGCAACGACGCCGAGCGGCGCGCGGAACGAGTAGCTGTCGATGTTGGTGCCGACATTGCGTGAATAATCGCCCTTCAGCAGTTCGGGAATGCCGCAGGCGAATTCCACCACTTCAAGGCCGCGCACCACTTCGCCGCCGGCATCGGAAATGACCTTGCCGTGTTCCAGCGTGATCGCCTTCGCCAGCTCGTCCTTGTGCTGCTCGACGAGTTCCTTGAAGCGGAACATGATCCGCGCCCGGCGCAGCGGCGGGGTGGCGGCCCAGGCGGGGAAGGCGGCGCGCGCCGCGGCGATCGCCGCCTCGATTTCCGCCGCCGTCGCCACCGCCACCGCGCCGGTCTGCGCCCCGGTCGCCGGGTTGAAGACGGGCAGACGCTCCGCCCCCGTGCCCGCGACGGTCTCGTTGTTGATGAAATGACCGATTGTTTTCATGGCGTATCCCCGTTTTCCGTTGCGTCATAATGTTCCGTGTCGGCGCGGCTGCGCAAGGGGCGGTCTTGCGCGCGGGCGGCGCCGGAGGCCATCATGCCGGCATGACGCAAGGCACGAATTACCGGATCGATGGCGCCCGCCTCTGGCGCGCGCTGATGGACATGGCCGAGATCGGCGCGACGCCGAAAGGCGGGGTCAACCGCGTGACGCTGACCGAGGTGGACCGCGCGGGACGCGCCCGTTTCGCCGAATGGTGCGCCGCCGCCGGGCTCAGCCTGCGCACCGACACGATGGGCAACATGTTCGCCCGCCGCGAAGGGCGCGATCCGAACCGCTTGCCGGTGATGTTCGGCTCGCATCTCGACAGCCAGCCTACCGGCGGCAAGTTCGACGGCGCGCTCGGCGTTCTTGCCGGGCTCGAGGTGATGCGCACGCTCGATGAGCTCGGCATCGTCACCGAGGCGCCCCTCGAGCTGGTCAACTGGACCGATGAGGAAGGCTGCCGCTTCGGCCGCGCGATGATGGGCAGCGCGGTCTGGGCCGGCGTGCAGCCCGAGGCGGCGATCCGTGCCCTGCGCGACGCTTCGGGCGTGACCGTCGCCGAGGCACTGGCCGCGATCGGCGCCGAGGGAGCGGAACCAGCGACCCATCGCCCGGCCGATGCGTTCTTCGAACTGCACATCGAACAGGGGCCGCTGCTCGAGGCGGGAGGCGAGGCGGTCGGCATCGTCACCGGCGCGCAGGCGCAGGTCTGGTTCGATATCGTGCTGACCGGCCGCGACTCCCATGCCGGCACCACGCCGCCCGCCGCCCGGCGGGATGCGCTGGCCGGAGCCGCGGAGATCGTTCTCCTGGTCGAGCGGCTGATGCGCGAATGCGGTGAGTTGGGGCGCGGCACGGTCGGGCGGCTGAGCGTTCATCCCAACTCGCCCAACGTGGTTCCCGGCGAGGTGCGTTTCGCCGCCGAGTTCCGCAACCCGTCGGATGCCGAGATCGCCCGCCTCGCGCGGGAATTCCCCGAACAGGCGGCGGCGCTCGCCGCGGCACGCGGGCTCGGGATCGTGGTGACCCCGGTTTTCCGCGTCGAGGCGACGCCGTTCGACGCCGCCTGCGTCGATCTCGTCCGCGAGGCCTGCCGGCGGCGCGGGCTGGCGGCGCGGGAGATGGTCTCCGGGGCGGGGCACGATGCCGTGCATATCGCCCGCGTGGTGCCGAGCGCCATGATCTTCACGCCCTGCAAGGACGGGCTGTCGCACAACGAGGCGGAATCGATCACCGAGGATCAGGCGGAGACCGGCGCGCAGATCCTGTTCGACGTGGTTCTGGCCCGCGCCAACCGCCCGCTCACGGCCGCTTGATCGAGGTCAACGACCGCAAATCATCTTGCTCCTAGCCTGTTCGCGTTGATGGACGCCGTTGGCGTCCCGCATCCGATGAAGGAGCATGTCCATGTTCAAGGTATGGAAGACCATGGCCGCCGCAGGCCTGCTGGCGGCGGGCACGGCGATGGCCGTGGCGCAGGGGCCCGGCGCTGGTCCGGGCGCCGGTTACGGCCCCGGAGGCGGCTACGGACCCGGCATGATGCAGGGCTACGGCTGGGCGCGCGGCGGTTTGAGCGGCAAGGCCGGGCGGCAGTTCGCCGGCGCAAGGCTCGACGTGCTGCGCGAGACGCTCAAGATCACCGATGGCCAGCGCCCCGCCTGGGATGCCTACGCCAAGGCCGTGACCGACGCGCAGCAGAACGTGTGGAACGGCGTGCGGGGGGTGATGCGGCCAGGCATGATGTGGTCGCTCTCGCCGGACCAGCGCCTTGCCTTGATGCAACAGATGTTCGACCTGCGGAAGAAGGCTTATGAAAGAGAGCAGGCGGCCGCGAAGGCGTTGTTGCCGCATCTGACCGACTATCAGAAAGGCCAGGCCAGCGTGCTGCTGCCGGGGCTTTCGAACATCGGCTACGGCTTCGGCATGGGGTATGGCCATCCCGGCTTCGGCGGTGGCGGTTGGGGCATGATGGGCGGCTATGGCGGGTATGGTCCCGGCATGATGGGGTATTGACCTCCCGCAAACGGCGCAGCCGGTGAGCCGTCCGGACCCGGTCCGGGCGATTCACCGGTGTGCCGGAGCCGGCTCAGCCCTTGTGGTAGACTTCCTGCAGCCCGTAGACCTTGCCGGCGATCCCTTCCATCCGCGCCTTGAGCTGCAGCGCGAGATAGAGCGAATAGTGGCGCGACTGGTGCAGGTTGCCGCCATGGAACCATAGCGCGTCCTGCTGCGTCGGCTTCCACATGTTGCGCAACTCGCCCTCCCACGGGCCGGGATCCTTCTTCGTGTCCGAGCCGAAGCCCCAGCACTTGCCGACCTTGTCCGCCACCTCCTGCGAAATCAGCTGAGCGGCCCAGCCGTTCATCGAGCCGTATCCGGTTGCGTAGACGATCAGGTCCGCGGGCAATTCGCTGCCGTCGCTGAACAGGACGGAATGGGGCCGGATTTCCTTCACCGAGACGCCCGATTTCAGTTTGATGCTGCCATTGGCGATCAGCTCCGATGCGCCGACATCGATGTAATACCCGGAGCCGCGGCGCAGGTATTTCATGAACAGGCCCGATCCGTCCTCGCCGAAATCGAGCATGAAGCCGGCCTTCTCCAGCCGTTCGTAGAGGCTGGCGTCGCGCCGCTTCATCTCTGCATAGACCGGCTTCTGGAAGTCGGCCATGATCCGGTACGGGATCGAGGCGAAGATCAGGTCCGCCTTTTCCGTGGTGATGCCGTTCGCCAGCGCCTGTTCGGAATAGAGCCCGCCGAGAGCGAGATCCATCAGTGTTTCCGAGCGTGCGATATGCGTGGACGAGCGCTGGATCATCGTCACGTCCGCGCCGTGTTCCCAGAGATCGGCGCAGATGTCGTGCGCTGAGTTGTTCGAGCCGATGACGATGCATTTCCTGCCGCGCCAGGCCTCGCCGCCGGGATGCTTGCTGGAATGGTGCTGCTGGCCCCTGAACTCGTCCATGCCCGGATAGTCCGGCAGGTTCGGCACGCCGGACATGCCGGTGGCCAGCACGAGCTGTTTCGGCCGCAGCGTGACAGGCTGGCCCTCGCGCATCACCTCGACCACCCATTCGCCCGCCGTCTGGTCATAGCGCGCGGAGGTCGCCTCGGTGCGGGTCCAGTAGTTCAGCTCCATGATCTTGACGTAGCTTTCCAGCCAGTCGCCGATCTTGTCCTTGGGCGAGAAGACCGGCCAGTGATCCGGGAAGGGCAGGTACGGCAGATGGTCGTACCACACCGGATCGTGCAGGCAGAGCGACTTGTAGCGCCGGCGCCAGGAATCGCCGGCGCGTTCGTTCTTCTCGATGATGATCGTCGGCACGCCGAGCCGGCGGAGCCGCGCGCCGAGGGCGATGCCGCCCTGGCCGCCGCCGATGATCAGGGCATAGGGCTGCTCGGTGTAGCCGAGGCTGGCGCGCTCGGCCTCGATCCGGTCGAGCCAGGAGCTGCGGTCGCGATGCACGCCGTGCTCGGCGCCCATCGGGCGCGTGCGGCCGTGCCGTTCCTCATGGCCTTTCAGTTCGGTCATGGTGGTCAGCAGCGTCCAGCACTTGCCGCCCTTCAGGCGCAGATGACCCCGCCCGCGCGCCACTGCCGTCTCGAAGGTGAACCAGCCCTCGGTCACGCCGTCTGCCTCGGTCGCGATGTCGTCGATCGCGAAATGCCGTGGCTGCACCTCGCTCAGTTTCGCCTGAAGCATGTCGGCAATGCCGTCATGCCCTTCCATCGTCCTGATGTTCCAGGTGAAACTGACCAGATCCCGCCAGTAGCATTCGGTCCCGAACAGGGCGGCGACCTTGGCCGCATCGCCGCTGGCCAGGGCGGCCTCGAAATCGGCGAGCCAGCCGGAAACCGCGGTTGCAGCGGGTGAAACCATTGCGTCCATGGGCATTCCTCCATTCCGTTCCTGTTTTTGCCGATAAGAAACTGCTCCAGCCGGAGCGTCAATTAAGCTGTTCCCCCGGCGATGTTGCGCCTATGATCCACAACAGAACAGTTTTGCCTCGGCGGAACAGTTCTCCATCAACAAACGGATTGGGAGGAACAGTCCATGAAATCCGCTTTCGGTCTCGTGCTTGCCGTCGCCTGTGCCGTTCTCGCGTCGCGCGGCATTGCTCGGGCGAATCCCTCGATGCTGAACAACTTCAACTTCGATCATCCGACTTTCGAACATCCGCACGCCTTTGCCACCCATCACGTGGTGATCCAGGTCAGCCAGGGCGATCTGGCACGCTGGAATCTCGTGCTGAACAATGCACAGAACCTGCTGGAAGCATTCGGTAATGACAAGGTGCAAATCGTCGTGGTCACCTACGGCCCGGGATTGAAGATGCTGTTTCCGCACTCGCCCGTTGCGAAGCGGGTCGCGGCGATGGATCAGGAGGGAATCGAATTCGATGCATGCCACAAGACGATGGAGGCGATGGCGCGCAAGCTTGGTCACATGCCGAAACTGGAGCCCACGGCGATGATTGTTCCGGGCGGTCTTGTCCGGATCATGCAACTGGAAAAGGCCGGCTTTGACTATATCAAGCCCTAATGGACCGCCCCAGTAACGTGTCGATATCATAATGAAAACCGTCGCGCAGCATGGTCGCTGTCGCGGCGGGTTCACCTTTCCGGACGGAAAATCCGCATCAGGAAGCGAATGATCAGGCGCAACGCCTCGTCGCGCTGCGAGAGGTGGGGAGCGTGTCCTGCCCTGGCGATCAGATGGGTCTCGACCGGGCAGCGCGCATTCGCCGCCAGGAGCGCGAGTTGCGCCGGCGTGCCGTATTCGTCGTCGCTGCCCTGGACGGCGAGGACGGGTACCCCGATCGCCGGCACATGATCGTCGATCCGCCAGGCGCGGAATGCCGGGCTCAGCCAGGTGCGGTTCCAGCCGTAAAAGGCGTTGTCCGGGTCGCGATGGTGCCGGGCGAGGCGGTCGCGCAGATCGGTGGTTTCATAGGACCCGCGTGCGGCCTCGATCCGCGCGATCGCGATATCCTCGACGAAGAGATGCGGCGCGATCAGGATCGTTCCGCACAGCCGGCCATCCTGCATGCCCCCGGCATGGATGAGCGCGATCGACGCGCCGTCGGAATGCCCGAGCGTGATTGCGCGTGATATCCCGACGGCGTCGAGCAGGCGCGGCAGCACGCCGAGTGCCTCATCGTGCATGTAGTGCACCGGCCAGGGCAGCGGCGCGGGATCGGAACGGCCATAGCCGAACCGGTCATAGGCGAGCACCGTACAGCCGGTCGCGGCCGCGAGGGCGGGCGGGAAATCGCGCCACAGCGTGATGGCGCCGAGCCCTTCATGCAGCAAGACGATGGACGGCGCGTCGTCACGACCCCGCCAGCGCGCCGCGGCGATGCGCCGTCCGCCGACCCGCAATTCGAGATCCTCGCGCGCGGGCAGGGTCATGGCCCGGCCGGCGTGCCGGCGGCCGCAACGTCGCACCCCATCGCCGAGGATCGCCCCGCATCTGCCGTCACGTCATGTCTCCGCCCAGATCCCGCGATCGGTGCTCCGCCGTTCAGGAGATATCATGATCCACAATTCGGGCGATCGCGCAAAGGATCACGCACCCGAAGGGCGGGCCGGCTGCGCGGCAATCCGGCCCGGCCGCTATCGCCCGCCGCCGCCGAGCGCGCGCAGCGCGTTCAGGATGACCGCCACGTCGATTGCCTCCTGCAGCAACGCGCCGGCAACCGGGGGCAGGTAGCCGGCCGCCGCCACCGTCATCGCCAGCATCGAAAGTCCCATGCCCGCGACGATCGATTGCAGCGCGATGAACCGCGTGCGCCGTGCGATCGACACCGCCTCGGCGACGCGGTCGAGCCGGTCGAGCATCAGCACCACCTCTGCCGCTTCTGCCGCCGCCGCGGCGCCGCGCGCGCCCATGGCGATGCCGATATCCGCCGCCGCCAATGCCGGCGCATCGTTGATCCCGTCGCCGATCATCATCGTGATGCCGTGAGCGCGTTCCTCCCGCGCCCTTCCGATCTTCTCCGCCGGCGACAGCGCGGCATAAACGGCATCGAGCCCGAGTTCGGCGCCGACCCGCGCCGCCGGTTCCGGCCGATCGCCGCTCAGCATCACCAGCCGGCGGAAGCCGAGATTGCGGAGCGATGCGATCAGCGGCCGCGCATCCGGCCGAATCGCGTCGGTCAGCGTGATCGCGCCCGCCGGCTGGCCGTTGACGGCGACCCAGGCGGTCGCCTCGGCACCATTGGCCCGCGCCGCGACATGCCCGTCTTGCGGCAGCGATATTCCCGCCGTCTCGAACATCCGGGCGCCGCCCACCATCACCTGGTCGGCGCCGACCAGGCCGGAGAGGCCGAGACCCGGCGTTTCGGTCACGTTGACGGGCGTGACCAGCCGGCCGGCCGCGCGCCCCGCGGTGACGATTCCCTCGGCCACGCCGTGCTGCGAAACCTGTTCGAGCGAGGCTGCGAGGCGGAGCACCTCGGCCGGAGAAAACCCGTCCAGCGCCGCGAGCCCGGTCATCGACGGGGTGCCGGCGGTCAGCGTGCCCGTCTTGTCGAAGAGGGCGATGTCGGCGCGGGCAAGGCGTTCCAGCGCGCCGCCCCCCTTGACGATCACACCTCGCCCGGCCGCCCGCGAAATGCCGCAGATCAGCGCGACGGGCGTGGCCAGGATGAGCGGGCAGGGGGTCGCGACCACCAGCACGGCGAGCGCGCGCACCGGATCGCCGCTCGCCAGCCAGGCGGCGATGCAGACCGTGAGGGTCACGCCGAGAAAGCCGAGCGCCCAGCGATCGGCCAGCCGGGCCATCGGCGGGCGTTCGCGTTCGGCGGCGGCGACGAGCCGGATCACCGCGGCATAGGTGCTGGCATCCGCGGTCGCCGTCGCCCGGAGCGAGAACGGCCCGCCCGCGTTCAGCACGCCGCTGCGCACGGCATCGCCGGCGTGCCGTGTCACCGGCAGCGGCTCGCCGGTCAGCGCCGATTCGTCGAGCGTCGCGGCGTCACCCAGCGCGCCGTCCACCGGCACCACCTCGCCGGGCTTGACCAGCAGATTGTCGCCGATGACGACGGCGCCGGCCGGAATGTCCTCGATCGTGCCATCCGTGTGGCGATGCGCCGTGGTGGGTGTGCGTCCGACCAGGGCGGCAAGTTCGCGCCGGGCGCGCGCCCCGGCATAATCCTCGAGCGCCGCGCCGCCCGCCACCATCCCCGCGATGATCACGCCCGCCAGATTCTGCCCGAGCAGGATCGAGCCGATGATGGCGAGCAGCGCGATCAGGTCGACACCCAGCGCGCCGCGCAGCAGCCCGGCCGCGAAATCGACGGCGACCTCGGCGGCGACCAGAATGGCCGGCGCGATCCACAGACCGGCCGCAAGCCGCTCCTGTCCCGCGAGCCGTGCCGCGAAGCCGAGCCCGAGACCCAGCCCCACCACGACCGGCGCCAATCGCCGCAGCCCGGCGCGCCACCCCATCATGCCTCCTTTCAGCCGGCCCGCCGGAGCGTCCCGCGGACTCGTGTAACATGACGATATGAACATATCGGGACAGGCCCGTTCCCGGCTTGACCTGCATCAACGACGCCAGCCAGACTGCGTGCCACCAGTGACGCCTCGGGGAAGAAGGAGGTTCACAATGACCAGCACTCTCAACTCGAAGCATGCGAGCGAACCCTCGGGCGCCTTCCTCGCATCGAGCTTTTCGCCCGTCCTGTTCGAGACGATGGCCGGCAGCATGATGCGCGTGGCCGAAGCTGAATTCGCGCTGATGCAGGCGATTTTCCAGGCCCAGTTCGGCGTGATGGAGGCCATGCTCCGCGCCGGCATTCCGTCTTCGGGCGGCCAGCAGCCGCCGACCGCGGCCCGCCGGGAGACCGACCGGACTGCGGCCTGAACCGATGGCGCCTCCCGTCGTCGATCTTTCCGGCAAGGTCGGGCTCGTGCTCGGCATCGCCAACGAGCATTCGATCGCCACCGGCTGTGCCCGCGCCTTTGCCGCCGCCGGCGCGCGGTTCTGCGCAACCTATTTGAACGACAAGGCGAAACCCTTCGTCGAACCGGTCACGCGCGGCCTGCCCTGCGAGATGCTGCTGCCCTGCGACGTGCAACAGGAGGGGTCGCTCGAGACCGTTTTCGACACGATCGCGCGCCGCTGGGGCAAGCTCGATTTCCTTCTTCATTCCATCGCCTTCGCACCGAAGGCCGACCTGCACGCCAGGCTGATCGACTCCTCCACCGCCGGGTTCGCCCAGGCGATGGATGTCTCGTGCCACTCTTTCATCCGCTGCGCGCGCCTTGCCGAGCCGCTGATGCGCGCCGGCGGGGCACTGCTCTGCGTTTCCTATGAGGGGTCGATCCGCGTGGTCGAGCATTACGACCTGATGGGGCCGGTGAAGGCAGCGCTGGAATCGAGCGTACGCTATCTCGCGGCTGAACTCGGCCCGCAGGGCATCCGGGTGAACGCCCTCTCGCCAGGTCCGATCGCTACACGCGCGGCCAGCGGCATCGACCATTTCGACGATCTTCTGGCCGAGGCCGCGCGCCTCGCGCCCGAACACCATCTGGTGACGATCGAGGATGTCGGCGGCCTCGCCGCCTTCCTCGCCAGTCCTGCCGCCGGCCGCATCACCGGCACGGTCGTCCCGGTCGATGGCGGCCAGCACATCATGGCCTGATGATCTCCACCCTGCGAGGATACGTGTAAAGTGACCACCGAAACCAGCCGCTCCCGCACCACCGGCCACGCGAAACCGCCGGCCGAAGCCGCCCGGGCCCGGGTCTCGGCCCTGCCGCCGCCGGCGCCGCCCGCCTCGGTGGCGCCGAACGAGCCGGTCTCCACCACCGATGCGCTCGACCGCTCGCTGCATGCGGCCGAAGCACGGCTGACCGCAGGCCTCGCCCCGGCCGGCATCGCGCTCGCCTGGCGCGACTGGGCCGTGCATCTCGCCAACCAGCCGACAAGGCGGATGGACCTTGCCCGCCGCGCGATGGAGGACTGGGCGGCGGTCTGGCGCGTCGCCTTTGGCCTCGAGGAGGCGGTGACGCCGCCCTGCGACAATGACCATCGCTTCGATCATCCCCGCTGGCAGGACATGCCCTACCGGCTCTACAAGGAGTATTTCCTCCGGATGGAGCGCTGGTGGCACGATGCCGCGACCGGCATCGCCGGGGTCGACGCCGCGCATGAACGCATCGTCGATTTCATGATCCGCCAGGCGCTGGATGCGGTCGCCCCCGCCAACCTGCCGATGCTCAACCCCGAGGTCGAGCACGCGGCCCGCGAGAGCCGCGGGGATTCGGTCAGGGCCGGCCTGCGCAACCTGCTCAAGGACACCGAGATCGCGCTGAACCAGGAGAACCGGCTCCCGCTCGCGCCGGGGCGCGACGTGGCGGTGACGCCGGGCAGGGTGGTCTACCGCAACCGGCTGATCGAGCTGATTCAGTACAGCCCGGTGACGGAAACGGTGCGGCCGGAGCCGGTGCTGATCGTTCCGGCCTGGATCATGAAATACTACATCCTCGATCTCTCGCCGGAGAATTCGCTGGTCCGCTACCTGGTCGGGCAGGGCTACACGGTGTTCATGATCTCCTGGCACAATCCGGACAAGGAAGACCGCAACCTTTCGCTCGACGACTACCGCGCCGATGGCGTGATGGCCGCGCTCGACGCCGTCAGCGCCATCACCGGCGCGCGGAAGATCCACGCCACCGGCTACTGCCTCGGCGGCACGCTGCTCTCGATCGCCGCCGCCGCCATGGCCCGCGATCATGACAGCCGCCTCGCCTCCGTCACGCTCTTCGCCGCGCAGACCGATTTCACCGAGGCCGGCGAACTCCAGCTCTTCATCACCGAGGCGCAACTCGCCTTCCTGGAAGACCTGATGTGGCAGCAGGGCTATCTCGACACCAAGCAGATGGCCGGCGCCTTCCAGATGCTGCGCTCGAACGACCTGATCTGGTCGCGCATGATCCGCCGCTACTTCATCGGCGAACAGGAACATCCGAACGACCTGATGTCATGGAACATGGACGCGACGCGCATGCCCTACCGGATGCACGCCGAATATCTGCGCCATCTCTTCCTGCACAACGACCTCGCCGAGGGCCGGCTTTCCGCCGGCGGCCGGCCGGTCGCCATCGGTGACATCGACGTGCCGTTCTTCGTCGTCGGCACCGAGCGCGACCACATCGCGCCATGGCATTCGGTCTACAAGCTTCACCTGCTCAACCGCGGTCCCATCACCTTCGTGCTGACCTCCGGCGGGCACAATGCCGGCATTGTCAGCGAGCCGGGCCACCCGCACCGCCACTACGCGATTCTCGATCGTTCCCCCGGCGAGCCCTATCTCGCGCCGGAGGCGTGGCAGGACGAGGCGCCGAAGCATGACGGTTCCTGGTGGCCGGAATGGGTCGCCTTTCTCGGCGCTCGTTCCGGCCCGCCGGCCGCGCCGCCGCCGCTCGGCCGCGAGGAGGCCGGCTACCCGGTGCTCGGCGCAGCACCCGGGCACTACATCCACGAACGCTGACCGGAGGCCGCCATGAACGATATCGCGCCGGTGCCCGCCTCCCTCGCGGCGCCGATGATCGAGAACCGCACCTTCGACGAGCTGAAGGTCGGCGATACCGCGAGCGTGCGCCGCATTCTGCGGGCCGATGACATTGCGCTGTTCGCCTATATCTCAGGCGACATCAATCCGGCACATCTCGACCCCGACTACGCCCGTGGGGACATGTTCCACCACATCATCGTGCACGGCATGTGGACGGCGGGCCTGATCTCGGCGGTGCTGGGCACCAGGCTGCCCGGGCCGGGTACGATCTATCTCGACCAGAGTCTGCAGTTCCGCGCCCCGGTCGGGCCCGGCGACGAGATCACCGCGACGGTGACGGTCACCGAGCTCGAGCCGGCGCGGCATCGGGTCACCCTCGCGTGCACGGCGGTCAACCAGTCGGGCACTGAGGTTCTGCGCGGCACCGCCCTGGTCGCGGCGCCGACCGAGAAGGTGCGGCGGCCGGCGATGCCGCTGCCGGAAGTGCGGCTCAGCCGGCACGAGCGGTTCAACGCGTTGCTGGGCACGGCCAAGGCGCGCGGCCCGCTGGCAACCGCCGTGGTGCATCCCTGCGACGAGGTCAGCCTGCGCGGCGCGCTCGATGCCGCCGCGGCCGGGCTGATCGTGCCCATCCTGGTCGGGCCGGAAGCGAAGATCCGTGCCGCCGCCGAAAAGGCCGGGCTCGATCTTGCTGACATGCGGATCGAAGCGGTGCCGCACAGCCACGCGGCCGCCGCCCGCGGCGTCCAGCTCGTTCGCGACGGCACGGCGAAGCTGCTGATGAAGGGCGCGCTGCACACCGACGAGCTGATGCACGAGGTGATGCTGGCCGAGAACGGCCTGCGCACCGGACGGCGGCTGTCGCACGTCTATGTCATGGACGTGCCGAGCTATCCGCGCCCGTTGCTGGTGACCGATGCGGCGATCAACATTGCCCCTGATCTCGCGACCAAGCGCGACATCGCCCAGAACGCGATCGACCTTGCCCGTGCCATCGGGATCGAGTCGCCGCGCCTCGCCGTGCTGTCGGCGGTGGAGACGGTGAACCCGGCGATGCCCTCGACCCTCGACGCCGCTGCACTCTGCAAGATGGGCCAGCGCGGCCAGATCACCGGCGGCATCATCGACGGCCCCCTCGCGTTCGACAATGCGGTGAACGCGCGCGCCGCGGCCGAGAAGGGAATCGAGTCGCCGGTCGCCGGCCGGGCGGACATCCTGCTGGTGCCGGATATCGAGGCCGGCAACATGGTCGCCAAGCAGCTCACCTTCCTGGCCGGCGCCGATGCCGCCGGCGTCGTCGTCGGCGCGCGCATCCCCATTGTTCTGACCAGCCGGGCCGATGACGCCCGCACCCGCCTGGCCTCCTGCGCCGTGGCGCTGATGCTGGCTGGCACGTCCGACTAAAGGAGCCGATACCGATGATCGAGGACTGGAGCGCGCTGATCGGCGCGATGAATGGCGGTGTCGCCGACCTGCGCAAGGCGGCGCCGGAGGCGATGGCCGGCTTCTCGGCCCTGGCGAAAGCCGCCTGCGCGGGCGATGCGCTCGACCGCAAGACCAAGGAACTGATCGCGCTGGCGATCGGGGTGGCGACGCGCTGCCAGCCCTGCATCGCCTATCATGCGCGCGATGCCGCGCGTGCCGGCGCCACGCGCGCCGAAATCGCCGAAACGCTCGGCATGGCGGTCTATATGGGCGCCGGTCCCTCGGCGATGTATGCCGCCGAGGCGCTCGAGGCATTCGACCAGCTTTCCGGGCCGCCGCGTTAACCCATCCTTGGTCATCGCCTGCCAATCTGCGCCGCATCAACAGCGGCGCCGCCGCAAGTCTCGGACAGGTGGATGGATCATGTGGTGCAGATCGCGATGCTGGTGCCGCTGGCGTTTGCCTGCTGGCAGGACCTGCTGCTGCGCCGGATTCCCGACGGCGTTCCGGCCGCCATGGCCCTCGCCGGAATATTTCTCCGGCTTCGAGACGGTTTTCAGCCCCTCGGCGTGAGCCTTGCCGTGGCCGCGGTGTTGTTCGCGGTGCTGTTCGCCGTCTATCTGCGCCGGTCGATCGGCGGTGGCGACGTGAAACTGATCGTGGCGCTTGCCCTCGGATACGGGCCGCTGGCGCTTGCCGGCTTCCTGTTCGCGACCGTGCTGGCCGGCGGGATTCTGGCGCTGGCCTATCTCGCGCTCCGCGTCGCCGCGCCGCCGCCGCGCCCGGCCGGGCACGACGCCTCTCTGCTCCGCCGCCTCTGGGCGGTCGAGCGGTGGCGGGCGCACCGCTCCGGCCTGCCCTATGGCATCGCGATCGCCGCTGGCGCCGCCTGGACGATGCTGCCCGCCCTGCGGCTGTAGGGGCCAGATCGAAGGCAGGCATTGCCCGCATTTCGGGCAGGCGGCGGCCAATATTCGCTATTTACACCGGCACGGTTTTTGCTGCATCCGGTGCCGGGCAGAAACAACGGGGGCAGGCGGGCATGGCCGAGGCAGGAACTCTCACGGTCGAGACAAAGGGCATATCACAGGTCACGCCGGAGGAGACGCGCGGCAGTCCACGGGCGCTGTTCGGGCTCTGGATGGCCGCGAACGTCGAGTTCGCGACCATCACCACCGGCGCGCTGGCAACCGGTGCCTTCGGACTTTCCGCCACCGACGCGATCGGCGCCATCCTGCTTGGAAACCTGATCGGCGCCGTCATCCTCGGCCTGTTCTCGACCTTCGGCGTCGAATACGGGCTGCCGCAGATGATCCAGGGCGCCGCCTGGTTCGGCCAGTTGGGCAACCGGCTACCGTCGTTCTTGAACTTCTTCGGCGGCTTCTCGTGGTTCGGGGTGAACACGATCATCGGCGGCTACGCGCTGGAATACATGCTCGGCACCGGCCTGATCCCGAACATCATCGCGCTTTGCGTCATCCAGGTCGCCATCGCCGCCATCGGGCATGACCTTATCCATGCGGCGGAAAAATACTTCTTCTTCCTGCTGGTCGCGATCTTCCTCATTCTCAGCGTCTTCGCGGCAACCCATGTCGGCCACCTGCCGCCGGCCAATCCCAAGCTGCTCAAGAACGTGGGCGGCACATCCGGCGCCTTCATTCTGACCACCTCGATCATCGTCGCCTATGTCCTTGGATGGATTCCCTATTCGTCCGACTACACCCGCTACCTTCACCACACCGGCGACCGGGCGGCGACCCGGCGCGCGGTGTTCGCCAACGCGTTCTCGGCGACCTTCCTGTCATGTGTCTGGATGGAAGTGCTGGGCGCGCTGATCGGCGCGACGGTCGCGCTCTCGAAACCTTCGGACCTGTTCACGCCGTGGATGCCGCACTGGTTCCATGCGCCGCTGATCATCGCCATCGTGATCGGCACGATCAGCGCGAACATCCTCAACATCTACTCCGCCACGCTCTCCTCGCTCGCCCTCGGCTTCCGGCTGAAACAGTATCAGGCCGCGCTGCTCAGCGGCGCGATCGGCACGGTGATCTCGGTGCTCGCCGCGACCAACTTCATCAAGAACTACGAGGATTTCCTCTTCTTCCTCGGCTATTGGACCGCGCCGTGGATTGCCGTGACGATGCTCGCCCACTACACGCGCCGGCGTAGCCGGATCGGCAGGGGGAATGCGGGGTTCGTGGCCTGGATCGTCGGGATCGCGGCCAGTGTGCCGTTCTTCAACCAGTATCCTCTGTTCGTTGGTTCCTTTGCGGCGACCCATCCGGGGTTCGGTGACATTTCCTTCGCGGTTTCCGCGGTGGTCGCCGCCTGCGTCTTCCTTGCGCTCACGACCAGTGCCGAAACTGTCGCCGAAGAGGTCGCCGCTTGAATCTCACGATAACGTGATCCATATCAACAAAGTTGAATGTGATCCGTGAGAAGACGAGGATGTCAGTCCGCTTCAATCTGCTCCTGTCGGATGAGCTGGGCCGGCAGATCGAGGAGTTTGCGACCACGACGGAAGACAAGGCCAGGCTGATCCGCAAGGCGCTGGCAATATATCTCGCTGCCGTGCGGGCCCAGCGTGACGAGGGGCTGGGTATAGCGCTGTTCGACCCGGCGACCCGCGAAATCAGGACGGAGATCGTGGGTCTGTAGGACGGAGCGAGGCGTCGCTCCGCCGCCGCGCCGTGGCGTGGAGGCCGGCGCGTGAAATGTGCGGCGCGAAGCTGGCGAAGCCGCCCGGCTCGGGCATGTGAAGATAGATCCCTTCCATGCCTCCCGCCTTGCGGTAGGTTTCATGCCAGAAGCCGGTGCCGCGCGGAGCGGCGGAGAACTCGCGCCACCAGATGCTGTGCGGCGCGCTGCGCGTGAAACATTCCAGGGCATCGAAATCGCGCCAGTATTGACGGATGCCGACGTGATCGATCCGCCAGAGAAACAGGTCCTGATGCAGCAGCCCGTCCGGACGGTTCTGGCCGAGCGCCCGCAACGGACGGCCGAGGCCCAGAAGGGTGGCAACGCCCCGGATTTTCGTTACTTTCATGCCCAGATAGACGACTGTCAGATCGGGAAATCCGGTGAGGTCGACCGTAACCGGTTGCGATGTCCGACTCATCGTGCCATCTCCATGTTTACAACGTAAACATCAGGCGAAATGTTAGCTGGGTCAATAGTGCCTGAAATGGCCATAATAATAAGTAATTTAATGGCTTCCGCCTAACCGTCCTATGTGCCTGACCGTTACATATCCACCGTTTGTTGACTCGAATCATAAGCAGCACGGAATCGACTGACTCGCGTCCAAACGGAATCCCGACGATTCCCGGAACGCATGACTCAGCGCCGCGCCTTGGCATGATATGTGGTACGCGTAATCCGTGATTTTGCGTAGTGGTGCGGATGGGCCGCAGCGAGACACCGACTATCGGCAATCGCGATAGTCGAGCCGGCATCGCAGCGCCAGCGCGGCTCAGGCTATGCGGACCATCCGGCCCGACCATCCGCCAGCCATCCGCAACGACGCGATGCCACTCTGCAAAACGCTACGACAACTCAGCATATCAACCGGCTTTCGTTGTGCTGCGTTTCAAGTCTTGTTTGCCGCGCCATAATCTCACCACGCGACACGCGCAACCGAAATGGGAAATGGGCTGGCAGAGCGCTAACCGGTAGGGATCACTTCTGGACCATTTGCAAAGTCGCAATTTTTTGTTGTTATTATTCTAATTTTGCCGAGTTTTGATGACGAAAGACGATTTGGGGCTGCCGACACCTGATTCCTCAAAGTGCCGGAAGTCCCTGTCGATCAATCTGTATTAGCTAGTCGGCTGCGACGTATTCGCTTGCGTAGTTGAGGTCGGGGCTGGTGTCGGTTGCATCGGAACGGTGATCAGATTGGGGTAATTGTATGCAGCGCCGTCGGACATATCGACGCCTGCACCAATCAGGCCACCAAATAAGATATTCCCAAATGCCATTCCCTTTGTTGCCGATTTAACAGCAAGAACACCGGGGGAATATCCCGCATGTGTGCATTTGACATTCAATGCGTCATAGCTTCTGTGAACCGTAACCGTCCCCGGAGTGTTCACAAACCAAGTGCCCTTGTTACTCTTTAGTGCGCATTGCGCGCCCGGGAGAGTCTGGCCATTGGCAACTGTTTTGACGGAAAGTGTCTGACTTGTTCCGTCAACGATTGAGGCACAACCGCTAAGCGCAAGAGTTGCTGCCGAAAATGCTAGTAAAGCAGAACGGTTCATTATTAAGCGATTTCCATTTTGTGTAAAAAGACCTTGAGAACGACCGAAATCCGCAACCGAACCTGATCGTTCCTTGAGCATTATTAATTCTAGTTCACAACATACGCAACCCTATATGACCTAATCTGCTGCGCAAGGATTAGGGTCGCGGTCGGGATGTGCTACGATCAAACTGATCGTGTGTAACGCTCCGTGGCGGTCATATCGTTACACCAGAATATCCTGAAAAACGATTGAATGACAATGACTTGCTGTCGATCCCTAACCGATGAACTTCCGTGTTAACGATGTCAACATCACCCTATCATCATGGAGACCTCCGCCGCACGCTCGTTGAGACCGGGATCGGGCGGTTGCGCGCAGCGGGAGTGGATGGGCTCACATTGCGGGGCGTTGCCCGCCTGGCCGGCGTGTCGGCCACGGCGCCCTATCGCCATTTTGCCGACAAGGAAGCACTGCTCGCCGCGATTGCGGCGGAGGGGTTCGAACGGTTGCGCGTCGCGGTCGAAGCGGCTGACGCGAGTTCGCGCGGTATGGAGGCGCTACGCGCGCAGGGCGTGGCCTATGTGCGTTTCGCGCGGGAGGAACCGGCGCTGTTCCGGCTGATGTTCGGGGCTGCGGTGGCGCGCGGCAGTCTTTCCGCCGGTGCCGCGTTCGGTGTGCTTCGCGCGCGGATCACGAGCCTCGTGCCGACGGACCGCGCCGAGATCGCGGCGTTGTCCGCCTGGTCGATGGTGCATGGACTGGCCAGCCTGCTGATCGACGGGCGGATCGATCCGCCCGATCCCGAGGCGCTGGTGCGCGCCGTGCTGGCGCAGTTCGCGCTCGGCGGGGCTCAGCTGCGGTAGTCGCCGTCTCCCTCGATCAGACGCAGGGCCGACGTCCAGGCCATTTCGTAGTGCGCCATGCGATTCGCCTCGTCCATGTTGAACTGGGCGGCGGTGTGCTCGCAGACCTCCCGCGGCGGGATGACCAGTTTCGCGCCGCCCGACATGGCGGCAACCTGCGCCTGGCAGGCGCGTTCCAGGAAGTAGATCTCGTGGAACGCTTCGGGGATGGTGCGCCCGCCGACCAGCAGCCCGTGATTGCGCAGGATCATCGCCTTGTTCTGGCCGAGATCGTGGACGATCCGCTCCCGCTCGTCGAGATCGAGCGCGATTCCCTCGTAGCCATGATAGGACAGGCGGCCGTAGAACTTCATCGCGTGCTGGCTGATCGGCAGCAGCCCCTGTTCCTGGGCGGCGACCGCGATGCCGGCGGCGGTGTGGGTGTGCACCACGCAGGCAAGGTCCGGGCGCGCCATGTGGATAGCGGAATGAATGGTGAAGCCGGCCTGGTTCACCCGCCGGGCCGAAATGCCGGGCGTGTCGATCCGGTTGCCGTGGATGTCGATCTTCACGAGGTCGGAGGCGCGCATCTCGTGGAACATCACGCCGTAATCGTTGATCAGGAAATGATGCTCCGGGCCCGGCACCCGCGCGCTGATGTGGGTGTAGATGAAATCGGTCATCCGGAAATGCGCGACCAGGCGGTAAAGCGCGGCCAGATCGCAGCGTACCTGCCATTCCTCCTCGGAAATGCCGGTCGGCGGGGTGATTTTCGTGGTGACGTTCATGCTCGCGGTCCTCCTTGGCGCAACAGGGTCAGGGCTATTGCCGTTTGCGTCAAGTGAATTCAGCGCGGCCAGAGACGCCGCGGCACCAGCATCGGCACATGGGAGCGGTAGCGACGGTAGGAATCGCCATAGATGCGAAGCAGATTCCGCTCCTCGAAGCGGATGCCGACCAAGAGATAGGCCGTTGCGGCGGCGGCGGTGGCGAGGCGGAACGGCGAGGTCGCGACGCCCCAGATGATCAGCAGCAGGCCGAGATAGAGCGGGTGGCGCACCACGCCGTTCATGCCGCCTGTTGCCAGCGGCTCGGGTGTGGCGGCCTGGTCGGGTGTGCCGGCGCGCAACTGGGCGAGGCCGAGAAAGCGGGCGAGCTCGTAATTCCGCCCAGCAAGGATGAGCACGACGGCTCCCGCCGCCGCCGCCAGCCAGCCGAGGGCGCGCAACGAGTCGGGCAGCGCAAAGGTTTGGTCCGCGAACAGCCTCCGGCCGATCGCCAGCACGAGGGCAAGATGGACCATCGCGATCACGTTGTAGGCGAGGCGGTCGCCGGCGCCTGCGATCCGTCGGAGCAATCCGCGGCCCAGCGGCGCCGCCAGGGCGCTGTGCCCCGCGCCGAAGCTGACCCAGAGCAGAGCGTAGAGCAGAACTGAAACCATTTTTCCGATCCGATTTTTTTATTTGACATATTCCATTTGCTATATAAATGTAACCTAAAGAAAAATTGGTCCTTCCCGCAGCTCGCGGGAGAGAATATCGCTACTGCGAGGGGATATGTCCAAGACTGATCGAAGAGGCCTTTTCAGGCTAGGCGCCGCATTTGGCGCCACGGCCGTTGCGACCAGCGCGCGCGCCGCGACCGGCGCTCCACCCTCTGACGACCCATGGTCGAATTCGCTCGGCGCGGGCGTCGATTCGCGGCCCTATGGCCGGCCGTCGCGCTTCGAGAAAAACGTCATCCGCCGGTATGTGCCCTGGCTCTCGCCGACCCTACGGGATTCACGGATTTGACTGAGCTGCGATGAAGAAGCCTGTGGCCATAGAAGCGAAGCGTGCCCACCCTGCGCGCATGGTCTTTGGTCCTGGCGGCTTGTAGTAGCAATTCCAGCCGCCGAGGCGGGCGATGATCCAGGCGAGCCATGCGAGGGATCGGGGTGGATGGGGGTTTTTCTGTCGCGGCGTCTTGCCTTCGAGAGTGGGGGCAATGGCATCGGCGGCCGGGAGTAATCCGGGATCGATGACATCGGTTGCCGGCCGGTTGCTGCCGTCGCGGGCATCGACGAGTTGTACGGTGCGGGTCGCAGCGGCGAGGCCGATCAGGGCCAGCTTGAACAGCCGTCCGGCATCTTGCATCTGGGTTTCTTCAAGCCTGAGACCGTCACTTTTCAAAGACCGGAACACTTCCTCGATTCTCCATCTCAGCCGGTAGAGGCGTACGATTTCGGCGGCACCGTCTGCGTCGATGGTCTCGATCGTGGTCAGCAGGCGCCACAAGAGCGGGACGCTTTCGCCATTCCCGTCAACCTCGCGCGCCTCGACCATGGTCAGGGACAGATGCTCTGGCCCTTCCGTGTCGCTGGCATGGCGCGGCCTGCGGATCGTCACTGTTCCAGCCCGCAGCGCCACGGTTGCGATCCGTGCGGCGACGCCGGTGCGCGAGGGGGCGACACGAACCGAGGTCCGGGTCAGTTCGGGCCAGGCTGCCGGGGCGGTGAACAGGCGGCGACCGTCATCCAGAACACGATCCTGGGCGGCACGGACGATCAGGTCGACCGATGCCGGACGCCTGGCAAAGCCCGCATAGATGTCACTCTCGCGGTCGGCCACGACCACGACCGAGGCGGCACCGCTCAGACGCCCGGCGGCGCGCGCAGCACCGTCCAGCCACCGCATGCTCTCCTTGTCTTCCAGCGCCCGCTCGCGTGCAGGGGTCGCATCGAACTCATCCGAACGGGTCCAGATCTTCGCGTCCACCAGGCCGAGCACCGCCTCCGTCTCACTGTCGATGGCGATCACCGGATGCAGGAAAAATCCCGCCGATACCCCATCACCGGCCGGTCCAAGCCCACGGCGACGCGCCTCACGGCCGGAAAAATTGATCTCCGTCGTGTCCTGCGCGGCCACAATCCGACGCCCCCGGCAGGCAGCGGCCGTGCGATCCGCCAGCGTCTCCACCATCTCCGCACACGTGACCGACGGGGCTGACAGGAAGCGATGGATCGCAATCTCCCGCGCTCGTGTGCCACCAAGCTTGCGGATGACCAGAGACCCGGTCTCCACCACCCGTTCAACCAGCGTGCTGCCCATCGCCGCACGTCGCGCATCTCCGAAGTAACCCAAATCTCCAGCACGTAACGCCACCATCTTCTCCATCAGCCTCAAAATCATGGAGAATCAGGCGCAAGCTACCTGCGCAAGTAAAATCCGTGAATGCCGTAGCTCGCCGACCACCGATGCGGATGCGAGCTTCACGCCGTTGCAGGACCATCACGGCATCATCACGCCGAACGGGCTGTTTTTCGAGCGCTACCATTCCGGCCGGCCGAGCATCAATCCGAAGGACTACCGGCTGATGATTTCCGGCCGGGTGAAGCGGCCCTTGCTGCTCACGCTCGACCAGCTGATGCGCTATCCCTCGGTTTCCCGCATCCATTTCATCGAGTGCCCCGCCAATGGCGCGACCGAATGGCCGGCGGCGCAGCTCAATTCGCTGCAGTTCACCCACGGCATGATCGGCTGCGCCGAATGGACGGGGGTCCGGCTGTCGACCCTGCTCGACGAGGCCGGGCTGCTGCCCGACAGCCGCTGGGTGCTCGCCACCGGGTCGGACGGCGCGCATATGGACCGCTCGCTGCCGATGGTGAAATGCCTCGATGACTGCATCGTCGCCTGGGGGCAGAACGGCGAGGCGATCCGCCCCGAGCAGGGCTATCCGGTGCGGCTCGTCGTGCCCGGCTGGCAGGGCAATGTGAACGTGAAATGGCTGCGCCAGCTCCAGGTCGGCACCGAACCCTGGATCACCCGCGAGGAGACCAGCGAATACAGCGAGTTGCTGGGTGATGGAAAATCGCTCGGTTTCACCTGGGTGATGAACGCGAAGTCCGTCATCACATTCCCCTGTCCGGAGAAGAAGCTGACCGGCGGCCCCGGCTTCTACCAGATCCACGGCCTTGCCTGGAGCGGCAACGGGCGGGTGAAGGAGGTCGATATCTCGCTCGACGGCGGGGTGAACTACCATCGCGCCACGCTCGATGGACCGGTGCTGTCACGGTGCCTGACCCGGTTCACCTACAACTGGTGGTGGGACGGCAAGCCGGCGCTCATCCAGTCCCGCGTTACCGACGAGACCGGCTATGTCCAGCCCACGATCCGGCAGAAGCACAAGTTCTGGGGCCATGACCCGGTTTATGAAAACAACTCGATCCAGACATGGCAGGTGCTGGCGGACGGGACGGTGAACAATGTCCAACTTTCGTAGGATCCTGCTGGCTGCCGCCGGGGTTGCGGCGGCAATTGCGGTGGCCTGGGCAGGCGATGCGCCGGCTCCGTCCTACAAGGGGATCGTGCCGGCGGCGACGCTGAAGGTGTGGCGCGACCTTGGCACCGGCAATGGCGCGCTGGCCCGCTACAAGCCGGCGACGCCGCCGGGTCATTACGGTATTGGCACCGCGCCGACGGAGCAGCAGATCGCCGGCTGGACCATCGCCGTGCCGCCCGACGGGGCCAATCTGCCGCCCGGCAGCGGCACGGTAGCCGCCGGCGAAAAACTCTTCTCGACCGATTGCGCGATGTGTCATGGCGGCTTCGGCGAAGGCGCGCACGGCTACCCGGCGCTTGCCGGCGGCGTGGGATCGCTCGCCGGGTCGGAGCCGCAGAAGACGGTGGGCAGCTACTGGCCCTACGCGACGACGCTGTGGGACTACATCAACCGCGCGATGCCGTTCTACGCCCCGCATACGCTCAAGCCCGATCAGGTTTATGCGCTGACCGCCTATATCCTGAACCTGAACGGGATCGTGAAGGGAAAGTTCGTCGCCGACGCGCAGAGCGTGCCGCGCGTCAAAATGCCCAACCGCGACTCTTTCAACTGGAAAGATCCGCGCCCGGTCACGCATAATACCGCCTGCATGAAGGATTGCGTGCCGGCCGGCTCCGTCAGGATCACCTCGAGCGCGGCAAAGATGGGGCTGACCCCGCGCACCACCGGTCCGGTGGACAACATGAAGGGCAGCAGCAAATGAGGAGGAGGAGATGAAACGCACCAGCATCCTGCTCGGTCTTGCCGTGGCGGCGCTGCCCGGCGGGGTTCTGGCGGCAACGCCGCAGCAGATTGCCGCGGGTGAAAAAATCGCCACCACGAAGGCGCTCGGCAACTGCGTCGCCTGTCACAGTTTTGCCGGCGCGGTCGAACCCGGCGATGTGGGGCCCGCGCTGAAGAACGTGAAGGCGATGATCCCGGATCGCAAGACGTTCTATGCGATCGTGTTCGACGAGCAGGCGCGCAACCCGCAGACCGTCATGCCGGCCTTTGGGAAAAACCTGATCCTGACGCCGACGCAGATCAACGAAGTGATCGACTTTCTCTACACCAAATGAAAACGGACCGCGTTAAGGCGGGAATTCGGAAATTGGGGGAACCAAAGATGATGACCGAACCAGAAACCACCGGACCCGCGCGGCGAACCGTGCTGCTCGGCGCCGCCGGCGCTGCCGCGGCGCTGGCGCTGCCGCGATCGGGCCGTGCCGCCGCTGTTGCCGCGCCGAAGGCGTCGCTGTGGCCGGAGGCGGCGTTCAAGGCGACGACGCCCGATCCGGCGCTCAAGGCGCTCTGGGGCAGTTCCAGCCTCACGCCGACCACGCAAGTGAAGATGGACGCGCCGGACATTGCCGAGAATGGCGCGGTGGTGCCGATTTCGGTTGATGCGAACGAGCCGAAGATTACCGGCGTGGCGCTGCTGGCCCGGCACAACCCCTATTCGCTTGCCTGCGCCTATGAAATTCCGGAGGGCACCAGCCCGGCGATCTCGAGCCGGCTGAAACTCGCCAAGACCACGGAGGTCATCGCGGTCGTGAAGTCGGGCGGCAAGCTCTACAGCACGTCGAAAAGGGTCAAGGTCACGCTGGGCGGTTGCGGCTGAGGAGACGAATGATGGCACATCAGATTCTGGTTCACGCGACCACTTCGGGCGGGGTCACGACGGTCGAGGCGCTGATCAAGCACCCGATGGATTCCGGCTTCGTGAAAGGCAAGGACGGCAAGCTCATCCCGCCGCACTACATCGAGGTGGTCGAGTTCACCCACAAGGGCAAGCTCGTGCTGCGAGGGTTCTGGGGACCCGCGGTTTCGAAGAACCCGTTCATCCGGTTCTCGTTCAAGGGCGGCGCCTCGGGCGATCCGATCGGCGTCTCGTGGGTCGACAACAAGGGCGAGACCGCGAGCATGTCGGCGGCCATCATGTGAGCGATGCGCGCCGGTGTGAACCGCGCCGGCGCGCGCATGGCTTGGGGGGAGGACAAGACGATGAAACGCGTGTGGCTGATGATCGCGGCCTTCGCGGCGCTGGGGCTGGCGCGGCCGGCAAAAGCCGATCCGGCGGCCGATCTCAAGGCGTTCCAGGGGTATTTCCAGACACGTTTCCCGAAGCTCGAGCTGAAGGATTACGTGAACGGGCCTTATAATTTCAGCGCGAATGACCGGGCGCAATGG
Source organism: Acidiphilium multivorum AIU301 (assembly GCF_000202835.1). Taxonomy (NCBI): domain Bacteria; kingdom Pseudomonadati; phylum Pseudomonadota; class Alphaproteobacteria; order Acetobacterales; family Acidocellaceae; genus Acidiphilium; species Acidiphilium multivorum. The sequence continues at coordinate 3,687,603 of NC_015186.1, forward strand.
AAGCAGATCCTCGAATTTCCGCCCTATTCCTTCGCGGTGGACGCCGGGAAGAAGGCGTTCGACACGAAGTTTCCCGACGGTGCGAGCTATGCCTCATGTTTTCCGCATGGCGGGATCGGCATTGCGCAGGATTATCCGAAGTTCGATGAAAAGACCGGCAAGGTCGTCACAATCGGCATCGCCGTCAACGAATGCCGCACACGGCACGGGCTGAAGGCGCTGAGCCTGACAAAGGGCGAACTCGCCGACATCGTCGCCTACATGACCTCGACCTCGGACGGCAAGCCGATCCATGTCGTCATCCCCAACGACAAGAGGGCGCTCGCGGCCTATGAGGCGGGCAAGGAATATTTCTACTCGCGCCGCGGGCAGCTGAATTTTTCCTGTGCCAGTTGCCATGTGCAGGCGGCGGGCAAGCGGCTGCGGGGGCAGTATCTGGCGCCGGCGCTCGGCATCACGGCATCTTTCCCCGTCTACCGTTCGAAATGGGGCAATGTCGGCACGCTGGTGCGGCGGTTCATCGGTTGCAACAAGAAGGTGCGTTCGGTGCCGGCGAAGCCGGATTCGGCGGCCTATCGCGACCTTGCCTACTTCCTCACCTACATGAGCAACGGCCTGCCGATCGCGGGCCCGGGGGCGCGGTCATGAAGCGGATGGCTTGGGTGCTGGCGGCAACGGTTCTGGGGCTCGGCATTGCGCATGCCGCCGGGAAGGACGACGCGGCGCGGGCGATCGCCGCTGCCGCGGCGAAGATGAAGACGGCCGCGGCCCTCGAAGACCAGTGGACGCCAACGGTCGCCGCTTTCAAGGCGGCCAAAGCCGCCGATGCGGCAGGGGATTACGCGAAAGCCGAAGCCTCCGCGAAGCTGGCCGAGGCGCTGGCGGCGGCCTCGATCGCCCAGGCGCGCAGCCAGAAGCATCTCTGGCGGAACGAAGTGCCGCGCTGAGTCGGCCAGGCGGGGAATGAACAAATGACGATTGCACGACGCGCGCTTCTCACCGCGGCGGCCAGCACGGCGCTGCTGCCGCGGCTCGCCTGGTCGGCCAGCGATCCTTACGATGTGAAGATGAGCGGCGATGTCCGCATCATCCACCAGACCGACACGCATGCGAGTGCCAGGCCGGTGCATTTTCGCGAGCCGACGCAGAATATCGGCGTAGGCAGCGCGGAGGGGCGTCCGCCGCATCTGGTGGGCACCGCGTTCCTCGATTTCTACCACATGAAGCCGGACACGCGGGACGCCTACGCCTTCACCTTCCTCGACTTCGAGGCGCTGGCGCACCGCTACGGGCGGCTCGGCGGGTTCGCCAGCCTCAAGACGGTGATCGACAGCCTCCGCGCCGGCGCCGGACCGGGGCGGTCGGTGCTGCTCGATGGTGGCGATCTCTGCCAGGGCACGGGGATGGCCAATCTCACCCGCGGGCAGAACATGGTGGCGCTCGGCAACCTGCTCGGCATCGATGCGATGACCGGGCATTGGGAGTTCACCTACGGGCAGGACGGGATCGAGGCGATCATCAAGGAGCTGCACGGGCGCTTCATCGCGCAAAACGTGTTTCTCTCGGCGGAATCGCAGATGATGGGCGCGCCCGCCTTCGACCAGAAGACCGGGCGCGTGTTCCAGCCCTATGTCATCCGCGAACTTGGCGGCTACCGCGTCGGCGTGATCGGCCAGGCCTTTCCCTATGTGCCGATCGCGCATCCACGCCGGTTCACGCCGGACTGGCGGTTCGGCATCCATCCTGGCCGGATGCAGAAGGTTGTCGACGAGCTGCGCGAGGTGAAGAAGGTCGATGCCGTGCTGCTGCTCTCCCATAACGGCATGCCGGTCGATCTCAAACTGGCTTCCCAGGTGCGCGGGATCGACGTCATTCTCGGCGGCCATACGCACGATGCGGTGCCGCATCCTGTGCCGGTGAAGAATCCCGGCGGGATCACACTGGTGACGAATGCCGGCACGGCCGGCAAGTTCATCGCGGTGCTCGACCTTGAACTGGCGAAAGGCCAGGTGAAGGACGTGCATTACCGGTTGCTGCCAATCTATGCTGACCAGGTGAAGCAGGACGCGGCGGTGGCAGCGGCGGTGGAGGCGCAGGAGGCGCCGCATCGCGCGATGCTCGACGAAAAGCTGGCCGAGACCGAAACGCTGCTGTACCGGCGCAACAATTTCTACGGCTCGGTGGATCAGGTGATCATGGATGCGCTGCGGGCCGAAACCGGCGCGCAGATCGCCTTCTCGCCGGGTTTCCGCTGGGGCAATACGGTTCTCGGTGGCGCAGCATTGACGATGGGCGACCTGCTGGCGGAGACTGCCATCACCTATCCGATGGTGTACAAGCAGACCATGACGGGCGCGCAGATCAAGGCGATGATGGAGGATGTCTGCGACAATCTCTTCAATCGCAATCCGTATTACCAGCAGGGCGGCGACATGATCCGCGTCGGCGGCATGAACTATGCCTGCGCGCCGGCAAAATCGATCGGGCACCGGATTTCCGGGATGGAGCTCGATGACGGCACCAAGGTCGAGGCGGCGAAAAACTATACCATCGCGAGCTGGGCCTCGGTGTCGCTGCCGCAGACCGGCACGCCGGTCTGGGACGTCGTGGCCCGGCATCTGCGCCAGGTGAAGACGGTGAAGCTGACACGGCCCAACCGGGTGAAGGTACTCGGGATCGCCGGTAATCCGGGTTACGCGACTTCATGAGTTCGCGCCGGCGGCTGTTCGGCGGGCTCGGTATTGCGGCGGCGGCGATGGGGGTGGGGCGCGCCGCCGCCGACAATCCTTTCGCCACCCACCTGCTGGCGCTGCAACTCTCCGACTCGGCGATGGAAAAGCAGCGCGAGGTTCTCAACAACGCCAACACGGTGCTGAAGGTCTGGCCCGATACCGCCTCGATCGTCGTGGTCGCCTTCGGGCCGGGCGTGGAACTTACCTTCGCCGATTCGCCGCTGCGCCAGCGGGTCGACAGCCTGATTGCACAGAACGTCGAGTTCGACGTGTGCATGAACACGATCGAGACGCTGAAGCGCGACACCGGTCATGCGCCGGTGCTGAACCCCAGGGTGAAGCCCGTGCCCTTTGGCGTGCCCCGGCTGATGGAACTTGCGGGCAAAAGATACGTCATCATCCGGCCGTGACTGGTCCGGCATCGTATTCTTGAATCAAAATATATCCTGGCCTAGACATATTCGCGAATCTGAATGTTCTACGGCGGGAGCCGCCTGGGGAGGTTTGGCATGATCGAGACGGTTCTCGCCCTTTTGTCTGGTGGTACGGTCGGTTTCACCCTCGGGCTGATCGGCGGGGGCGGGTCGATCCTGGCGACGCCGCTTATGCTTTACGTCATCGGCCTCGCCCCCCATGTCGCGATCGGGACCAGCGCGCTCGCAGTATCGGCCAATGCGTTCGCGAATTTCGGCGGTCATGCGCGCAAGGGGAATGTGCGGTGGCGGAGCGCGGCCATCTTCGCCGTTCTCGGCATCGTCGGGGCCGCGGCGGGTTCCACGCTTGGCAAGGCGTTTGACGGCAAGAAGCTGCTGTTTCTCTTTGCAATCCTGATGATCACGGTGGGGTTGCTGATGCTGCGGCCGCGCCGCGTGGCGGATGGCACGGCGGGCCAGGCCGAGCGGCTGAACGCGGCAACGCTGCTGGCTGTCGCCGCCGCGGCGCTCACGGTTGGCGCGTTGTCGGGCTTTTTCGGCATCGGCGGTGGGTTCCTGATCGTGCCCGGCCTGCTGTTCTCGACCGGGATGCCGATGATTTTCGCGATCGGTTCGTCGTTGCTGTCGGTTGGCAGCTTCGGGTTGACCACCGCGGTGAACTACGCGGCTTCCGGCCTTGTGAATTGGCCGGTTGCGGTGGAGTTCATCGCGGGCGGCGTGATTGGCGGGCTGATCGGCACGCGGCTGGCGATCCATCTGGCCGGGCGGCGCGCCGCGCTGAACCGGATTTTTGCGGGGCTCGTCTTCGTCGTCGCGGTCTACATGCTCTACAAGAACGCGGCGTCGTTCGGCCTCGCCTGATCCGTTCCGGAGATTAACTCCGCCTTCATTCCGGGATGGCAGGATCGGATCATGAACCCTGCCCTAGCAGATTGTGGGCCTGATCTCATCGGCTTCTATCGCGACCTGCTGGCTGCTGATCCCGGCCAGCGAGGCATTGCCGCCCCGTGCGCGGCGGCGTTGCTCGATGCGGGTGAACCCGAGGCGGCGCTTGCTGTCGCCGAGGCGGCGGCCGATGCGGACGATCCGGGCGTGCTGCTGGCCCGCGCGCGGGCGTTGCGCATGCTCGGGCGGTTCGAGCCGGCGACGGAGGCTTTCGCAACAGCGATCGCTCATGGCGCGACGGGAGCGCCAGTACTCGTCGCGCTGGGCAACTGCCTCGCCGAGCTGGGGCGCCTCGAAGAGGCGGCGGCCTGGTTCGACCGTGCCGCGCCAGGCGACCCGAGCGGCCGGGCGCTGGCCAATCTCGGCTCCACACGCGCGCGGCTTGGCCAGACGATCGAGGCGATCGCCGCCGCGAGGGCCGCGCTGTGCCGGGATCCCGGCCTGATCGATGCCCACCGGACGCTCGCCGTGCTGCTGGCGGCCAGCGAGCCGGACGCCGCTGCCCTGCACCGCGAAACCGCGTTCCGTCACAATCCCGTCTTTCTCCATCCGGGGCCACCAGATGCGCCGAGGGTGCTGGTGCTTACCTGCGTCGCCGAGGCGAGCCTGCCGACGGAACACCTCCTGCCACACGGGCGCTACGCGCTGGCCGAGTGGTTCATCGATCACGCCAACGACACGGAACCGGATCTGCCGCCGCACGATCTGATCTTCAATGCGATCGGCGAAGCGGATCTGATGCCGCCACTGGGTGAGGCGGTGCATCGGGCGCTCGCTGCCGGGCGACCTGTCCTGAACCGGCCAGAAGCCGTGGCACGCACCGGGCGGACGGCGCTGGCTGCCCTGCTGAACGGGATCGAGAGGACCGTGGTGCCGCCGGTGTTGCGAATTGCGGCTGGCGAGGTTGCCGTGAGCACCGGTCTGCCGGCGCTGATCCGGCCCGTGGGCACCCATGGCGGTAAGGGCCTGCGCTGCGTGCGGACGGCAGGCGAACTCGAAGACGCGGCGGGCGAGCAGGGCGAAAAGTATCTGAGCCGATTCATCGATTATCGCAGCGCTGACGGGTATTATCGCAAATACCGCATGATCTTCGTGGATCGGGTCGCCTATCCCTATCATCTCGCCATCGGGCCGCACTGGATGGTGCATTACTGGACCGCCGGGATGGACCTCGATCCGGTGCGGCGGGCCGAGGAGGCCCGGTTCCTGGACGATCCTGTGGCGGCGATCGGCGACGCCGCGTTGGAGGCGATCGGCGCGATCGGGCGCCGGCTCGACCTCGATTATGCCGGGATCGATTTTTCGATTCTGCCGGACGGGCGGGTACTCGTCTTCGAGGCCAACGCTGCGATGCTCGTGCACCCGGAGCATGAACCCGTGTTTGCGTATCGCAATCCGGCGGTGCATCGAATTCTCGATGCGTTCGCCGACATGCTGATGCAGCGCATGCAAGCCACTTCAGGCTGATCCCGGTCTCGGTCCGGACGGCGCGGGCTCAGGCGGCGCCGGAAGCCGCATGCCAGACGATGAAGGCGCCGAGGACGATCAGTCCGTAGAGGAACAGGCGACGAAACTGGTCCGGATGGGCCTTGCGGCGCAGCGGTCCGCCTAGCGCCAAGCCCGCCAGCGCAGGTGCGAGGGCGAGCGCCAACATGGCCAGCGAGCCGCCGGTAGCGTGCTGTGCCAGGCCAGACTCGCGCCGAGAGCCGCGGCTTCGGGGCGGGCGTCATGTCCGGCGAGCAGATCGCTGCCAACCGATGCGACAACGAGAACACCGGCCATCATCGGCCAGAATCGTGCCATTGCCTTCCCGGCGTCACGATGGTCGAGGAACTGCCAGAGATCTGTCGCGAAGGAAGGCACGAGCAGCAGCGAGGCCGCTTCCGCCGGGCTCAGGATGACGCCCGGCACGCCCATCGTGATCACCGGCATGCCGAGGCCGAGCACACCCTTGATGATGCCAGCCAGGAAGAATGTCACGATAGCCAGCCCCGGGTGGGGCAGATCGAGATCCTCGATGCAAAGGCGTCGGAGTCAGGCGATGCGGTTCACCACGCTGCGCAGCATATCGCGCACCGTGCCGGCAAGGCGGGCGAGTTCGGGGTTGTCGATCCCCTGCATCGAAGTCACCGGATCGATCGCCGAAACTTCCACCGAGCCGTCATCGTGCTGCTGGACGATGACATTGCAGGGCAGCATGGTGCCGACCTTGTCTTCCAGCTTCAGCGCCTCGTGCGCCATGCGGGGATTGCAGGCGCCGAGGATGCGGTAGGGGCGGAACGCGACGCCGAGTTTCTTCTGCATGGTGTCTGCCACGTCGATGTCTGTCAACACGCCGAACCCTTCCGCCTGGAGGGCGGCGATGGTGGCGTCGACCGCGGCATCGAAGCCCAGGCCGACCATTTTCGACAGGTGGTAGCTCATCGACAATCTCCCCGGACAGAACGTGTCTCACCGGACATATGGGGCGGCGGCCCTGGATGTTGCAAGCACGCCGGCCGCCGCGTCCGATGCCCGATCGAATGATGCCATCCGATCGGGGAGGTCGCGCCGGGACTGCCAAAGGCGTTCAGGCGGACGGATTGGTCTTCGGCAGCGGGTTGAAGTCGGCCGGGATTTTCGTGTGGATGCCCTTTGCGACATCGGTCGGGACGATGCCGTCGGCCTGGCAGCCCTTGCCCCCGAATTGCGGCAGGGAGGTGATGTCGTGATCAGGGATGATGGCGTAGCTCGGCGGCAGCGGGCGGGCCTTGCCGTCGAGGCGCGCGGGGTCGAAGGCGGTCATCAGGTCCGTCGTGTCCGGTGTGATCGCGTCGGCCGGGCCGACATTCGCCTCGCCGAATTCCTTCAGGCCCAGGCGGCGGCCCTTCATCTCGTCCGGCAGAAGGGCGAGCGGGGTGAGACCGAATACCTTGTCGACGAATTTTACCACCGAGGCCTGGCTGCCAACGGTATGGGAGATCTGGTGCACCCGCGCATAGGGCGAAATGACGATCAGCGGCACGCGCGGGCCGAAGGTGAGGGGCTCGTGGTCTGGCCCCTTCACCACGATCGGTGGCGGCACATGGTCGTAATCGCCTTCCGAATCATCCCAGGTGATGATGATTGCCGCGTGTTTCCAGTAGCGGCTGCGGGCGATCGCATTCACCGCCCTGGCGACGAAGGCCTCGCTGATCTGCGAGTCCGAGTAGGCCGGATGATCGTCGTCACCGCGGAAATTCCTGCGCGCCTTGGCACTCGGGTTGTCCGGCGTCAGGCCCATGTCGTTGAGATAGCCGCCCTTGAGATAGAACACGCCGCCCGTGGCCGGCAGGCCGCCCGTCTTCAGCGCCGTGAAGAAGGCGGATGCGCCGTGCAGGTGATCACGTTCCGCCGGATTGTTAGCGACGTAGCCGAAATACTGCGGACCGTTGTGGTGGGTGATGTAGGCGGCGTGCACGCCGTCGGCATCGGTCGGGCCCTCGTGCGCGGCGCTGACAGCTTTGCCGTAGCCTTCCTCGTACCAGCCCCAGTCGACCGGCTTCTGGCCGTGCGCGGCGAGATAGGCGATGTCCTGCCGCACATCGGCGAGGTCGAGCCGCGGATTTTCGTCATGCGCGGTTTCGCGCCGGATTGCGTGGCCCGCGGTGGTCAGGGCCAGTGAGGCATAGGTCTGGTTAATCTGCACATGCGCGCCGTGCGGGCTTGTGAAGTCGTGAGGATTGACCGGCACCTTCGGGTCGGGATCGAGCGGCGAGCCCCAGAACGGATCGTCGTCCGTGACCACCGGGACACCGGCGCCTGCCTCGCTGATCCGCCCGCCGGCGGCGTTGGTGGTTTCCGGCCCTCCCTTGAAGGTCCCGGTCGCCTCATTCGGGTGGAACGCCCATTGGGTCAGGCCCGTCTGGGCGGCGAAGATCGAGAGATTGCCGGGCGTCGAGGGGCCGGCAATGTCCTGGAAGACATGGTCGAACAGGACGAAGCGATCGGCGTAGCGCCACAGAAAAGGCACCGTGTCGCAGTCCTCGTAGGCCATGGAGAGTTCGCCGAACTGTTTGGCTTCGAGTGAAGGATCGCCATGCGGAGAATATTTTTTCTCCTCGGTGATCGCGAAACGGTCCATGCGGGCGGTGCCGTTCACGACATGCATCTTGGCGACGATGCGGGCGTGGGAGTGATCGATGTCGTCGGTATCCCAGGCGTATTGCTTCGGGCCGATGCGGAATGGCGAAATCGTGGTCCGGCTGCCGTTGGTGTTGATCAGCGTCTGCACGAAGCCGGGGGTTTTCGAGGCCGGCTGCGAATAAAGCCCGTCGGCGCCGGGGAAGGTGCCGAAATACGAGTCGAAGGAACGGTTTTCCTGATAGAGCACGAAGACGTATTTGATCTTGCGACGGACCATGGCCGTCATTTCCGCGTCGCTCGGCATGGGCTGCGGTGCGTCCATCATCTTCCGGACGATGCCGCGGGCATCGGGCTGGGTGACGACCTCATGCCCGGTTGCGGCGAGAGCCGCGACACTAACGGCGGAGAGCGCCGAACAGGCGATGATGAGTGCGCGTTTCATTCAGGAACTCCCTTGTTGCCGTGACCCACCGCATGCGGACACGCGAGCCTGTCAGCCGGACCGGGCAGGTCGCGGCCGCCGGGCAAGGCTTTAGAGCAGCGCATTGCCCGCGTGGATGATGTTTCGGTGGCAATTCGCAATCCGGGCGGTCAGCCCGAGAGGAGGGCGACGGTGTGCCGGGCGATCATCGCCTCCTCGTCGGTCGGGATCACCCGCACCTCGATCGTGGACGCGGAGGCGGAAATTACCGGGGCATGCCGTTCATTCGAAGCGTCATCGAGCACGATGCCAAGATGGGCGAGGCGGGCGCAGATCATCCGCCGCACCGGCGCGGCGTGTTCGCCGATGCCGGCGGTGAAGACCAGGGTTTCAAGCCCGCCGAGGGCGACGGTCAGCGCGGCGATCTCGCGGGCCGCGCGATGGCAGAACAGGTCGACCGCCAGGCGGGACTCCGGGCGGTCGCTGACAAGCAGCGTCCGCATGTCCGATGCCTCGCCGGAAACACCGAGCAGGCCGGATTCGCTGTAGAGACAGCGGCTGATGGCCTTGGCGTCGAGCTGTTCCTGTTCGACCATGTAGAGCACCACGCCCGGATCGAGCGTGCCGGGGCGGGTGCCCATCATCAGCCCGTCGAGCGCGGTGAAGCCCATGCTCGATTCCACCGATCGGCCGGCCAGCATCGCGCAGGCACTGGCACCGTTGCCGAGATGAGCGGCAATGACCTTGCCGGCCGCCCGTGCGGGGTCGGCCGCCGCAAGGGCATGGGCGATGTATTCATAGGAAATGCCGTGGAAGCCATATCGCCGCACACCGGCTTCGTGATAACGCGCGGGCAGGGGCAGCCGGGTTGCGACGTCGGTCATGGTGCGGTGAAACCCGGTGTCGAAACAGCCGATCTGAGGCAGGTTCGGGCGCAGGCGGGCGATGGCGCGCACCGCGGCGAGGTTGTGCGGCTGGTGCAGAGGGGCGAGCGGAGTGAGTGCCGCGAGTGCGGCGATGACCGCCTCGTCGAGCCGGACTGGCACCGCGAAATTTTGGCCGCCGTGGACGATTCGGTGCCCGACAGCAACGAGGTGGTCGCTGTCGAGATGATCATCGGCCCAGTCAAGCAGCGGGCCGAGCAGATCCTCGTGCGTCATGGCCGCGCCAGTCTCCCAGCGCCGTTCGGTGACGGGCCGGCCTTCGGCATCGAAGCCCCGGAAATGCGGCGCCTCGCCGATCCGCTCGATCATGCCGTGCGCGCGCCGGGGCTGGCCGTCTTCGGTATCGAAAATGCCGAATTTGAGGCTCGACGAACCGGCGTTGAGAACCAGGACGGCGTTGCTCATTCTCGATGGTCTCCCTTCGGATGCGGGCCGGTCGTCAGGGCGGGGGGTCGGGCGCGCCGATCACCTGCGGGGCAGAACTGAGCGGCGTGGCGCCGCCGTTATGGTAGATGAGCTCCTGGTTGCCGAGGCGGATGACCGCACCATGCGCCAGCAGAGCCGGGCCGGAGAGGCGATTGCCATCGAGAAACGTGCCGTTGGACGAGTCGAGATCGGTCAGCCAGACTTCGTCATTGCGGAGTTCCAGTTGGCAGTGCTGCCGCGAAACCTCGCGGTCGCGCAGAACCACCGGGCAGGGAGGTGTCCTGCCGATCGTGAGCGGTTCGGGGCCAATCGGGATTTCGCGGATCGCTCGTCCTTCCGCCGGGATAAGCAGATAGTGGCGCGACGGAGCCATCCGAACGAAAGTGCGCTCCGACTCCGGGTCGTCGTGTTCCTGCCAGGGTAACGCCACGCGGAACACGTTCACGCTGCGGGCGATGTTGCGCAGACGATGCGGGCCAAGATCGACCAGGCGCAGCGGGATCTTGCCGGTGGCATCCTCCTGCACGCGGGCGGAGATGCAAATTCCTCCAGGTTCCGCAAGACGTTCAAGGCGGGCGGCAACATTCACGCCGTCGCCCAGCAGATCATCGCCATCGATGACAACCTCGCCCTGATGCACGGCGATGCGGAACCGGAGAGGCGCGGGCGCGTTGTCTTCACCGTCGAGCTCGTGCAGGCGTGTCTGGATCTCGATGGCGCAGCGCAGGCCCAGCACCGCACTCGGGAATTCGGCTAGAGCGCCATCCCCGGTCGCCTTGAACACGCGACCATGATGGGTATGGACTGCCGGATCGATCACTTCGGCACGCGCTTTGGCGAGGCGTCGCAGCGTGCCGGGCTCATCCTGGCCGAGCAGCCGCGAGAATCCGACCATATCGACCGCCATGATCGCGGCCAGCTTGCGTTCCGCGAATTCGAAACTCAACGGGAACCCCCGGCGGGCGCTAACGCCCCTTCACAATTTCCGACTGGAATTCCTAGATGAAATGCGATGGGCAGGCAACAAATCGACCCGCACCACAATCGGGGGAGACCGGTCCGGCACGCCGGACCGGTCTCCGATGATCTTTCGTATCCGACCGGATCAGGCCGAGTAGTACATTTCGAACTCGACCGGGTGCGGCGTATGCTCGAAGCGGTACACTTCTTCCCACTTCAGCGCGATATAGCTCTCGATCTGTTCCTTGCTGAACACGTCGCCGGCGAGCAGGAAGTCATGGTCGGCGGCAAGGGATTCCAGCGCCTCGCGGAGCGAGCCGCAGACGGTGGGAATGCCCTGGAGTTCTTCGGGGGGCAGGTCGTAGAGGTTTTTGTCCATCGGGTCGCCCGGATGGATCTTGTTCTTGATGCCGTCGAGCCCGGCCATCGCCATCGCGGCGAAGGCCAGATAGGGGTTCGCGGTCGGGTCGGGGAAGCGGACTTCGACGCGCTTGGCCTTCGGGTTCGTGGTGTAGGGAATGCGGCAGGAGGCCGAGCGGTTCCGGGACGAGTAGGCCAGCAGCACCGGCGCCTCGAAGCCCGGAATCAGCCGCTTGTAGCTGTTCGTGCTCGGGTTGGTGAAGGCGTTCAGCGCCTTGGCGTGCTTGATGATGCCGCCGATGTAGTAAAGGCAGAGCTCGGACAGATCCGCATAGCCATTGCCGGCGAAGAGGGGCTTGCCGTTCTTCCAGATCGACTGGTGGGTGTGCATGCCGGAGCCATTGTCGCCATAGATCGGCTTCGGCATGAACGTCGCCGTCTTGCCGTAGCTGTGGGCGACGTTGTGGACGCAGTATTTGTAGATCTGCATCTGGTCGGCCATCTGCACCAGCGTGCCGAACTTGGTGCCGAGCTCGTGCTGGCTCTGCGCCACCTCGTGGTGGTGCTTCTCGATCGGCAGGCCCATCTCGCCCATCGTCGAGAGCATTTCGGCGCGCAGGTCGCTCTCGGAGTCGACAGGCGGAACCGGGAAATAGCCGCCCTTCACCACCGGGCGGTGGCCCATGTTGCCTTCCGGGTAGTCTTTCAGCGAGGAGCCGGGGCCTTCGATGCTGTCGAGTTGGTAGGTGCCGAAATTGCCGCCGGTGCCGAAGCGCACGGAGTCGAAGATGAAGAACTCGGCTTCCGCGCCAAACAGGATGGAGTCACCGACGCCCGAAGCGCGGACATAGGCTTCGACCTTCTTGGCGGTCGAGCGCGGGTCGCGCGAGTAGGGCAGGCCCGTCGAAGGCTCCAGGATGTCGCAGAAAATGACCATGCTCGGCTTCGCCGCGAACGGGTCCATCACCGCGGTTTCAGGATCCGGCATCAGGATCATGTCGCTCTCGTTGATGACCTTCCAGCCGGCGATCGAGGAACCGTCGAACATGATGCCGTCACGGAACGCGTCCTCGCCCATCGTCGAGATGTGCTGGGCGGTGTGATGCCACTTGCCGCGCGGGTCGGTGAACCGCAGGTCGACATACTCGACCCCGTTCTCCTTCATCATGGCCATCACCTTGCTGATCGCATCGCCGCTACCGGCGGGCTTCTTCGCCATTGTCGTCCTCACTGCTGGTCATTGTGCGGGCCCGCCCCATGCGGTTCCGCTCTCGTTGGGTTTGAAGGAAGGTTTGAAAGAGTCAGATCGCCGCTTCGCCCTTTTCGCCGGTGCGGATGCGGATGACTTCCTCGATCGTCGAGACGAAAATCTTGCCGTCACCGATGCGGCCCGTGCGCGCGGCATTGGTGATGGCCTCGATCGCGCGTTCGGCAACGGCATCCTCGCAGATCACCTCGATCTTCACCTTCGGCAGGAAATCCACAACATATTCGGCACCGCGATAGAGTTCGGTGTGGCCCTTCTGCCGCCCGAATCCCTTCGCCTCCATCACCGTGATGCCCTGAAGCCCGACCTCGTGCAAGGCTTCCTTGACCTCGTCCAGCTTGAACGGCTTGATGATCGCTTCGATTTTCTTCATCCGGTTCACGCCCGATCCGAGACGGGCACCCTCCTTGTTGCGGTTTATCCCGGCGAGCAGATGCGCGCACCGGCCATCCCGGCCGGCACGAAATTTTGATGCATGCACCGTGCCAATATCGCTTGGCCATTGCTGCACGTGCATTGCCTACCGGGGCGGCAGAAGTCGTGCCTAAGGAAACAGCAATTACTGCCCACGAATCAAGCCCGGTCCGCTAAACCCCTTGCCCTTCCGCCCGGCGTCGCGATAGTGCGGAGGCCCAGTCGTACGGAGTGAGACGCGTGAAGTTGCCCAACCAGCTGCTCGACAATATCGGCACGACCATCTTCACCATCATGTCCGCGCTCGCGGTCGAGCATGGGGCGATCAATCTCGGCCAGGGATTTCCCGATACTGATGGCCCGGCAGACGTGATCGAGGCCGCTGCCGCGGCGCTGCGTGACGGGCGCAACCAGTATCCGCCGCTGACCGGCGTGGCCGAACTGCGCGAAGCGGTGGCGGCGGCGAACAGGCGTTTCTATGGAATCGAGGCCGATCCGGCGCGCGAGGTGGTGGTGACCTCCGGCGCGACCGAAGCGATTACCGCAAGCCTGCTCGCTCTGCTCGATCCCGGTGATGAGGTCGTGCTGATCGAACCGCTCTACGATACCTATCTGCCGGTGGTGCAACTGGTGGGGGCGACGGCCAGGCTCGTGCGGCTCAACCCGCCGGACTGGGCGCTGCCGCGGGCCGAACTGGCGGCCGCGTTCGGGCCGAAGACAAAGCTGCTGCTGCTCAATTCGCCGATGAACCCGACGGGCAAGGTATTCACCCGCGAAGAGCTCGGCTTCATCGCCGATCTTCTCGTCAAGCATGACTGCTATGCGGTTTGCGATGAAGTTTACGAGCATCTCGTTTTCGACGGACTGCAGCATATCCCGCTGATGAGCCTGCCCGGCCTGCGCGAGCGCTGCGTGCGCATCGGCAGCGCCGGCAAGACGTTCAGCCTGACGGGCTGGAAGATTGGCTATGTCACCGCGCCGGCGCGGCTGGCGGGGGTGATCGCGCGGGCGCACCAGAACCTTACCTTCACCACGCCGCCCAACCTGCAGCGCGCGGTGGCGGTGGGGCTCGCCAAGGACGATGCCTATTTCGCCTCGCTCGCGTCCGATCTCGCGGCGAAGCGCGACCGGCTTTCGGAAGGATTGCGGCGGATCGGCTTCGGCGTGCTGCCGAGCCACGGCTCCTATTTCGTCACGGCCGATTTCGCGCCGCTCGGTTTCAACGGCGACGATGCCGATTTCTGCCGGCACATCACCGAACACGCGAAGGTGGCTGCCATTCCGGTTTCCGCGTTCTATCCGGGCGAGGCGCCACGGCATTACGCGCGGTTCGCCTTCTGCAAGCGCGAGGCGGTGCTGGATGAGGCCGTGGAACGGCTCGCGGCCCATTTTGCGGCACGACGGGCGGCCGAATAGCGCGCTTGCCTGCGCTCGGCACCTGGCGCACGATAGGGTGATGCAGGACGATACGCTTCGCCTCTCCGTCATCCAGATGACGCCGGGCGCCGACAAGGGCGCCAATATCGCCCAGGCGCGAGGGCTGATCGACGCGGCCGTTGCCGCCGACCGGCCTGACCTCGTGTCGTTGCCGGAGGTCTGGAGTTGCCTTGGTGGCGACCGGGCGGCCAAGACAGAGGCCGCCGAGGTGCTTCCCGCGGCGGGATCGGGCGAGACGGGCGGCGACGCCTATGAATTCCTGCGCGAGACCGCCAGGCGTCACCGCATTCATGTCCATGGCGGTTCGATTGGCGAGCAGGGTGGCGACCGGCTTTACAACACGACCCTTGTATTCGACCCGGACGGGCGGGAAATCGCGCGTTACCGCAAGATTCACCTGTTCGACATCACGACGCCGGACGGGCAGGGCTATCGCGAGAGCGCGACCTATGGCGCTGGTGATGCGGTGGTCACATGCCGCATCGGCGGGCTCACCGTCGGCCTGTCGATCTGTTACGATATGCGCTTTCCTGAACTTTATCTCGCCCTGCGCCGTGCTGGGGCGGATCTGATCATGGTGCCGGCGGCTTTCACCTTGCAGACCGGCAAGGATCACTGGGACGTTCTGCTCCGTGCCCGCGCCATCGAGACCCAGTGCTGGATCGCGGCGGCGGCCTGCGTCGGCCCCCATCGCGACGGCCGCGGCGAGACACGGTTCACCTATGGCAATTCGCTGATCGCCGATCCTTGGGGCAGCATCGTCGCCCGCGTTTCCGACGGACCCGGTTTCGCCACCGCGCGGATCGATCCCGCCCGGGGTGCGAAAGTGCGGCGCGACATGCCGGTTCTCGAACACCGCAAGCTCGCTTGACCCATATTCATTTCACCGCAGCCTCGACCGAACAGGCCCAGGACGCGCGGGAGCGGCTGGTCGCGTTATACGGCGATTCCGGCCCTGAGGCGGCCGAAGTGGTCGTCGCGCTTGGCGGGGACGGGCTGATGCTCGAGACCATTCACCGGATGATCGACCGCGAACTGCCGGTCTATGGCATGAATTGCGGCTCGGTCGGCTTCCTGATGAACGATTTCGCCGAGGCCGACCTGCCGGCGCGCATTGCGCGCGCGCAGAGCAACGACATCCATCCGTTGCGGATGCATGCCGTGACCTCGACCGGCGCCGTCGAGGAAGCGCTCGCCTTCAACGAGGTGAGCCTGCTGCGCCAGTTGCGCCAGGCGGCGAAGATCCGGATCTCGATCGATGGCAGGGTGCGCCTCGCGGAACTGATCTGCGATGGCGTGCTGGTCTCTACCCCGGCGGGTTCGACCGCCTATAATCTTTCCGCCCACGGGCCGATCGTGCCGCTCACCGCCAATCTGCTGCCGCTCACACCGATTTCGGCCTTCCGGCCGCGCCGGTGGCGAGGGGCGCTGCTGCCGTCGAACAGCGAGATCCTGTTCGAGATTCTCGAATCGGAAAAGCGGCCGGTGGCCGCCGTGGCCGACTTCACCGAGGTGCGGCGGGTCATATCAGTGGCGGCGAGCGAGGATCGCTCTGTCTGCGCAAGGATCCTCTCCGATCCGGATCGGGCCCTGTCGGAACGGATCATCCGCGAACAATTCACCGTCTGATCGTCGGGTCCCGGGCCGAGGGAACCAGCGTGCCGAGTTCACGCGAATTGGGGCACCCCTCGTGCAGCATTCGCCATGATCGGTGTCGGCTATGGCGAAATCAAGGCAGTAATTGGACAATGGTGTCAAATTGATAGGCTTTATCGTAATCAAATTTTAAGTAGAACTAAAAGGCGGTCAGTCATACCTCATCTCGGCAGGCAAGTTATTGTTGTATTGCCGAAAGGAGAATTCCATGCCGCTTTACGGAAAGAGGATTCTGTTCATGCGTAATCCAGGCTGCCGGCTTGTGGCCATTGCAGGTCTTGCCGCCGCAGGGGTAACGCTGGCCGGCTGCGGCGGTCCACCTCCGGTTCGGTCCACGACCACGACCACCGAACAGACCACGACAGCACCGCCATCGCCGATGGCGCCGCCCGGCGCGGCGACGACCACGACAATAAGGCGGTCCGTTACGACGACTCATGAATGACCGCCTCACGCGGCGGCACGGCCGTCGCGCCGGCGCTCAACGGCTGACGTTGATTCGTGCCCGCTGCATGGCGGCCTGGATGTGTTCGGACTTCGCGGCGGTGTAGCCGTTCCGGTCGTCGCGGAAGCGGATCGCAAGATCGCGCTTCAGAGTTTCGTAGGCGACGCGCTCGGCGGCATCCGCGCGCAGCAGGTCACGGAAGACGAGGGTATCCCACATGGCGCCATCGAGGAGAGCCATGTGCAGGTGGTGTGTTCGCCGAACGGCGGCGGGCGGCAGACCCTTGATGAACATGATCCGGTCGGTGAAGGGATTGCCGGTCCAGATCGTGTAACCGTGGGGTGCGAGCAGGGGAGACGCGATGGTCCTCGCCTCTTCGACATCCCGAACGCCGGCGAGGATGTCGATGACTGGTTTCGCGGCGATACCGGGCACCGCGGTGCTGCCGATATGCTCCATGCGCACGATGAATCCGGGAGGCAGCACCCTTTTCAGCAGTCGGGCCTCGGTCTCGAACATGCCGGGCCAGGCCGGATCGTATTCGGCCATTTCGACATGATCCATGCGCCGAGGCCCGGCGGTGGTTCAGGCCAGGAGGTGCGCGATCGCCTCGCGTTCTTCCTTGAGTTCGTTCAGCGTGATGTCGAGCCTGGACTGTGCGAACGCGTCGATCGCGAGGTTCGGCACCCGGGTAACGACACCTCCCTGGGTGGTCACGGGCACGCCGAACATGATGCCTTCGGGGATGCCATAGCTGCCGTCGGAGGGAATCGCCATCGAGACCCAGCGGCCATCCGAACCGACCACCCAGTCGCGCACCTGGTCGATGGCGGCATTCGCGGCGGACGCGGCCGAGGACGCGCCGCGGGCTTCAATCACCGCGGCGCCGCGCTTGCCGACGGTGGGAATGAAGACGTCGCGGTTCCAGGCCTCGTCGTTGATGGCTTCGGCGAGCTTGCGGCCGCCGGCTTCAGCAAAGCGGTAGTCCGGATACATGGTTGGGGAATGGTTGCCCCATACGATCAGCTTGCCGACATCACCGACATTGACGCCCGCCTTGGCCGCGAGCATCGAGGCGGCGCGGTTGTGGTCGAGCCGGATCATCGCCGAGAAGCAGTCCGGCGAAAGGTCAGGCGCGGATTTCATCGCGATATAGGCATTGGTGTTGGCCGGATTGCCGACGACCAGCACGCGGGCGGAGCGCTTCGCAACCTCGTTGAGGGCGCGGCCCTGAACCGTGAAGATCTCGGCGTTGGCGCCGAGCAGGTCCTTGCGCTCCATGCCCTTGCCGCGCGGGCGGGCACCGACCAGGAAGCCGATGTCGATATCCTTGAAGGCGACCTTCGGATCATCGGTCGCGACCATGCCGGCGAGCAGGGGGAAGGCGCAGTCTTCCAGCTCCATCATGACGCCGCCGAGCGCGCCCTGCATCTGCGGCAGGTCGAGAAGGTGGAGGATCACCGGCTGATCGGGGCCGAGCAGCGCGCCGCTGGCGATGCGGAAGACGAGCGCGTAGGCGATCTGCCCTGCTGCGCCGGTGACAGCGATGCGGACGGGGGACTTGGCCATTGATTCACTCCTTGCTGTTGCGCCGCACTATCTCCCGCTGGTGCCCCTGGTCAAGCAGGCTTCCGGTCTGACCGTGCTGCATGGCAGGATGGGGCCATGCAGCGCCACGCCCGCAAGGCCGAAAAATCACTTCCGAAGCCGCCGGATGAGGCGGCATTGCGTGAAACTGCGCTGGCCCATCTTGCGCGGTTCGCGGCGACCGAGGCCGGTCTTGCCCGGGTGCTTTCCCGGCGGATCGACCGCTGGGCGAGGGTAGCGGGAGAGGCGGGACTCGCGCCGGAGATTATCGATTCCGCGTTGCGCGCGGCCCGTGAAGCGGTGCCTCGCGTGGTGGCGGCGATGCGCGGTGCGGGAGCGGTGGATGACGCGGCCTTCGCCGAGTCCCGCGCGCGACGGCTGATTCGGCAGGGCAAATCGCGGCGGGCGACGCTTGCCCATCTTGCCGGCAAGGGAGTTGATGCCGCTCTGGCGGCACGCCTGCTGCCGGCTGATCCGGCGAGCGATCTCGCCGCCGCCTGTGCCTATCTGCGCCGCCGCCGTCTGCCGCCCTTTGGGCCGGGCGGCAGGGACCGTGCTCTTGCTTCCCTCGCGCGCGGCGGCTTCTCCCGCGACGTTGCCGAACGCGCGCTCGATCTTGAACAAGCCCACGCGGAAGCATTGGTTGAGGCGCTGCGCCGCGGCTGAAGGTTACGCCGAGGGGCGCAATTCATCCGGTCGAATTATGAAAGAAATGTGAAAATCAGCATGGCTGATTTGGGCTGGCTGCGCCATATCGCACTGCAGCATGGGCGTGCACCAAGCCGCCTGCCTTCGTCGTTTGCCAGTATTCGGAGTTTGATCGTGCAGAAACTGATTGCCGTCGCATCCTTTGCGGTTGCGCTGCTGGCCGGCTTCGGGTCCGCGTTCGGCGGGGTTCGTCTGGCAAGGACGTTGCCTGCGTTGCCGGGTCAGCCATCGCTGGCCCTGACCACGACCTATGGGCCGGTTGAGCCCGTTCTCATGCATTCGGCCCGGCGGCAGGGTGTGGTCGGCCACTGAATGCGACTATCCGTGCCCGATGGGCAGGCCGCGACCCATCAGTCGAAAATAGGTGCCTGAGGCACCCCGGCGAGACCGGATGTGGACTGCAGGAACGGTGTGTGCTCGAATTCCTCGCGCAGGAAATCGAGGATGGCGCGGGTGCATGCCGGCACATAGCGGCGTGACGGCAGAATAGCATGGATTTTCACCTGCATCGGCACGAAGGCATCGAGGACGGTAATGAGCCGGCCGGCGGCGACATCGTCGATCGTGGTCAGGCGCGGCAGCAGTGCGATTCCAAGACCGGCGCGCGCGGCGCGGCGCACCGCCTCGCTCGAGTCGACATGGAACCGTCCCTGCACATTCACGCTTTCCTCGACCCCATCGCGCGCGAAACGCCATTCCCGGTCAGCCCCCGGCCGGGTGTAGACGATGCATTCGTGCTTCAGCAGATCCCGCGGGGTTTCCGGTGCGCCGCGCGCGGCGACATAGGCGGGCGAGGCGACAAGAACCGAGGTTGCCGTGCCGAGAACCCGGGTGATCACGCTGGCTTGGGTCGCTTCGGCGATGGAGATCACCAGATCGAGTCCTTCCTCGATCAGGTCGAATGCCCCGTCGCGCATCTTCAGGTCGAGCGAGATTTCCGGGTGCCGGGCGAAGAATTCGGGTAGGCGGGCGGCGAGGTAGAGGCCAACGGCGGTGGGCACGCCGAGGCGGACCTGCCCGGTCGGGGTCTTGCGCGCGCTGCCCACACTGGCATTCGCCGCGTCCATGGCGTCCACGACCGCCTTCGCATGTTCGAGATAGGTCTGTCCGTCCTCGGTCAGTGACAGCCGGCGCGTTGTCCGCTGGATCAGCCGGACACCGAGTTGGTCCTCCAGAGCGGCGATCTGCCTGGAGATTACCGGTTGCGACGTGTTGAAGTCCCGGGCCACGGCCGAAAACGACCCCCGCTCGGCAACCCGGATGAAAGTGTTGATCAGGGAAAGCTGGTCCATCGCCGGGGCCTCTGCTCGAATCAGTACTATTTTTGTATGAGATAAAGTCCGGCGCAGGAATAACCACTTGCGACTGACATGAATATTTACATCACGTCATGGAAGCCCCTCGTTTTCCGCGTTTCGCCGCCCTGGCGCTCGATCGCCCAATCGATGCCGCCTTCGCATTACGCATGGAGCTCGCGGCCTGCTGGCTCTCTATGTGGCATCGCGCTCGATTCCGACACGCACCGCTGGGCCGCCCGGACGGTCCTGGCGGTCAGTAATCCCGTTGCTCGATAATGCCTTCGTCAACGGCCTGCCACATGGCCGGCACGGGCATGATCGCCAGCATGCAGGGCAAGATTTGAGATCATGCCCATGCCGGCAATGCGGCGATGAGTGTGCCTGATGCGGCGGAGACGGGTGGCCGCCTATTTTTGAGGAAACCGGGCTCAGAAGCATCCGCCGCGGGGTGCCGGTGCGCGTCGCACTATGGCCGGACCCGGCCAGGTTCCACACGGGTACTCGAGGCGATCGGTCCGGGAATCGCGGTCACCGATTCGCGGGGCACGGGGGCTGCCGCTCGCCGATCCAATGTATTCGTGGGTGCGACTTTCGCTGCGCATTCCGGTCCATATCGCGTTGGACCGCATTCCGCCGGGCAGATTTCTTGCGGCGGGTATGATCGCCACGGTGACAGTCGGGAAGAAGGACGGCGCGGCGAAAAACCTGCCCGTCAGGCAATCGGAACAGGGCCGATTCCATTTGGCAACAACCGCTGCCCGGCGTTTGCAGGCCGGGCAGCGGCAAGCGGTTCAGCTCATGACCATCGTGCCGAGGTTGAAGTTCACCACGCTCTGCGGGCCGGCCGTGCCGTCATCCTTCATCGGATTGTTGGTGAAGGAGATCTGCGAGTAGTTCAGCGACAGCGATTCCATCGGCTTGCCGTCGGAACCCGCGGACATCGAGAGGCCGGAGAGGATGACATCCTTCATGCTGACCTTCATGAATTGCTGGGCGCCCGAGCCGCCCGTGCCGGTGCGGGTGAAGACGATATCGACTTCTTGCACGTTGCCGCTCAGCGCTTCCTTCAGCAGGTCGCCGCTCGCGACGTCGTATTCCTTGGTGATGGTGATTTCTGACAGGCTCGGCAGGCTTGCCTCGCGGCCCTGCTTGCTGCCCGACTGCATCGAGACGCCGCGGCCGACACCCCACTGGAAAGACCCCAGTTCGATGTAATTCTCGAAACCCTGGGTCGTGACGTCGCCGTTGATAGAGCCGTATTTCATGTAGATAGCCATTGGTCCTGCTCCTGGTGCTGGGTTGGTCGTTAAGCCTGATTGATGGTGTAGCGGAACATCCCGTCTTCGGATGTGCCCACCGTCACGCGGGAAATCATCTCGCCTTCGGCAAGCCTGGCCAGAACCTCGGCCGAGAGTTCGGGCAGCAGCGTGCGGGAGAGGATGTTTTCCACGTTGCGCGCGCCCGAGGCCGATTCCTTGCAGCGTGCGGCAATGGTTTCGACGAGCGCGGGCTCGTAGGTGAATTCGGCCTTGTAGCCCTCGCGCACGCGCTTCGCGATCTTGTTGAGCTGGAGCACCACGATCTGGCGGATCACCTCGTCGGAGAGCGGGAAATAGGGGACGATGGTGACGCGGCCGAGAAAGGCGGGCTTGAAATATTTCAGCAGCTCCGGCCGCAGCGCCTCGGCGAGGGCGGCGGCGTCCGGCGCGGTTTCGGGATCGGCGAAGAGTTTCTCGATCAGGTCGGTGCCGGCATTCGACGTCATGATGATGATGGTGTTCTTGAAGTCGATGTCGCGGCCTTCGCCGTCCTTCATGTTGCCCTTGTCGAACACCTGGAAGAAGACGTCCTGCACGCCGGGATGGGCCTTTTCCATCTCGTCGAGCAGCACCACCGAATAGGGGCGCCGGCGCACCGCCTCGGTCAGCACGCCGCCCTCGCCATAGCCGACATAGCCGGGCGGGCTGCCCATCAGCAGGCTGACCTTATGTTCTTCCTTGAACTCGGTCATGTTGATGGTGGTCATGTTCTGCTCGCCGCCATAGAGCAGGTTGGCGAGGGTAAGCGCCGTTTCGGTCTTGCCGGTGCCGGAGGTGCCGACCATCATGAAGACGCCGATCGGCTTGCGCGGGTCGGTGAGTTTCGCGCGCGAGGTGCGGATCGCCTGGGCGACCGCCTCGAGCGCATGGGGCTGGCCGACGATGCGCTGCTCCATCGCCTCCTTCAGCTTCAGCACCGTGTTGATCTCGTCGGACTGCATGCGCCCGGCGGGAATGCCGGTCCAGCTCTCGACGATCTCGGCGACGGCCTGGCCGTCGACCACCGGGAAGATCAGCGGGTTCTCGCCCTGCGAGGCCTTCAGCGCCGCGGTCTTTTCGGCGAGGCTGGCGCGCAGCGCGTCCTTGTCCTCCGCGTTCGCGTCGTCTTCCAGCCGGGTGCGCAGCTCGGCGATGTCGCCGGCGAGCTGCTTCTCGGTCGCGAAGCGGGCCTCGAGCTCGGCGAGTTCGGCGACCAGCCGCGCACGCTCCTCGATCAGTTCGGCCTCGCGGGCGGCGTGATCGCCGCCGCTGGCCATCTCACGGCGGAGGATGCCGGTTTCGGTGTCGATCAGGTCGATCCGGCGGCGGCGATCCTCGATCGGGGCGGGTTCGGTCGCCTGGCTCATGCCAACGCGGGCGCAGGCCGTGTCGATCAGCGAGATCGCCTTGTCCGGCAGCTGGCGTGAGGGAATATAACGCGCCGACAGCCTGACGGCCTCGCTCACCGCCTCGTCGAGGATGCGGACCTTGTGGTGCTTCTCGAGCGTGCCGACGAGGCCGCGGATCATCGCGGTGGCCATCGCCTCGGACGGCTCCTCGACCTTGACCACCTGGAAGCGGCGGGTCAGCGCGGCATCGCGCTCGAAATATTTCTTGTATTCGGCCCAGGTCGTCGCCGCGATGGTGCGCAGCTCGCCGCGGGCGAGGGCGGGCTTGAGCAGGTTTGCCGCGTCGTTCTGGCCGGCCTGGCCGCCGGCGCCGATCAGCGTGTGCGCCTCGTCGATGAACAGGATGATCGGCTTCGGCGAGGCCTTCACCTCGTCGATCACCGATTTCAGCCGGTTCTCGAACTCGCCCTTCATGCCCGCCCCGGCCTGGAGCAGCGCCATGTCGAGCGTGCGCAGCGTGACGTTCTTCAGCGCCTCCGGCACGTCGCCCTGGGCGATCTTCAGCGCGATGCCCTCGACCACCGCGGTCTTGCCCACACCTGCCTCGCCGGTGAAGATCGGGTTGTTCTGCCGGCGGCGGGTGAGGATGTCGATCGCCTGGCGGATTTCGAAGTCGCGGCCGAGGATCGGGTCGATCCGGCCGGCGCGCGCGCGGGCGGTCAGATCTTCGGTGAACTGGTCCAGCGCCGCCGAGCCGCCGGGACGGGGCGTGCCGTCATCGGTGCCGCCCGTGGCCGGCGCGCCATCGGTCGCGCGGGTCGCGGTCTGCGCCTCGATGGAATTGGCGGTGATGGCGTTGAAGTCGCGCTTCAGTGCGTCCGGCTGGATTTTTGCGAAATGGCTGGAGGCCTCGCGGGCGTGGCGGGCTAGGGTCTCGTCGGCCAGCAGGGCCCAAAGCAGGTGACCCGAGCGCGTGCGGCTCAGCCCGTGTTCGACCGATGCCAGCAGCCAGGCCTGTTTCGCGAGCTCGACGACTTCCGGTGACAGGGCCGGGGCGCGGGCGTTGCCGGTCTTCATCCGGTCGAGCGCGCGGTTGAGATCGATCAAGAAACGACCGATATCGATCTCGTAATGTCGAAGAATAAGCGGAATGTCGGTGTCGGTGCCATCGGCGAGCTTGAGCAGCCAATGTTCGATTTCGACGTTGTAATGGCTTCGCGACAGCGTTAGGCCGGCTGCGGCCTCGAGGCTGCGGCGGCAGTGGTCGTCGAGGCGGGCGATCAGAGATTTGAGATCGATAGCAGCCATGACGCTCCCCGGCATTGTTCGGCACGGCAGGCCGTTGTTTGTGAATATAATCGAATATTTCCCAATCGTATGGTGTATCTGCTGTTGTGTCCAGTTGGGTAAGGGTGCATGTCATCGATTGTATGACCTTTGTCACAGTGGAGCCCCGCGGTCATGTTTCTCGACATCGACGCCTTGCTTGCCCCGATTGAAGGGGATTCGCCGGTCGGGCAGGACTTGCGTGCCGACTACACCGCGGGCTCGATTTACTATCGCTTGCGCGATGCGCGCTCGGACGCGCGCGCCGCCGAGCGCGCGGCGGATTCGGATCCGACGCTCGAGGCCGACGCGGGACAGCATTGGCGCAGCGTGCTGCAACTGGCGCAAACCGCGCTCGGCAAGTCGCACGACCTGGAGGTTGCCGCCTGGATGACCGAGGCGATGGTGCGCGAGAACGGGCTTGCCGGTCTTGCCGAGGGGGCTCGGCTGATGGCGGGCCTTGTCCATGGGTTCTGGGAGGCGCTTTACCCGTTGCCCGACGAGGACGGCATGGAAACGCGCGTCGCGCCCGTGGCCGGCCTGAACGGGACGGGAAGCGATGGCACGCTGATCCAGCCGCTGCGCAAGCTGACGCTGTTCAACGCCGCTGACGGGTCGCCGGTGCCCGTCTTCTTGTATCTCCAGGCGGAGGAGACGGCAGGGCTTGGCGACGAGAAACGCAAGGCGGCGCGGATCGCCGCTGGCGTGCCGGCCTTCGCACAGCTGGAGACACAGGCGCGGGTGGCGGGTACGGGCCATTTCACCGCGCTCGCGCGCGGCGCGGCGGCAGCACTCGAGGCCTGGCAGGCGATGGGGGCGGCCTTCGATGAGGTGGCTGGGTATGACGCACCGCCGACCTCGCGGGTACGGGAGGTGCTCGAGCAGATCATCGCCATTTCACAACGATATGCGCCCGGCGCGCTGGCCGCGCCCGGCGGCGCGGCGGAGAACGCTGACGCAGCCGCCGGAGCGGAGGCGGCCGGAGCCGCCGAGGATGCCGTCGCCGTTGACGGCCCGGCGCCGGCGCAGGCCGCGAAGAAGCCCTATACGCGTGAGGATGCGCTGCGCCAGCTTGGCGAGATCGCCGAATTCTTCCGCCGCACCGAACCGCAATCGCCGATTGCGCTGACCCTCGATGAGGCGATCCGCCGTGCGCGGCTCACCTGGCCGGAACTGATCGAGGATATTCTGGCCGACGCCGGCGTGCGCCAGGCGATGCTGACGGCGCTCGGCATCAAGCCGCCGGCGGACTGACCGGGGCGGTACGGGCGCCGTTCAGCGATTGCCCGGCGCCGATATCTCGGTCACCAACCGGAACGAGGCCGCAATGTCGTCCAACTGGTATTGCGGCTGGAGGTGGATGACGCATCCGAACGAACCTGGCTTTGCCGGCAGTTCGCGTACCTGGACCGATGCGTCGAGCAGGGGGTACCGTGCCCGTGTTTCCGGGCCGGCATCGCGGTTGCTGTTGGTGAAGCGGCGCAGCCAGTCGCCGAGCGTGCGCTCGATTTCGGCTGCGGTGCGAAAGGCGCCCGTCATGTCCCGACCCATGACCTTGAGGAAATGAGCGAAGCGGGAGACGCAGATCATCGTGTTGAACTGAGCGGATAGACGGGCATTGGCATCGGCGGCCTCGGTGTTCGGCCCGCCGAAGCGGCGCGGCATCTGCAGGCTGCGGGCGGCACCAATCACCGTTTCCCCACCGTAGCCAAGAGGCGTTAGCGGCATGAGCCCGGCATCGACCAGACCGCGTTCCTGCCGGTCGGTCAGGGCGATTTCCAGTTCGAACCGGTCAAGCCCGTCATACGGGTCGGCGGAGAAGACAGCTGCGGTACCGGCGGTGAACAGGCCGCCACCCGGCCAGTCCTCGAGATAGCCGCGCATGTCCGCCGGCCATTCATAGGTTGCCATCGCACGGGCAACGACGAACGCCACCGCGTAGCCAGGCGCGAACCAGACCATGTCTTCGCTGTCCTCGATCCGCTCGCAATAGGGAAAGAGGCTGGGGGCGCCTGGTGCGTCAGTCCATGGGGCGCGCGCACGAAGGCGCGGCAGAGCGAGCCCGATGAAGCGCATGTCGTCGCGAAGGCCGAGATTGCGGAAACGGCGATATTCCAGTCCGGTGAACAGACTCGCCGGATCGGCCACGCCCGAAAGTTCCTCCATCCGGTCAACGCCGAAGAGTGTCGGTGAGGCGCTGAAAATCATCGGGGCGAAGGACGCGGCCGCGACAGCGGAAAGCGCCGCCAATGCCGAAACGTCGTCGCTCGGTGAGTCGGCCGATGGGCGATGGCGGATCGTGTAGTCCATCACCAGAAGACCATAGGGCTCACCGCCGGGCGTGCCGAATTCGTCTTCGTAGATGCGGCGGAAGGTCTCGCTCTGGTCGAATTCCGGCGCGCGTTCGAGATCGCGGCAGATTTCGCTCCAGGATGCGTGCAGCACGCGTAGCTTGATGGTCCTGCCCGGTTCGATATGCGAGGCCAGCCAGAACAGCCCGCGCCAGCTGCCTTCGAGCCGGGTCAGGCGCGGATTGTGCAGGATCGTGTCGAGTTGATCCGAGAGAAGGGCATCTATGGCGGCGATGTCCCGATCGATCCGGGCGGCGAGCGCCTTGGGATTGCGGAGAAGATCGAGCGTGGCCGCCTCACCGAACCAGGCTTGCAGCGCCTGGCCCGGCTTCGCCACGAGGAAGGAGGCGAGTTCCGAAGCTGCGCCACCGTGGCGCTCGCCAAAAAAGTGACCGGCGAGAACCGCCTCTCGCAGCATTGCGGAACTCGTTTGCTGGTTCAGGCCTTCTGCGGGATCCGAGCGACCATCCGCATCGAGGTCGTCAGTTCCTCCATCTGCAGCCAGGGACGCAGATAGGCCACCGCGTTGTAGGAGCCGGGCTTACCCGGGATCTCCTTGACCTCGACCTTGGCCTCGCGCAGCGGATATCGGGCCTTCATTTCCTGGCCGGCATCGGGGTTGGCGTTGACATAGTTGCCGATCCAGCGGTTCAGCCAATTCTCGCAGTCCTTCGCCTCCATGAAGGAGCCGATCTTGTCGCGCGCCATCACCTTGAGGAAATGCGCGAAGCGGGAGGAGGCCATGATGTAGGGCAGGCGAGCGGAGATCGCGGCGTTAGCGGTGGCGTCCGGCCGGTCGTATTTCTTCGGCTTCTGCACCGACTGGGCGCCGAAGAACACGGCATAGTCGGTGTTCTTGTAGTGGCAGAGCGGCAGGAAGCCGAGATTGGAAAGCTCGAACTCGCGCCGGTCGGTGATGCCGATTTCGGTCGGGCATTTCGCATCGGTGTCGCCGTCATCGGACTGGAAGACGTGGAAGGGCAGGTTCTCGACCTTGCCGCCGCCCTCGGCGCCGCGGATCGCGACGCAGAAGCCCGAGGAGGCGAAGCTCGCGGTCAGCCGCTCGCCCATCATGTAGGCCGCGTTCATCCAGCAATAGTCGTGATGGTCCATCGGCCGGGCGGCGCCGCTCGCATCGAACGGCGCTTCCTCGTAGTTGAAGCTCTCCACCGGCGAGGTGCTGGCGCCGTAGGGCACGCGGGCGAGGGTGCGCGGCATCACCAGCGAGACGAAGCGCGCATCCTCGGTTTCGCGGAAGCCGCGCCATTTCGCGTATTCGGCGGTGTCGAAGATCTTGGCGAGGTCGCGCGGCTTTGAGAGTTCCGTCCAGTCCTGGAAGCCGAACATGCCCGCACCAGCCGCCGAGATGAACGGCGCGAAGGCCGCCGCAGCGACGTTGGAGACGAGGCGCAGAGTCTCGATGTCGTCCGGATGGTTCGACCATTCGTAGTCGCCGATCAGCGCGCCATAGGGCTCGCCGCCGGGAGTGCCGAACTCGTTCTCGTAGATCTTCTTGAAGAGCTGGCTCTGGTCGAACTCGACGGCCTTGGTGAGATCCTTGTTCAGATCCCGCTTCGACATGTTGATGACCTTGAGCTTGAGCGACGTGCCCGTCTCGGAGTTCATCACCA
Source organism: Acidiphilium multivorum AIU301 (assembly GCF_000202835.1). Taxonomy (NCBI): domain Bacteria; kingdom Pseudomonadati; phylum Pseudomonadota; class Alphaproteobacteria; order Acetobacterales; family Acidocellaceae; genus Acidiphilium; species Acidiphilium multivorum. The sequence continues at coordinate 3,715,696 of NC_015186.1, forward strand.
GGTGATGCAGGCCGCGCCAGCTGCCCTCGAGCTTGAGGAATTTCGCGTCGTGCATGATCGCGTTGAGCTGGCGGGACATCCGCGCGTCGATCGCGGCGATGGCGCGGTCGATCGTGCGGGTGAGGTTCTTGTCGAAGGTGACGGTGCCGGAGAGGGCTTCCTGGACGAGCGTCTTGACGAGTTCCTGGGCATGATCGGGCTCGGTCTGCTTGGTTGCGCCGACGACCTGGTCGAGCAGCGAGACGGCTTCCCCGGTTTGCGTTGCGCCGGCTGCCGCCGTTTCGGATTGGCTCTGTGACATCGGTCAGCCCTCCTTGCCGAGGCCGAGTTCGCCCGAGAGCGATTTCAGTTCGGCTTCATTCTGAAGAACCTGTTCAAGCAGCGACTCAAGTTCTTCCGATCGATCGGCCTTGCTCATCAGGTCGCGCAGCTTGTTGCGCGTCTCCAGCAAGGATTTGAGGGCAGGAACCTGCTCGACGACACGCTCGGGATCGAAATCCTCGATGCTGTTGAATTTCAGGTCAACCGCCATCTGCGTGCCGTCATCGGCCAGGGTGTTGTCCACCTTCAGCTTCAGGCCGGGCGCCATGCGGGCCATGACATCGTTGAAGTTGTCGCGGTCGATCTGGACGAATTTCCGCTCCGACAGCGGCTTCAGCGGCTGCGTCGGGTCGCCGGAGAAATCGCCCATCACGCCCATCACGAATGGCAGTTCGCGTGCGATCTGCGCGCCGTCGGTTTCGACATCGTAGGTAATGTGCACGCGCGGCTTCCGTACGCGGTTGAGTTTCTCGTGGATACTGCCACTCATCGTCCGATCTCCCAAAATAATCACAAAAAGTCGTGAATCAGTCTCATGAGTTCCAAGGGGCGCTGCCGGCACCTGTATTTTTTATAATGGTAGGCCCGGTCTTAACCGATGGTCAACTGGAAACGGATGTAACAGAGTGTGCGCTGGCCATCTAGTGGACTTGCCCGGTCATGAGGTTCACACCGCACGAAAGTGGGTTTTTCGTGTCGCGAGCGTGACGGTGATCACAGGCCGAAGCGCGGGATGTCGCCCGGACGCTTCCATTGCGTGGCATTCCCTGATTGAATAACATCATTCACCATCAGAAAATTCGAGGAGGACAAGACCATGGCGGATGGCGCAGCAAAGAGCGACGATTCCGGCGTGGGCGCGCTGTTCCGTGCCGGGCGCCTCGATGATGCGATCGCGGCTGCAACGGCGAAGGTGAAGTCCAGCCCGTCGGATCTGTCGGCGCGGGTGCTGCTCGCCGAACTCCTTGTCTTCGCCGGCAATATCGAGCGCGCCGATGTCCTGCTCGATGCCGCGGGCCAGCTTGACCCGAGTGCAAGCATCGTTGTTGCCGAATTCCGCCAGCTTCTCCGTGCCGAGACGGCGCGCCGGCAATTGTATCGTGACGGGCGAGTGCCTGAGTTCCTCGGCGGACCGGGCGATGTCGAAACAGCACTTCTGGCGGCCCTGGTCGCGTTGCGTGACGGCGATGCCGAGGCGGCGAGGCGCGCGGCGGAGACAGCCGAGGCCGGACGCGGCGCGCGGGCCGGAACTGCCGACGGGAGCGCCTTCGCGGATTTCCGCGATGCCAGCGACATCTGCGGCGGGATTTTCGAAGTTCTGACCACGACCGGGAAATATTTCTGGATCCCGATTTCGCGCGTGACGGAGGTGACCTTTCATCCGCCGGAGCGGCCGCGCGACCTGATCTGGCGGCGCGCGACGCTTGCGGTGCATGACGGGCCCGATGGCGACGTCTACATGCCGGTGACCTATGCGGCGGGCGATGCGTCGCTCGCCCCCGAATTCCGGCTTGGACGGGCGACGGACTGGATCGAACAGGGCGGCCTTGTGACCGGTGTTGGTCAGCGTGAGTTCCTGGTCGGCGAGGCGGCCGTGCCCGTAATGGAGCTTGGCGAGATCGTGTTCTCCTGATGAGCGGCCCGATCGGCTTCAGCGACCGGGTGCGCGACGCGGGCGCGCGGGTACAACTGTCGCTGCTCGACCGATTGCTGGACGATGAACCCGATCGCGATCGGGATCGGCCGCTGTCCGCCGGCGAAGCGCTCAACATGCTGCGCCGGTCGGTACGCCGCGACCTTGAGGCGCTGTTGAATGCGAAGCGCCGCTGGCGTGCATTGCCGCCGGCGCTGGCAGAGCTGCGCAACTCGATCGCAGGCTACGGACTGCCGGACTATACCGCCGGCAGCATGAGCGCCACAGGCGCGCGCGAGGCGTTCCGCGCGGAAGTCGAACGCACGATCCGCCAGTTCGAGCCGCGATTTGCCCGCGTCTCGGTGACGCTCGTCAAGGCCGAGAACCCATTGGACCCCACGCTCTACATGCGGATCGAGGGGCTGCTGCATGCCGAGCCGGCACCTGAGCCGATCAGTTTCAACACTGTGGTCGACTCAACCTCGGCCGAGATCGAGGTGAAGGGGGAAGGCGGTGTCTGACCGGCTGCTGCCGTATTTCAACCGCGAACTGGTGGCGATCCGCAAGCTGGCCGGCGAGTTCGCGGATGCGCACCCCAAGATCGCCGGCCGCTTGCGGCTTTCGCCCGACGCGATCGACGACCCCCATGTGGCGCGGCTGCTCGACGGCGTCGCCTATCTCTCAGCGAGGGTGCATCAGCGGCTCGACGACGAGTTCCCCGAACTGACCGATGCGCTGCTTTCCGCCCTGTATCCGGGCTTCCTTGCGCCCGTGCCATCGAGCGCGATCGTCCAGTTCACTCCCAAGGCGGATCTGCAGGGCGGAGCGGAGATCGACGCTGGCTTTGCGATCGAGACCGAGCGGGTTCGCGGCCATCCCTGCCGGTTCCGTACCGCCTATCCGGTGACGCTATGGCCGGTGCGGATTGCCCAGGCGCGCCTTTCGGGACAGCCTTTCGTGGCGCCCGCCAATCCGCTCGCCGCCGGCGCTGCCTCGGTTCTGCGGATCGTGGTCGAGACGATGGCGCCGGACATGACCTTCGCGAAGCTGGGGATGGACCGGCTGCGCCTGTTCCTCCGCGGCGGCCCGGCGATTGCGCCGCATCTGCATGAAATGCTCGCCGCGCACGTGATCGGCGTCGCGCTTGCCGAGGCGCCGGGCGATCCGGCGCCGGTGCTGCTCGATCCGGCTTCGGTGCGCCCGGTCGGCTTTGCCGATGACGAGGCGCTGTTGCCCTGGCCGGCGCGCGGCTTCGCCGGATTCCGGCTGCTAACCGAATATTTCGCCTTCTCCGACAAGTTCCGCTTTTTCGACATCGATGGTCTCGATCGGCGCACACTCGTGCTTGATCGGAACAGACTCGAAATCTTCATCTATTTTGATCGCTCGATGACCGAACTGGAACGAGCGTTGGGCACCGAACATCTCGCGCTCGGTTGCACGCCGATGGTCAATATCTTTCCACAGCGCTGCGAACCGATCCGGCTCGACCAGACCGAGACGGAATATCGGGTGATTCCGGATGCCAGGGGGGTTGGTGCCTTCGAGGTGTGGGGAATCACCGCGGTGACCCAAACCGATGCTGCCGGCAACACCGCGCCGTGGTTGCCATTCTATCGCGTCGGGCGGGTCGAGGACAGCGAGGTGGGTGGTCAGTATCTGGAGGCGCGGCGGCCGGCACCGGTCGCGGTGGGCGGTACCGAGACGTTTATCGCGCCGTTCGGCGCCGATTTCGATGCGCATGCGCCGGGCGACAAGGTGCTTTCGGTCGAGGCGATGTGCCTGAACCGCGACCTGCCGGCGGCCCTGCCGTTCGGCGGCGGCCATCCCGTGCTGACGGCATTGTCGCCACATGACGGCATCGCGGGCATCGCCTGTCTGACGCCGCCTGGCGCGACGCTTCGGCCGGACCTCGCCGAACGCGGCGCGTGGCGGCTGATTTCGCACCTGTCGCTCGGCCATCTTTCGGTCGTCGGCGGCGCCGAAGGAGCGGCTGCGTTGCGTGACGTGCTGCGCCTCTACGACCGGGCAGGCACCGCCGAGACGCGCGGTGCGATCGAAGCGCTGGTCGCGGTAACGGCGCGGCCTGGCACGGCCCGGGTGCCGGGTGGCCGGGCAGGCAGTTTCTGCCGCGGGCTTGATATCGCGCTCGAATTCGAGTCGAAAGCGTATCACGACAATGGGCTGTTCCTGCTCGGAGCCGTTCTTGAGCGGTTCCTCGCGCTGCATGGCACGATCAATTCCTTCGTCCGCACCACCCTGCGCTTGCGCGGGCGGATCGATCCGGTGAAGCGCTTTCCGCCCCGCGCCGGCTACCGGACGCTGCTGTGAACCGACCGGCGGACAGCCACCGGCGCCGGCGGACGCCAATCGGCGTGCTCGACCGGCTGACTGCCGAGCCCTGGCACTTTCGTTTCGGCGCTGCGGTCCGGCTGCTTTGGCTGGCCTCGGGGCGAAGCGATCCTGGCGACGCGATACGCTTCACCACCCCACTGTCCCTCGGCCATCCGGCCGCCGAAATCGATGAGGCCGAGGCGCCCGCTCCCGACGAGCCGCGAGGCCGGATTGCGACACGGCTCATCGGCCTGCTGGGCGCATCGAGCCCCTTGCCCCGCTGGTATACCGAACTCGTCGCCGGCGCGAACCGCGCCCGCTCACCGGCGACGGCAGCCTTCTTCGACCTTCTCTCGCAGCGCATCATCTCGGCTTTCGCGGTCGCCGGAACAAAGTATCGCCCGCATCTTGCCGCCGAGGTCGCGCGGCACACCGGGGCAGCGGACCATGGGTCGGCCGATCCGGCCGAGCGCGCGCTGCTTGCGCTGACCGGCTATGGTTCGCCGGACCTGGTCGGCCGGCTGACGGCGGGTCGGGGTTCGATCCTGCATTATGCAGGTTTTTTCGCAACCTGGCCGCGTTCGGCCAGCCGGCTTGAGGCGATGCTGAGCGATTGGCTGGAACGGCCGGTCGAGATCATCGAATTTGCCGGCGCATGGCTCAGGATCGGGCCTGATGAGCAGAGCCGGATGCCGCGTGGCAGGCTTCCCGGCCAGTTCAACCGCCTGGGTATGGACTGCGCCGCCGGCGCCAGGGCCTATGACCAGCAGGCACGTTTCGTTATCCGCATTGGCCCGCTGTCGCGCGCTGCCTTCGCGGCGCTGCTGCCCGACCGGCCGCTGCTGCGCGAGCTTGTGTCGCTGGTGCGGGCGTATGTCGGCATGGAGGTGGATTTTGCCGTGAATCTTGTACTGGATCCTGCTGACGTTCCGTCATTACGGCTTGGCGGCCCCGATGCGCCACGCCTGTCCTGGACCGGGTGGCTGCCCGCACCCGCCGCAGCGATGAGCGGGGGCCGAAAGGCCGATCAGGCGATGTTCGCGGCCGGATCGATCGAGGCCTTGCCGGCGCTCGACCCCGCTTTGGCGCGGAGAGCCGCATGAGTTGGGGCAGCGGATATGTGACCGACATCGCCTATGCCCCCAGCTATTATGTGGAGCAGTCGCCGCGGCTCATGGCCCTCGTGGCGTTGCTGACCGGCCGCGCCGCGCGCATGGCAGCTCCGGATGAGTCCTTTCATTTCCTCGATATCGGGTCGGGACGGGGCTTTACGGCACTCGTCCTTGCCGCGACCAATCCTGGATGGACGGTGACCGGGATTGACTTCAATCCGGGCCATGTCGCTGCGGCGCGCGATCTGGCCGCCCGTGCCGGCATCGGCAATTGCCGTTTCATCGAGGCCGATCTGGCGAGGTTCGATGGCGCCGACCTAGCCCCGGTGGATGCGGCAAGCCTGCATGGTGTCTGGACCTGGGTAGACGATCAGGTGCGCGCGGGGATCGTCCGTCTGCTGGCCGAACGGCTTGTGCCGGGCGGGTTTTGCCATGTCAGCTACAATGTCCAGCCGGGCTGGGGCGGGATGATCGGGTTGCAGCGGCTCATGCGCGAGGCGGGGCGTCGCCTTGCCTTTCGGGCGGACCGGCAGGCGGAGCGCGGTTTCGAGATTGTCCGCCGGCTGGTGGGGCAGGACGGGGAACGCGCCGACGAAAAGGCCCAGGCCATATTGCGCGCGCTAGCCGACAAGCCAGGCGCCTATCTCGCGCACGAATTCATGAATGCGAACTGGCGCCCCTGCTTCCATGCGGATGTCGTCGAGGCGTTCGCGGAGGCGAAGTTCAGCTACGTGGGATCGCCCCATCTGCTGGATAATTTTGTCGAGCTCGTCTTGCCGCCGGTGGCGCTCGATTTGGCGCGGGAGTTCGAAGATCCTGCGATGACCGAGCTGGTCAAGGACCTCACGCTCGGCCGGCCGTTGCGGCACGACATCTATGTTCGCGGCGAAAGGCGTCTTGCAACGGGCGCGCGCGATCAGGCCCTGAAGGATCTCGCGCTTGGGCTTTCGGTGCCAAGTACGCATCGCTCGCTGAAATTTCAGACCGCGTCGGGCGAGGCGACAATGAACGCGTCGTTCTATGAACCTGTGTTTGCCAGGCTGGCGCAAGGCGTCGCGCGGGTCGGCGAACTGCTCGACGTGGCCCGGCCACCCGGTCGCTCGCCTGCGGCCGATAACCCGGCCGAACTCGTCGCCATGCTGGTCGGCACCGGCCAGGCGGTGATGGTTGCGTCACCTGGCCTGCCGATGACCCGCCAGGCGGTTGCGCTGAACGCAGCGATGTTTGCCGAGCAGATCGGGGCTGGCCCGTGGAACCGGAATATCGGGCTGGCGGTGCCCGCGCTGGGCGGTGCGTTCAATCTGCCGGCGGTGGGGGCCTTCGCGGTGCTGCGGCAGCACGACTGGTTGAGCGACGCCACGGTGGGGCAAGCGCTTCCGACGCCGGATCGCGCGACCATCGAAGGTTGGTTGGAGGCGGCGCTGCCTAATCAGGAGCAGGACTTGCGGCAGGCGATGGCCGACGGGGTGGAGGGGTTCCTGCGTAACAGCCGGGCGACGCTGGCGGCGCTCGGCCTGCCCTGCTGAAGTCGCGCTGCGGTCAGTCGTTGGCTGGGTAGAGCGCCATCAGCGCCTTCTGGCGGCGCCAGGCCTGGAACAGCCGACGTACCCCGTAACGTGGCACGCCACGGGCACGCATCGCGGCGCCGATGCGGAACGCCGCGCCATAATGGAAGAACTGCGTCCGATAGGCCTCGACGATCGAGGTTTCCGGGTCCCAGATATGGGTGGCTTCGGACCCGGCGCCGTTGATCTCGATGATGGTGAAGCCCTCGCCGCGGCGCAGCCCGCTGGCCGAGGCGTAGCGCAGGTCGAAGCGGCCGAAATGGAAATCCGGGATGTCGCGCGCGATCGCGTCGATCCGGTCGGTGAGTTCCTGGGTGATGAGATGCCGGCCGTCCTTGAAGGTAGAGCCGCGGCAGTGATTGCCGACGAAGACGAGCCGGACGCGTTCGCCAGCCGCTGGCACGCGCGCTGCTTCGGTGCCGAGTTTGGCGAGCAACAATGACGAAACGGCGTTCAGCCGCGGGTCGGCCTCGATCAGGTCGCGGATGCGGGCGCGGCCATCGCCGGTGACCACGGGGGCGTATTTCAGCGTGATCGAGGTGATGCGGCCGCGGGCGGCGCCGGGCTCGCGGATGTAGAAGATGCCGGCCTCTCCTTCATGCGGGACCAGCGCCTGGATCTGCAGGCGGGTCGCGCGCGGGAATTCGGTGAGATAGCGGGCGAGGGCGGCGCCATCCTCGACGAGGCGCACACCGGCACCGTTGCAGCTCATGTCCGGCTTCACGACCACGGGATAGGCGAGGCCCGCCTCGTTCATCGCGGCCTCGGCCATGGCGAGGTCGCCGCCCGGATGCGCGGGGGTCGTGATGCCGACATGGGGAGCAATCCAGCGCCGGGCCTCGGGGCCGGCGAGATCGAGGATATCATTCTTCGACTCGCCGCAAATTCCGCCGGCTTCGATTCGCGGGTTGGTCAGTGCGGGAAGGGTCACGCTGCGATGACGGATCGTCTGAAACGCCCAGAACAACGCAACCGGGGCATAAAACACGAAGCCCGGCCAATACTCGAAGAACGATACGGGCTTGGCGCCGCTTCGCCCCGCAGGGCCCGCCGAGAGACTCGATGCGGGGGAGACATCGCTCATGAGGCGTCCTTTCCGATCCGGCCAGCATGCCACCGTGCAGCGATCCTGCCTATCATGATCAGGATCAGAACGAAAACCGCCAATCCGGCCCAGCGCCAGGGGCCGAGATAGCGCAGCATCAGCACGCCGAGCTTCAGGCTGATGAAGAAAAGCAGACTCGTCCAGGCCAGCGTCGCGAGGATCGCCGCCGCAACGAAGGCAAGGAAGGGAGCGCGCAGGAAGCCGCAGGTGGTGTAGGTCGGCAGCCGGAGCCCCGGAACGAAACGGCTGACCAGCACGACGGGAATGATCCGGACGCTTACCCAGTCCCGCCCGATGTCGCGTCGGCGCTGCGGCACGAGGCGATGCGCCCAGGGATGCCGTCCCGACAGGCGGCCCAGCCAGTAGAGCCCGATATCGCCGAGCACGATGCCGGCGTAGAGCGAGCCCAGAGCGATCGGCAGCGATACGGCGCCCGCGGCGACCTGCATCGCGGCAAGCAGGGTCGCGGCATCCTCAAGAATAAAGGTGCCGAGGATGATCGTCGTGATCTCGAGCGGAGGACTGCCTGCCGCCGAGCCGAGCAAGGTGCTGAAGTCGGTTAACCACATGAGACATTCACATAAGGGAAACGGAAGATTTTACCAATTCCGGCTTTCGCGGCGGTTGGGCCCCTTCCGGGCGAGGCAAGGCATTCAGCCTTCATGGCCGAAACCGGCGGCTTTTCGCCGGCAATTATCCCCACTGATGAGGGCATGGTCGAGTCCGAGAGAACATAAGGAGATTTTCATTTTTAAACAATAACTTATGAAAATATACTCACAACGTTCCTCAGACTCATCCGATAATTGCGCACAGATTTATCCACAGGGTGTCGAAGGATAGTACACATTTTCGAGGGCGCCGAGCATCGTCGCTCGATCAAGCCCCGGTGGCAGAGGCGGATGAACCCGCACATGCACCGTTCCCGGGTGCTTGCGGATGGCGTTCCGGCCCCAGCACAGTCCCGAGTCGGTCGATATGGGTATCACCGGCAGGCCGGTTGCGCGGGCAATCGCGACGATGCCGGGCTGCAGATGTCCCCTTGTCCCTGGCGCGACACGGGTGCCTTCGGGGAAGATGATGATCTGGCGTCCGGCCGCGGCGGCGGCGCGCACGCGTTCGGTGAGTTCGCGCAAGGCCTTCGCGCCGCCGGCACGGTCAAGCGGGATTTGGCCCGAGGGGATGAGCAGCGGCCCGAGAACCGGCAAGCGGGACAGTTCCTGCTTCATGACGTAGGCGGGCTTGGGCAGGCGCGTGAACCAGATCATCGTGTCGAGCGCAGACTGGTGCTGCGCGGCGAGGATGACCGGTCCGTCCGGAATGTTCTCTAGCCCTTCATAGGCGATCCTGATGCCGCAAAGCACGCGCAGCGCGCCAAGGGCCAGCCGCGCCCAGGCCTGGCCGAAGGGAAGCACTTTCTCGGGAGCAACGCGCAACAGGATGTGCGCCCAGAGTCCGGCGGTAATTCCGGACAGGATGATGAAAGCATGGAACAGCAGCGAGCCGGCCAGAAACATCAGCCGTGGGCCTTGATGCTGTGCGCCGCGATTCCGCCGAGACGGAGCCGCACGACGATGTATTTGCAGAATTCGGTCACGAGGATCTTAAGCATGTGGGGTTGCCCCGGATTGGTCATCGCCGGCGGGCGAACCGGCTCGGGGATCAGTGTCACACCTGGCAAGGCGCGGTGCAGTTCGAGCAGCGCGCGGGGCATGTGGTAGTCTGCGGTCACCACGACGAGCGAGCCGATATGGTGCCGGCTGGCCCAGGCGGCGGTTTCCCGCGCATTGCCCCGCGTGGTGGCGGCGGCGTGGCCAACGGTGATATCGGTGGCCTTGGCGTTCGCGTCGATGCCGTCGCGAGCCGTGAAATCGCCGAGATAGGTCCCGTTGCCGGCGCCCGAGATCAGCAGCCGCGGCGCGGCGCCTGCCATCAGCAATTCCAGGCCAGCCTTTACCCGATCCGCCCCGCCGGTAAGCACGACGATTCCCCCCGCATGTGGCATGGGGTTGATCGGGCGTTCCTCGGCAATATCGCCGAGGAACCAGGCGAAACCGACCAGCCAGAGGACGACCAGCGCGAGCACGGCACGCAACGGCCACCGCCAGAGCCCGAGGCGCCGGCGGGTAGGGCGGCGGCGGCGGCCAAGGCCCATGTCGTCCGAAGCACTCATGTCAGCCGCCTGAGCCAGCCGCGTACGGTCACTTGCGCGGCGATCCAGCCGATCAGCGCGGCGGCAAGTGTGAAGATCACCGGCGTTGCGACCAGCAGCGGCGGCAGCCCCGCCAGCCCGCCGGACCCACCGGCCGAAGGCGGCGCCGCAATGATCAGACCCGCGGCGAGATGGCCGAGCCAGGCCAGCACGGGCGGCGCGGCGAGTCCGCCGATCAGCCCGCCCACCGCTGCGAGGCGCATGGCACGGCCGGCGAACTGGTTGGCGATGTCGGAATCGAGCGCTCCGAGGCCGTGGATGATCTCGATGGCCTCGCGCCGCTGGGCAAGGCCGGCACGCACCGCGACGGCGACAACCGAGGCGGCGACCAGCGCCACGATCACGAGGATCGCCGCGGCGGAGGCGCGGATGCTGGCCGTGAGTTCCGCAAGACGATCGGCCCAGCGCGATCCGGAATCGACCAAAGTGCCCGGTGCGGCTCGGTCCAGCACCGTCGCGATGGATGCGGGGTCGGCAGCGCCGGTTGTGGCATGCACCACGATTATCGCTGGCAGCGCGATGGGCAGGCTGCCGTCGTCGGCGGCCGCCCCAAGCCATGGCTTCAGCAGGCCCGCCAATTCCGTGTCTGACAGCCGGCGTGCATCGGCGAGGCCCGGCATGGCCCTGACCATCTGGAGCACGGCATCCACGCGTGAAGCGCCTGCGGCTGCGGCCGGCGCCGATGGGTTGGAAACCTCGATGGTCATCAGTCCCTGCGCGCCGCTGAGCCAGCGCGTGGCCAGCGTGCCGGCGGCGATGCTGCCGGCCAGCGCCAGCGCCGCGAGGAAGGACATGGCCGCCACCACGAAGGGCAGCAGCCGGTCCGCCATCGCGGCGCGCAGGCCGATCCTGTCGGCGCGCGAGGCATGGCGCCGCCTAGCCATGCCGGGGTGTGCCTAGCCGTGCCATGTCATTCTTCCGTCCTGCAGCTCGATCATCGGCGCCGGGTGGCGGGCGACCAGGCCGAGATTGTGGGTGGCGACGATCACCGTGGTGCCGAGCCGGTTCAGCGAGCGGATGAGATGCATCAGCCGCTCGGCCTGGTCGTCGTCGAGATTGCCGGTGGGTTCGTCGGCAACGAGCAGGGAGGGCTTGGCGATCACCGCGCGGGCGATCGCGACCCGCTGCTGTTCGCCGCCGGACATCTCGTCCGGCCGGTGATCGAGCCGGCCGGACAGGCCGACCCAGCGGAGCAGTTCGGTGACATCGGCGCGGACCTGCGCCTCCTTGCGCCGGGCGAGGCGCAGCGGCAGCGCCACGTTGTCGAACGCGGTGAGGTGCTGGAGCAGGCGGAAATCCTGATACACCACGCCGATCCGCCGGCGCAGCAGCGCGGTGCCCCGCCGGTCGAGCCGGGCGGTGGGGGTGCCGAACAGGTCGATCCGCCCCTCGCTCGGGTGCAGGGCCAGATAGGTCAGCTTGAGAAGGCTGGTCTTACCGGCGCCCGACGGGCCGGTGAGCCAGCGGAACCCGCCTTCCGGGATCTCGAAATCGATGTTCTCGAGCGCGACGGACGCGGTGCCCGCCGACTTGCCATAGCGCAGCCCGACATGGGTGAAGCGGATCATGGTCCTTCAATGCCCCGCCTCCGGGCCGCGATCAACCGGCGCGCAACGATCGCCCGGACGGTTGCGCGGCCGGAGCGAAACTGCCATGAAAATCGTCATGCGCGCCGCCTGTCCGAAATGCGAGGCTGTCTACGAGCTGCCGGCCGAGATGGCGGCGCGGCTACCCGCCGCCGTGCGGTGCGCGACGTGCGGGCATGTCTGGGACCTGTCGCCGGAAGCGGCGGTTGACGAGGCCGGCGCGCCCGCCGCCCCTGATGCGACGGAGGCGGACGCGGCGCCGGTGGGTGACGCTGTCGGCCCCACGGCCGAAGCGACGCCCGGACCGGAGGCGTCCGACCCTGAAGGAGGCGAACCGGAGGGAGGCGAAACGGAGGCGTCGCGGGCGATGTCCCTGCCGGCCCTGCTCGCGGTCCCCGATTCGGCGCTGGTCTCTGCGGCCCGGGCGCCGGCTGAGCCCTGGCCGTCGCTGCGGGTGCAGTGGATGGTTTCGGCCGGGGTGCTGGCGGTGCTTATTCTCCTGCTGTTCGCGCTGCATGGCCCGATCGGCCGCGCCTGGCCGCCCAGCCTGTGGCTCTACGGGCTGTTCGGCCTCGGCTGAGCGGCGCCGGGACTTGACCGCGCGCGCCGGGTGCGGCGAGGTTAGGGCATGATACATCAGGACCTCGCCGATCTTCTCGTCATCGATACCCATGTCGACATTCCCTGGCCGGAGGGGCCGGATTTCCTGAGCGACGGGCCACGCTGCGTCGATCTGCCGAAGGTGCGGCGCGGCGGGGTCGGGGCGGTGTGCTTCGCCGCCTATGTGCCGCAGGGGCGGCGCGATGCCGCCGGCCATGGCGCGGCGAAGGGGCGGGCGCTGGCGATGCTCGATGCGATCGCCGCGATGGGCAACGCACCCGGCGCCGTGCTCGCCACCACTGCCGATGCGATTGCGGCGGCGCATCGCGACGACTGTTTCGCCGTGGTGCCGGTGGTGGAGAACGGAGCGGCGCTGGGCGGCGATCTCGCAACCCTCGATGACTTTGCCGCGCGCGGCGTGCGCTACATGACGATGACCCATAACGGCCACAACGACCTCGCCGATGCCGCGATCCCGCGCGCCGAATTCGGCGATGCGGCGGTGCTGCATGGCGGGCTTTCCGAGCTTGGGCGGGCGGCGGTGGCGCGGATGAACGAGCTCGGCATTCTCGTCGATGTCAGCCATGCCGCGAAATCGACAATGATGCAGGCGGCGCGGCTCTCGCGCACGCCGGTGATCGCCACTCATTCCTGCGCGCGGGCGCTCTGCGACCACCCGCGCAATCTCGACGACGAGCAGCTCGACATGCTGGCCGCGACCGGCGGGCTGATCCAGATCACCATGGTGTCGGCGTTTCTCAAGCGTGGCGCGAAACCCCCGGAGATCGGGGTGGAGGCGATCGCCGACCATGTCGATTACGTGGTCCGCCGGATCGGGGTCGAGCATGTCGGCATCGGCACCGATTTCGATGGCGGCGGCGGCGTCGCCGGCTACATGAACGCGGCGGAAACCCCGGCGCTGACCGCGGAGCTGGTGCGGCGCGGCTACGACCGCGCGGCGCTGGAGAAGATCTGGGGCGGCAATTTTCTCCGCCTGTTGCGCCAGGCGGAGCAGGTGCGGCAGCAGGGCGCGGCGGGACCCGTATCGGTCGCCGGAGCTCCGGCGGCGGCTCGGTAGGGCGCGGCGCCGACCGGGTGGGCCGGTCGGCGCCGCTGACTGAGCCTCAGGCGGGGTTGCCGGCCATCCTGTCCGCCACCAGGCGGGCGAACCGGGCCGGATCGACCGGGGATTCGCCATCCTGGATGCGGGCGAGGTCGAGCAGCAGCGCCGCCCAGTCGTCCATCGCCTCGCCGGCGGCGGCGCGGGAGACGAGCCCCTCGATCAACCGGTGCGCGGGGTTGAGTTCGAGGGCTGGCGGCGGCGCGAAGCTCGGACGGCCGGCGCGGCGCAGCAGGCGTTGCAGGGCGAGGTCGGGCTGCGCCTCGCCGGCGGCGAGGGCTGCCGGACTGTCGGTCAGGCGGGTCGAGGCGCGCACCTCGCCGACCTGCTCGCCGAGGGCGGATTTCAGCGCGTCGATCAGCGCCTTCAGTGGTTCCGGCGTCTCCGCGACGTCGAACATGTCGCGTGCCTGGCCGGCATGGACGAGCTTGTGCCCCTCGTAGGTGCCGAGCCGTTCGGGCCAGAAGAAATCGATCTGGTCGGAGAGCAGCAGCACCTCGTAGCCCTTCGCCCGCAAGCCCTCGATCTGCGGCGAGGCGGCGAGGCGCGCGGGATCCTCGCCGGTGATGTAGTAGATGTCCTTCTGCCCCTCCTGCATCCGCGTGACATAGTCATCGAGCGAGGTCAGCTCCTCGCCATGGGTGCTGCGGAAGCGGGCGAGGGCGGCGATTTCGTTCCGGTGGTCGGCGTCGTCATAGATGCCTTCCTTCAGCATCGGGCCATGCTGCTCGATGAAGCCGCGATAGGTCTCGGCCTCCTTCGCGCGGGTCTTGAGCTCGCCCAGCACACGGTTGACCAGTGCCTTGCGGATGCGGGCGAGGACCGGGGTGGATTGCAGCATCTCGCGCGAGACGTTGAGCGGCAGATCCTCAGTGTCGACCACGCCCTCGACGAAGCGCAGCCAGGTGGGCAGGAGCTTCGCGTCGTCGGTGATGAACATCCGCTTCACGTGCAGGCGGACATGGGATTCGCGGTCGTCCTCGGTCACCGGGAAGGGCGAGCGGCCGGGGATGAAGAGCAGGGCGGAGAATTCGACCGTGCCCTCGGCACTCCAGTGGATCGTCGCCCAGGGCTCGTCGAACATGTGGCCGAGATGGCGGTAGAAATCGGTGTAGTCCTTCTCGGCGATGTCGGCCTTGCGCCGGCGCCAGAGCGCGGTGCCCTCGTTCGCCTTCTGGAACTTGCCGTCGCGCTCGATCTCGACCGGGACGGAGATATGGTCGGCCCATTTGCGCAGGATCGTCTCGAGGCGGACGGGTTCGAGGAATTCGTCGGCATCGGACTTGACGTGGAGCACGATGTCGGTGCCCGGGGTCTCGCGGGTGGCGGCCTCGATGCGGTAGCCGCCGGTGCCCTCGGAGGACCATTTGTGCGCGGCATCGGTGCCGGCGCGGCGGGAGGTCACCTCGACGCGGTCGGCCACCATGAAGGCGGAATAGAAGCCGACGCCGAACTGGCCGATCAGGTTCGGCCGGTCCTCGGGCTTGGCCTCGGCGAGGGACGCGGTGAAGGCCCTGGTGCCGGAGCGGGCGATGGTGCCGAGATGGCTCGCCAGCTCCTCCGCCGTCATGCCGATGCCGTCATCGGCAATGGTGATCGTTCGCGCCGGCTTGTCGATGCTGATGCGGATGGCAGCGCCCTCGGGCAGTGCCAGGCTCTCGTCCGACAGGGCGAGGAAGCGGCGCCGGTCGGTCGCGTCGGCGGCGTTGGCGACGAGTTCGCGGAGAAAGATCTCGCGTTCGGAGTAGAGCGAATGAACCACCAGATCGAGCAGGCGGCCCACTTCGGCGTCGAACGGACGGTCGGTCGCGGTTGCGGTGTTCATCTGAAGTTCCTCTCGGCAAAATCCCTTGCGGGAAGGTCGGATTGCGCCGTGCGAGATAGGGGAGGTGCGTCACTTCTGCAATCACCTGGCGCGGCGGCGCGCCTTGCATTTGGCGGCGGAAGCGCCACACTTGCGGCATGTCCGGATTCGCCCCGCGTGTGAAGGCGGTGCTTGGCCCGACCAACACGGGCAAGACCCATCTCGCCATCGAACGGCTGCTGGCCCATTCCTCCGGCATCATCGGCTTTCCGCTCCGTTTGCTCGCGCGCGAGAATTACGACCGGATGGTGGCCGCGAAGGGCGCGCGGCATGTCGCGCTGATCACCGGCGAGGAAAAGATCGTGCCGGCCGAGGCGCGCTGGTTCAGCTGCACCGTCGAGGCCATGCCGCTGGACCGGAAGGTGGAATTCGTCGCGGTGGACGAAATCCAGCTTTGCGCCGATCCGGATCGCGGCCACGTCTTCACCGACCGGCTGCTGCACGCGCGCGGCATGGTGGAGACCATGTTCCTCGGCGCCGAGACGATCCGCCGGCTGCTCCGCCGCCTCGTGCCCGAGGCCGAGATCGAGACGCGGCCGCGGCTGTCGCAGCTGTCGCATGCGGGGCCCGCCAAGCTTTCCCGCCTGCCGCCGCGCTCGGCCATCGTCGCCTTCTCGGCCGCCGAGGTCTACGCGATCGCCGAGGCGGTGCGCACCCGGCGCGGCGGCTGCGCGGTGGTCATGGGACGGCTCTCGCCGCGCACGCGCAACGCGCAGGTGGCGCTGTATCAGGAAAAGGAAGTCGATTTCCTCGTCGCGACCGATGCGATCGGCATGGGGTTGAACATGGATGTCGACCATGTCGCCTTTGCCGGGCTGTCGAAATTCGACGGACACCGCCCGCGCCTGCTCACCGCGAGCGAGGTGGCGCAGATCGCCGGCCGCGCCGGGCGGGGAATGCGCGATGGCACGTTCGGCACCACCGGCACCTGCCCGCCACTAACCGAGGAACTGGTCGGCGCCGTCGAGGCGCATGCCTTCGAGCCGCTGGAACAGCTCGCCTGGCGAAACGCGGCGCTGGATTTCGCCTCGCCCGACGCGCTGCTGGCCAGCCTGCTCGCGCCGCCCGACCGCGCCGGGCTCGTGCGCGGCAACGATGCGTCCGACGTTCTGGTGCTGTCGGCGCTGGCGCATGACCCGGCGATCCGCGAGGCCGCGCGTGGCCGCCGGGCCGTGCGGCTGCTCTGGGAGGCGTGCCAGATTCCGGATTTCCGCAAGCTCGCCACCGACCATCACACGCGGCTCTGCGCGCGGGTCTTCACCCATCTGCTGCGCGATGGCGGGTTGCCGCAGGACTGGGTGGCTGGGCAGATCGGCGGGCTCGGCCGTACCGACGGCGATATCGATACGCTGATGCAGCGGCTGACCGAGGTGCGGATCTGGGCCTATATCGCCGCCCGCGCCGACTGGGTGCGCGATGCCGCGCACTGGCAGGGCCGCGCGCGCGAGGCGGAGGACCTGCTCTCGGACGCGCTCCACGAGAAGCTGATGGCCCGCTTCGTCGATCGCCGGGCGGCGCGGCTGACCCGGCGGCTGGAACAGGCCGAGACCGCCGAGCTGCTTTCCGCCGTGACGCGGGCGGGCGATGTGGTGGTCGAGGGGCATCCGGTCGGGCGGATCGACGGATTCCGCTTCGAGCCGGACGCCTCGGTGGGCGGGGCAGACAAGCGGATCGTGCTGCGGGCGGCGCGGCGCGCCCTGGCCGGCGAGATGCCGCGCCGCGTCGCCCGGCTGGAGGCGGCGGCGGATGGCGATTTCGCGCTGGGGCCGGCGGGCGTGATCGCCTGGCAGGGAACGCCCGTCGCCCGGCTGCGGCGCGGTGCCACGCTGCTGGCGCCGGCGGTCGAGGTGATTGACAGCGAGTTTCTCGACGGATCGCAGCGCGAGGCCGTGCGCGCGCGGCTGGCCCGCTTCGTCGATGGCGTGATCGCCGAGGGGCTGGCGCCACTCTTCGTCGCGGCGAAGGCCGCCGAGGCGGACCCGGCGCTGCGCGGCGTGCTGCACCGGCTGACCGAGCAGGCCGGCGTGCTGGTGCCGGGCGGGGCCGAGGGCGAGCTGCGGGCGAAGCTGCGCCGGATCGGCGTGCGGGATGGCGCCTTCGCGCTCTACATGCCGGCACTGCTGAAGCCGCGGGCGGCGGCGCTGCGTGCCATGCTGTGGTCCGCCTGGCACCGCCGGACGCTGCCGGACCTGCCGGCACCGGGTCTTGTCTCGCTTCCGGCGCCGGACTGGCCGGCGGGGCTCGCGGCCTATCTCGGCTGGGTAGCGGCCGGTCCGCGGGCGATCCGGCTCGATATCGCCGAGCGGCTGGCCGGCGAACTGCGCCATGCGGCGCGCCGCCGGCCGGCGCCGGCGCCGCAGATGCTTGCCCCGCGGCTGGGCGTGGGCCACGAGGATCTGCCGGCGGTGCTGCGCGGCCTCGGCCTGCGGCTCATTCCCGGCGAGGCGATGGAGCCGGGCATGTTCGGCCCGCCGCGCCCGCCGATGGTCGAACTGCGGCGCCCGAGGCGCGGGCCGGCGCCGCCACCGCGCAAGACCGCACGCCCGGCCCCGCCGCCCAATCCCGATCATCCGTTCGCGGCGCTGGCCGCGCTGCGGCGTGCCGCCTCCTGAGCCTTCGGGCGGCGAGGATGCCGCCTGGCAGCGGCTTGACAAGTTCCTGTTCCATGCGCGCTTCGTCAAAACCCGCGGCGTTGCGGCGCGACTGGTCGCGGCCGGCGGGGTGCGGATCAACCGCCAGATCACCGAAAAGCCACACGCGCGGCTGCGCCCCGGTGATGTGCTGACCCTCGCCCTGCCGCAGGGCGTTCAGGTCGTGCGCGTGGTCGCGCTCGGCGCGCGGCGCGGCCCGGCCGCCGAGGCGCGCCGGCTCTACGAGGTTGTTGCAGAGGACTGATGCGGGTTGGCGCCTTGCGCTGGCCGGCCGTTGGGGGCATATCGCCGGTCGATCCATCCCATGCTCAGGAGTGCCCGATGACCTATGTGGTCACCGAAAACTGCATCAAGTGCAAGTACATGGACTGCGTCGAGGTCTGTCCGGTTGACTGCTTCTATGCCGGCGAGAACATGCTGGTGATCCATCCGGACGAATGCATCGACTGCGGCGTGTGCGAACCGGAATGCCCGGCCGAGGCGATCGTGCCGGATTCGGACGGCAAGGCATCCGCCTGGATCGAGAAGAACCGCGAATTTGCCACCCTCTGGCCGAACATGACCCGCAAGGGCACGCCGCCGGCGGATGCCGATGAGTGGAAGGATCGCGACGGCAAGGCCGAACTGTTCTCGCCTGAACCGCACAAGGACTGAAGCCGTCCGCGCCGCCGGCGTTCACGCCGGGGCGGATTTGTGGTATGCATGTTGATCCGGCATCCCCGCCGGCGCTTGAGTGGCGCAACGCGCCCCCGATCGCTTCGCTATCGAGGTTCAGCATGAAACGACCCGCTTCAACCGATCCGGCCGGAGCCGGTGCGGACGTCAGAAGCAGTGCCAAGGCGACGACCCGCGCGAAGACGGCCATGAAGGCCGCCGCCGCGTCCGGCTCGCCGTCCGACAGCCCGGCGCCGCGCCGCGCCGCCAGAACCGCCGCCGAACCCCAGGCGGCCAAGACCGAGAAGGACTCACAGCCCGATATGGCCAGCCCGAATACCGCCCAGACCGCCCCTCAGCCCGCCGAAGCCGAACGCGACACCCTGCCGCCGCCAGGGCCGCGCCCCGTGCTGCCGCAGCGCGCGATCGCCAAGGCCGAAACCTTCAAGCCCGGCGATCACGTCGTCTACCCAACCCATGGCGTGGGCAAGGTGGAGCGCATCGCCGCCGAGGAGATTGCCGGACAGAAGCTGGAACTGATCCACATCACCTTCGATGAGAACCGCATGACGCTGCGTGTGCCGGTAAACAAGGCGCGCACGGCGGGTCTGCGCAAGCTCTCCAGCCGCAAGCAGTTCGACGAGGTGCTCGCCACCCTCAAGGGCCGCGCCCGGGTGAAGCGCACCATGTGGTCGCGCCGGGCGCAGGAATACGAGGCGAAGATCAATTCCGGCGACCCGATGGCGATTGCCGAGGTGGTGCGCGACCTGCACCGCAATGCCGGCCAGCCGGACCAGAGCTTCTCCGAACGGCAGATCTTCGAGCAGGCGCTCGACCGGCTTGCCGCCGAATACGGCGCGCTCGAGGGGCTCGACAAGCAGGGTGCCATCGACAAGCTGCTCGACTTCCTGAAGACCGAGTGAGCCGAGCCGGCCGGTCCCGACACCGGCCGGAGCGCAATTAGGACTGATTTCCAGAAAAATCCCGACACGGCGCCGGCCGGAGTTTTGCTCCGGCCGGCGCTTTGTTTAAGGGCGCTCGCGCGATCGCACGCCTCTTCAAAATTTTGCCTGCTGCCCTATATATAGCCTTGGCTACATTTTCATGGGTGGGCTTCGATTGCGGTGAGCGACCTTGTTTCCCGGCCTGGGCTGAGCGAACGAACGGCACGCGCCGTCGCGGACCGGCTGGCCGGGCGCGCCGGATGGCGTAACCCGCTGATCTTTGCCGGGCCCGCGGTTGTCGCCTCGATCGCCTATATGGATCCCGGCAATTTCGCGACGAACATCCAGGCGGGCGCGCGCTATGGCTATGACCTGCTCTGGGTCGTGCTGCTCGCCAGCCTGATTGCGATGCTGTTCCAGGGCCTGTCTGCCCGGCTCGGGATCGTCACCGGGCGGAATCTCGCCGAACTCTGCCGCGACACGCTGCCGCCGGCGCTGACCATCCCGATGTGGATCATCAGCGAGATCGCCGCCATGGCGACCGATCTTGCCGAGTTTCTTGGCGGTGCCATCGGCATCGCGCTGCTCGCGCATTTGCCGCTGATGGCGGGCATGGCGATTACAGGGATCGTGACCTACGGTATTTTGCTCCTCGACCGGCGCGGCTTTCGGCCGATGGAACTGGTGATCGGCGCGCTCGTGGGCGTCATCGCGCTCTGCTATCTCGCCGAGTTGCTGATCGTGCCGGTTCACTGGCGGCAGGCAGCGCTGCATACGGTGCTGCCCTCCCTGCCGGATGCCGAGGCGCTGACGATCGCGGTCGGCATCGTCGGCGCCACGGTAATGCCGCACGCGCTGTTCCTGCATTCCGGCCTCTCCGGCGCGCGGGTGGCGCCGCAGGATGCGGCGCAGCGCCGGCGGCTGGTGCGTTATTCCAATATCGAGGTGCTCGCGGCGCTCGGGGTCGCCGGGCTGGTGAACATGGCGATGGTGGCGATGGCCGCCGGCGCCTTCCATCCGGCGCATCAGGGGATCGCCGAGATCGGCGAGGCCTATCGCACGCTCTCGCCGCTGCTCGGCGCCGGTGCCGCGGTGATCTTCCTGATCTCGCTGCTGGCCTCCGGCGTGTCGTCCTCCGTAGTGGGCACGCTGGCGGGGCAGATGGTGATGCAGGGATTTGTCGGTTTTTCGATCCCGATCTGGCTTCGCCGGGCGCTGACCATGATCCCCGGCTTCGTGGTGATCGGCCTCGGCGTGAACCCGACACGAGCGCTGGTGCTCAGCCAGGTGGTGCTGAGCCTGGCGCTGCCGGTGCCGATGCTGGCATTGCTGTGGTTTTCCACACGGCGGGCGCTGATGGGCGCGCTCGCGGTGCGCGGGATCACCGCCATCGCCGCGATCGGTGGCGCCATCGTGATCCTCGGACTCAACGTCATTCTGCTCCTGCAGATCTTCGGCGTGAACGTGCCGCTGCCGGGCTAGTTTTCCTCCACCTGCAGCTCGCCGAGATAGGCCTCCCGGATCGCCGGGTTGGCGGCGAGGTCTGCGGCGGGGCCTGAGAGCACGACCCGCCCGGTCTGCAGCACGTAGCCGCGGCTGGCGATTTGCAGCGCCATGTGGGCGTTCTGCTCGACCATGAAGATGGCCACACCCTGGCGGTTGATGGTCTGGATGATGCCGAACACGATCTCGACGAAGCGCGGCGAGAGGCCCATCGAGGGTTCGTCCATGCAGATCAGCGCCGGGCGGGCCATCAGTGCGCGGCCGATCGCGACCATCTGTTGCTCGCCGCCCGACAGCGTGCCGGCGAGCTGGTGGCGGCGTTCCTTCACGCGGGGGAACAGCTCATAGACACGTTCGAGATCCTCGTCGAATTCCGGGCCGCGCTTGCGCGTATAGGCGCCCATTTCGAGATTCTCGTAGACCGTCATGCGCGGGAACAGTCGCCGCGCCTCCAGCACCGGGGCGATGCCGCGCCTGACCCGCTCCGAGGTGCTGAGCCGGTTGATCGGCGCGCCGCGGAAGCGCACCTCGCCTTGGGAAGGGGTGACCGTGCCCATGATCGTCTTCATCGTGGTCGACTTGCCGCTGGCATTGCCGCCGAGCAGCACCACGATGTCGTCCGGCGCGACCGAATAGTCGACGCCCTTGAGCACGTGCAGGTCGCCGTAATGGGTGTGCACGCCGGCGAATTCGAGCAGGGTTTCCTCAGGCATCGACCACGCCCCGGCCGATATAGGCCTCGATCACCGCCTCGTTCCGCCGCACCTCGTCGGCCCGTCCCTCGGCGAGTTTCTCGCCATGGTCGAGGACGATCACGTTGTCGGCGAGGCGGGTGACGACATCGAGCTTGTGCTCCACCAGCAGGACAGTGAGGCCGAAATCGCGGAAGGCGGCGATCTGTTCGGCGAGTTCGAGGCTTTCCGCCGGGTTCATGCCCGCCGTCGGCTCGTCGAGCATCAGCAGGCGCGGGCGGGAGGCGAGCGCGCGGGCGATCTCGACACGGCGGCGATTGGCGTAGGAGAGTTGCGCCACGCCTTGGTCGATCCGCGGCACCAGGCGGTTGCCGAACATCGCCAGCAGTTCGAGCACGAATTCGCGCGCTTCGCGTTCCTCGGCGCGCACGCGGGGCAGGCCGAGCACCGCCCCGGCCGCGCCGGAGGAGAGATGCGTGTGCTGGCCGATCAGCACGTTTTCCATCACCGTGAGGTTGGGGAACAGGCGGATGTTCTGGAAGGTGCGGGCGACGCCGGCGCGCAGCACCTGGTCTGGCCGCAGGCCAAGCAGGTCGCGCCCGGCGAAGCGCACTACGCCGGCGGAGGGTTTCACGAGGCCGGTGATGCTGTTGAACAGGGTGGATTTGCCCGAGCCATTCGGCCCGATCACGGCGACGATGCTGCCGGGCGGGACATCGAGCGAGACCGATTTCAGCGCGGTCAGCCCGCCGAATTTCACGGTGAGGTCGCGGATTTCGAGCGCGGCGGGCCGTGCGTCGGCGGTGGTTTCGGCGAGCCCGGCGCGCAGCCTGGCCACGGCCGGGGCGGCGCCGCGGGAGACGGCGGCGTCCTGCTGCTCATAGCTCAGCCGCACCTCGTTCCGGCCGACCGGAACGAGGCCGTCGCGCCGGTAGAGCATCATGGTCACCAGAATGATGCCGAAGATTAGTTCCGAGGCCGAGGTGAGCTCGAGATTTTGCAGGAAAGGCGAATGGATCGCGTTGCCGAGCCCCTGCACCCAGCCGGACAGGGCGGGCAGGAACCAGGCCTGCAGCAGTTCTAGCAGCACCGCGCCGAGAATGGCGCCCCAGACGCTCGCGAGGCCGCCAAGCACGATCATCACCAGCACCATGATCGAGACCGGCAGGTCGAACATGTCCGGCGTCGCGGTCTGCAGCTTGGCGATGTAGAACGTGCCGGTCATGCCGGCGAACCCGGCGCCCATGGCGAAGGCGAGCAGCTTCAGCCGCGTGGTGTGCACGCCCATTGCGCTGGCGGCGATCTCGTCCTCGCGCACCGCCATCCAGGCCCGGCCGATCCGCGAGGGTTTCAGCCGCAGCGAGATGAAGAGCAGCAGCAGCACGAGGCCAAGGCCGACGTAATAATAAGGTGTCGCGTTAATGCCGAAGCGGTAGCCGAACAGCACCGGCGGGCCGACGCCGTTCAGCCCCTCGGCGCCGTTGGTGAGCGAGGACCAGTTGCGCGCGACGATCGGCACGATCTCGCCGAAGCCGAGGGTGACGATGGCGAGATAGTCGCCCTTCAGCCGCAGGGTCGGCGCGCCGAACGCCATGCCGAAACAGGCGGCGATGACGGCGGAGGCCGGCAGCATCAGCCAGAAGGGGAAGGTGAAATGCACCGTCGCCGCCGCACCCGCGCCGAGTTTCGCGACGAAGCCGATCGCTGCGAGCGGCGCCCAGGCCGCGCTCCAGTGCGGGTGGAGCTGGAACGAGTTCAGGATGCCATAGGCATAGGCGCCAATGGCGAAGAACGCGGCGTAGCCGAGATCGAGCAGGCCGGTGAAACCGACCACGATGTTCAGCCCGAGCGCCAGTGCGGCATAGGCGCAGCTATTGGCCGCGACGTCGATATTCGCCTGGCCGATGCCGAGGAAGGGCAGCAGCAGAAGCACCATCAGCAGGGCGGCGAACAGCGCCTGGCGCTGGCGGGGCGAGAGCAGGGCGAGGCGCTTCATCGCCGCCTACGAGCGGTTGGGCGCCTGCGCGCCGAGCAGGCCGGCCGGGCGGAAGACCAGCGTGAGGATCAGGATCGAGAAGATGATCACATCGGCCCATTTCGCGGCGATGTACTGGCTGCCGATCGTCTCGATCAGGCCGATGAGGAGGCCGCCGACCATCGCCCCCGGCACGTTGCCGATGCCGCCGAGCACGGCGGCGGTAAAGGCGCGCAGACCCGCGGTGTAGCCGATGCTGTACTGGGTGAAATTGTAGTACAGGCCAAAGATCATCCCGGCGGCGCCGGCCAGGGCGGAGCCGGCGAAGAAGGCGATCATCACCACCTGATCGACCTCCACACCCATCATCCGCGCGGCCTCGGCATCCTGGGCGACGGCGCGCATCGCCTTGCCGAGGCGCGAACGCCTGACGAACAGGTTCAGCCCCCACATCAGCACTGCCGCGACGATCCAGATGATCACCGCCTTGAGGCGGATCGTCACCCCGCCGAGATGGTAGTCGATGCTCGGCATCGGGTCGGGGTAGTTCAGCGCCTGGGCGTTGGTCAGCAGCAGCACGACGTTGAACAGGATGTAGGAGACGCCGATCGTGGTGATCATCGCCATCGGCCCGCGCACGTTGCGCATCGGCCGCAGCGTGTAGCGCTCGATCGCGACGCCGAGCACGCCGGAGGTCACCATCGTCACCGCGAGGGCGGCGAGCAGCGAGAGCACCAGCGGGGCGCCGTGCAGCACCACCGCCTGGCCCTGCAGGCCGAACCATTGCAGCACGATGAGGCCAACGAACGCTCCCACCATGAAGACGTTGAAATGCGCGAAATTGATCAGCTCGAGAATGCCGTAGACAAGGGTGAACCCGAGTGCCAGCAGCGCGTACATCGCCCCCAGGCTCAGCCCGTTGACGAGCTGCTGGAGAAAAACCGCCATTCCGGTCATGGGCGCCGCGTCAGTGCTGCGGCGCCACGCCGACGTATCGCATCTGCTTGTTCAGGTCCCCGAGCGGGGCGGACTTGTCCTGGTGGAACTGGAACACGGCAACGATGTGGCTGGTCATGTCGCCATACTTGTCGAAGCTGATCGGCCCCTGCAAGCCGTTGACATGCACGGTCGCGATCGCGTCGCGGACATTGGCGGCGGTGAGCGGCTTTCCTGCCTTCTGTACCGCCTTGATGCCGGCGATGGCGACGAGGGCGGCGTCATAGGCGGTGATGGCGTAGTCGTCCGGCGCGACGCCGTAGGTTTTCGTATAAAGCTTGACCCAGTTCGCCAGCTTCGGGTCATCGACCACATGCGGCGAGGCATTGGTGCCATACCAGCCCTCGGCGGCGGGGAAACCGGCGGCCGTCATCATTTCGGGGCTCAGGATGCCGTCGCCGCCGCCTTTGATCACGTGCGGAATGATCTGGTAGCTCTGCTTCACCAGCTTCACGCCGGCCTGCATCGTGCCGCCGTAATAGAGCGAGGCGGTCTTGGTCGCGGCAATCTTGGTGAGCACGGCGGAATAGTCGGCGGCCTTGGGGTCGAGCCGGTCGCGGCCGAGGACCTTGATGCCCTTCTTCTTCGCCTGGGCTTCGAAGGCGTTGGCGAGGCCGACGCCGTAGGCGCCGCTGTCATCGAGGATGTAGACGCTCTTCACCTTCAGGACCTCGGCATAGAAATTCGCCATGTTCGGGCCCTGATAGGCATCGGTCGTCACGGTGCGGAAATAGATCGGCTTGCCGCCCGGATCGAACTCGCCGGCATAGGCCGGATTGGTGATGTCGGGCGCGGTGGACGAGGGGGTGATGGTCGCGAGATTGGCCATCGAGAGGATTGGCGCCATCGCCTTGCCGGAGCCGCTCATCTCGGGGCCGACATTGGCAAGCACCGTGCGCGTGCCGGCCAGTTTGCGCGCGTTGGTGGCGGCCTGGGCCGGGTCGTACTGGCCGGCAGTCGCGGTCGCGTTGTTCAGGATCATCGGCTCGAGGCGGATGTCGCCGAGTTCGCCGCTCTGGTTGGCGAGCTTGATGGCGAGCTGCGCGCCGTGAAGAATGAGGTGCGCGGCCTCGGCATCGGCGCCCGTCAGCGGCAGCGTAATCCCGATGTGATAGACCTTGTCCGCCGCCAGGGCGATGGGACTTGCTGAGGCGAGGATGAATGTTCCCGCCGCTCCACGCAGAGCTTTGCGCCTTGATAGTGCCATTGGTCCCGTCCTTCTTGCTTTTGTGAGATAGCTGCCATGCGCAAGGTAAACAGCTCGTGAGCGAAGGCAAGTGTTTTTTGGCTCCTCCACCGCGTCGCCGGCAACTGCCGCAAAAAAAATGGCGGCCACGAGGCCGCCAAGTTTAGGGAGGAAACGTCCAAGAAAGCAGACAAACGACTGATCGTTTGCTGCGTCGCACTATATGGCGGAATCGCTTTCCCGTTCAAGAATTTTGTGCGCCGCAGCATATGTATTTCATGAATATGTCTTATGCGGTGAGCAAAGGTTCAGCCGCCGATGGTTCCCCGCAAGCCGAAAAGGAAGTTCTGCCCCGGAATCTGCAATCCATTCACGGGTTCGAATGCCGAGTTGGTCAGGTTGCGACCGATCGCGAAGAGGGTGAGCGCGCGGCTGATCCGGTAGTTCACCGCGAGATTGACGATCGTGCCGGGCTGGGCGAGGCCGACGCCGCTCGGATTGCCGGAGGTGATCGGATAGCCGGAATTGGCGTAGAGGAAATCCGAGAAGCGGCCGACATAGCGGATGGCGGGCTCGATCGACAGCGCCGGGATCGGGCGGATCGAGAGGGTGAGCGATCCGGCGTTTTCCGGCCGACGCAGGAGGGCGGTGCCGGTCGCAGCATCGCGGGCGATGGTGCGCGTATAGTCGATCTGGCCGGAGAGCCAGGAGGCCGGCGCGAAGCCGATGCCCGCCTCGATGCCGTGAATCCGGGCGCGGGCGACGTTTTCCTCCGTGCTGGTGCCGTCAGGCAGGGAGGTGTACTCGAACAGGTTCGAGATGTCCTGGTGGAAATAGCTCATCCGCAGCGTAACCGCTTCGGGCATGCCGAAGGCGGGCAGCACGGTCTCGAAACCGAACCGGTAGCCGACCGAGTGTTCGGGGTGGAGGTTCGGGTTGCCGTGATATCCGTAACTGTCGATGCCGTGCAGGTCGTAGAGCGAGGGGGCGAGAAAGCCGCTGCCCGCCGAGGCTTTCAGCCGCGTGTCGATTGCGGGTACGGCGAGCACGAGGCCGCCGCGCTCCGTCACCACGGTGCCGTAGCCGCTGACCGAATCCGCACGGACAGCGCCCTGCACCGACAGGCGGCGCGCTATGGTGGCCTGCGCGCCGAAATGCCCCGCGGTGGTGGATTGCGAGGCAGCGAGGCTCTGGAGGTAGGGATAGCCGCCAAAGCTGGCGTTGTAGTTTTCGACCGCCGTATCGTGTGTGGTCTCGATGCCGGCGACGAGCGTCGGGTCGGTCATCGGGCCAAAATCCGGCAGGCGGATCACGTTGTTCCACTGGATCACAGTGCGATCGCCGCGATAGCCGCTGTCGCCGGCGAACTGGTTGGGGTCGGCGGGATCGAGCAAAGTCAGGTAGCGGCGGTCGTCCTGGATGTGGGCGATGTCGAGTTCGGTGATCAGCCGGTTGTCGAACAGGTGCGACTTCACGCCGAAGCGGAAAAAGACATTCGAATCGAAGCTGTTTTCATAGGGATCGTCGAAGATCGGATAGCCGAGATCGGGATATTGGCTCCCGGTCTGCCGCGCGCGGACGATCAGCGAGATCCGCGTGCCGGCGACCGGCGTGTAGCCGAAATTGACGGCGCCGAGCTTGTAGCGGAACGGATCGCGATGCGCGGCGTAGACGGCGAGGCGCCGCGCCGTCGCGTCGAACCCTGCCTGTTCGATGAGGGAGCCGGTGATCGCGTAGTCGAACCTGCCGCTCCGGCCGGAGAGTGTGACGCTGCCTTCGCCCTGGCCGGGAAAGCCGCCGGCGAGGTCGTAATCGACATGCGGCGCGCCGTGCCCGCGCTTGCTGATCAGGTTGATGACGCCGCCGATCGCGCCCGAGCCGTAGAGGCTGGACATCGGGCCGCGGACCACCACGATCCGCGCGATATCGCCGATGCCGGAATTGCCGAAATTGAACGCGCCGTTGGCCACCGAGGGATCGTTCACCGGCACGCCGTCGCGCAGCACCAGCACGTCTTCGGAATTCGTGCCGTCGATGAAGACGGAGGTCTGCGCGCCCGGCCCACCCGATTGCACGACGTTCAGGCCGGGAACCGCCTCGAGCGCCTGGGCCAGGGTCGTCACGCCGCGCCGGCGAAGTTGCGCCGCCGTGATGACCGTGACCGATGCGGGGGTGTCGGCAATGGGTGTCCGCACATAGGAGGCGGTGACGGTCTCGATCGGCACGGTGCCGGCGGGAAGCCGTGCGCTCTGGGCGCGGGCGCCGACGAGCGTCCCGCACAAAGCGAGGGGGACGAAAAAGATGTGTCGCGCGAACTCGCGCATGGAAAAACTCCGGTCCGGCACCCGGCGAGGCGGGTGTTGCCATCAGGGCGACCGAAGGCTTCGGGACTTCACCCTTCGCACCCGGTTCACCCCGCCCGGACGCGCGCGCATGGTCTCGGAACCGGCCGGTCTCCTGGCTCGCGGGTCATGGGCGCGTTCGGCCTTCTCGCGGACGGTCTGCGCCGCCTCGCAATGGCCGGGATGAACGCGCCTCGCCGCTCACAGTTGCGGGGGCAGCCGCAGCCGGGGCACGATCTCGCCCTTCTGCGTTCCCGTTTCAGCCCTTGCGGGCCACCGATTCCTATCCAAATCATTATGCCGCCGGATCGGGCGGCGCAAGCGCGCCGGCTTAGCCGAGGCCGAGCAGGCCGGGCAGGGCCGAGAGATCGCTGATCGCCGCATCGGGCGCGCCAGGCAGCCGCTCCGCCGGCTGCCGCGCCCGGTTGCACCAGGCGACGCGGAAGCCGAAGGCCGAGGCGCCGTAGGCATCCCAGCCATTCGAGGAGACGAAGCAGACTTCCTTGCGCTGGACCCCGAGCCGCGCCGGCACCAACTGGTAGACGCGCGGATCGGTCTTGAACACGCCGACCGCCTCGACCGACAGCACATGGTCGAGCACGTCGCCGAGCCCGGCATGGGCAATGGCGGCGGCGAGCATCGCCGGTGTGCCGTTCGAGAGTATCGCCGTGGTGATTCCCTTCGCTTTCAGCGTGCCCAGCGTCGCCTTCACCTCGGGATATGCCGAGACGATGCGGTAGAGTGCGAGCAGCGACTCGCGCCGCTTCGGGTCGGCGAGGCCGGTCGCCTCCAGTGCGAAATCGAGCGCGTCGGCGGTGACGGTCTCGAAATCGGTATAGAGGTTCTGCAGGCTGCGCAGCCAGGTGTATTGCAGCTGCTTGTCGCGCCAGAGCGTCACCAGCGCCGCGCGGCGGTCATCCGGCACATCCGGACAGCGGGCGACGGCGGAGCCGAAATCGAAGAGCGTGCCATAGGCGTCGAACACGCAGGCGCGGATACCCTGGATTGCAGACATCGAGTTCCTCCCGTTCAGGCGGCGGCCGGCAGACTGCGGGCCAGACCGTCATAAGCGTCGAACATGCGGTCGCACCAAGCGTTCAGCGTGTCATCCTCGGCGAGGATCTTCACCGGGGTCGAGGCGTGGGCCCAGAGGAAGGCGCTGAAGGCGACATGGTCGGCGTAGTTCGGCGCGTCGCCGGCGAGGAATTTCTGATCCGCCAGCGTGCTGCGCAGCGGGCGCAATGTGGCGCGGAGGGCGGCGATATTCTCGTCGCGCGCCGCCCGCAACGCGCCGACCGTGGTGCCGAAGGCCGCCTCGCGCGTCGACCGGAAATAGTCGCGGTCGCCCTCATGCAGGATGTCGACAAGGTCGGGCAGTACCACCTTCGCGATCGCAGGATGCACTGCCTCGCTGGTCCACTGGTTGACGAAGCGGGCGAGGCCGCGGCCGGCAGCGCCGCCGAACAGGCTCGGCCGGTCAGGATAGGTGTCCTCGAGGTAAATCGCGATGGCCCAGCTGTCGTGCACGTGGCGGGTGCCGTCGACCAGCACGGGCACCTTGCCCTGGCCGGAGAAGGCGATGGCGTCCTTCTCCATGAAGCGCCAGACCACGGTCTCGCAGGGCAGGCCCTTGTGCGCCAGCGCGAAGCGGGTGCGCCAGCAATTCGGGCTGAACCGGACGCGTTCGTCGGCGCCGGCGAGATCGTAGAGCTTCAGGGGTTCACGCATCAGGGTCTCCTTGCCCGCGGGCCGAACGAGTGCGCCCGCGTGTCGCGGATACGGTCGGCGTGTTGTTGATCGTCTGCGCCAGATCGCAGGCGCGCCGCGCGGCGATTGCCGTGAACCGGCGCTTCAGGTTGGGAAAATCGTCGTGGGAGTGCCGATGCCGCGCTCGCGGCTCGATCCGGAAATCGAGCCCGGCCTCTTCGTGCAGGATCACGGTCTGGCGGCCGTTCGGCGTGGTCCGGCAGTGAAGACCGCTCATGGAGTCCCGGATCCGCCGGGATGAAGGCGGCTCATCGCGTCGGCGACCAGCCGGTCGAGCCGGCCGGGATCTGGATCGAGGCGCGCCAGGGTGCGCAAGGCGAGAACGGTCGCGAGGAGGAGTTCCGCCTGCGCCGGAGGTTCGATCCCGGCGGGCAGGCGCCCCTGGTCCCGTGCGTGTTCAAGCCGATCGCGAAAGAATGCTTCCAGCTGGCTCAGCCGGGCATGGACCTGAGCGCGGGCCTCAGCCGAAATCGGTCCGCCATCCATCGCGCTGTTGACCAGCAGGCACCCCATCCGATGCGGGTCCTGCGCCGAAACATGGCTCAGATTCGCGAGAAGCCCGGCGATCGCCGCGATCGGATCGTCTTCGGCGGCAAACCGTTCAAGAAGCGGCACCATCATGTCATCGGCATAACGGTCGATAGCGGCGCGGAACAGGCCGTTCTTGTCGCCATACCGATGATAAAGCGCAGCGGCACTGAGCCCCGTGGCCTCTGTCAGGTCGCGCAACGAAGCCCCGGCATAGCCCTTGCCGAGAAAGATCGGAATGGCCCGATCGAGCAGGTCTTCGTTTGTCAGACTGCGTGGGCGCGGCATCGGGCAGCTGTACTGGTTTGAATCATCGTCCACCATGATATAATGTAACGTTTGCTACAAAACAACGTGTCTCGGGACCGCACTAGAAGCCAGCCAACATGATGACTCAACCGCATCTCGTCTACTTTGCAGACCCTATGTGCTCCTGGTGCTGGGGTTTCGCGCCGGTGATCAACGCCATCCGCGGGAGGTATGGCGAACGCCTGCCGGTTCGTCTGATCGTTGGCGGGCTGCGGCCCGGCACGACCGAGCCGATGGACGAGGCCGCCAAGGCCCGCACCCGCGGGCATTGGGAGCATGTGCGGAACGCGTCTGGTCAGCCTTTCGATTTCTCGTTTTTCGACCGCGCCCGCTTCGTCTACGACACCGAGCCGGCTTGCCGTGCGCTGGTGGTGGCCCGTCGCCGCTCGATGGCGGATGCATTCGACCTTCTCGCCGCCATCCAGCGTGCTTTCTACACCGGGAACGAGGACGTCACGAATCCGGTTGTGCTTGCCGGAATCGCAGCACGGCTCGGCTTCAACGCGAACCAGTTCCGCGATACGCTCTGTTCCGACGAACTCGGTGCCGAAACCTGGCAGGATTTTGCGATTACCCAGCAGGCCGGCATCACCGGGTTTCCCACCCTCATCGCGAGTTCCGGCACCGAACACGAGTATGCCCTCGTGACCGAAGGCTTTCAGCCCGCGGCTCGGCTGGTTCCAGCACTTGGCCGCTGGCTGGGGGATACGTCGCTCTCTGGCGCCGCCGCCCTGGCGGGCTGATCGGGGCGGCCCGCCTGCCGCCGGCGAAGGGCCGCGCGACAGCGTTCTGCCGGTGTGGGTTGCCGTCCGGCGCGGGCAGGATATAGACGGAACATGACCTCACGCATCTATCGTCCCGCGACCAAACTGGTTCATGCTGGCCAGGTCAGGTCCAACTTCGCCGAGAACGCCGAAGCGCTCTACCTCACCTCCGGCTTCGTCTACGATAATGCCGAGCAGGCGGAAGCGACCTTCAAGGGTGAGATCTCCCATTATCAGTATTCACGCTTCGGCAACCCGACCGTGAGCATGCTGGAGGCCCGGCTCGCGACCCTGGAGGGGGCGGAAGCCTGCCGTGCCACGGCGACGGGAATGGCCGCGGTCAATGCCGCCCTGCTCGCCCATCTCAAGGCGGGAGACCGCGTGGTCGCCTCGCGCGCGCTGTTCGGCTCGTGCTCGTGGATCGTCTCCACGCTGCTGCCGCGCTACGGGATCGAGAGCGTCTTCGTCGATGGCGGCGACCTTGCGGCGTGGGAGGCCGCGCTGGCGCCGGGAGCGGCGCTGGTGCTGCTCGAAACCCCGTCGAACCCGATGCTCGAGATCATCGACATGCGGGCCGTGGCGGATCTTGCTCACAAGGCCGGCGCGATCGTGGTGGTCGATAACGTTTTCGCGACCCCGCTGCTGCAGCGGCCGCTTGAATTCGGCGCTGATGTGGTGGTCTATTCCGCGACGAAGCACATGGACGGCCAGGGCCGCGTGCTCGGCGGCGCCGTGCTTGGCGGCAAGGACTGGATCGACAACACGCTCCAGCCCTTCACCCGCAATACCGGCCCGGCGATCTCGCCGTTCAATGCCTGGGTGATCCTGAAGGGGCTGGAGACAATGGCGCTCCGCGTCGGCCAGGCCTCGCGTTCGGCCGCCGCCATCGCCGACCATCTTGCCGGCCAGCGGCAGGTCATCCGCGCGCTCTACCCTTTCCGGGCCGATCATCCGCAGGTCGATCTCGCAAGGCAGCAGATGAGTGCCGGCGGCACACTCGTGACCTTTGAACTCGACGGCGGCAAGGACGCGGCGTTCCGCTTCATGAACGCGCTCGAGCTCATTGCGATTTCCAACAATCTCGGTGACTCGAAATCGATGGTGACGCACCCGGAAACCACCACCCATTCGCGCATCGCGCCGGCCGAGCGGGCGCGCCTCGGGATCAATGGCGGCACGATCCGCTTCTCGGTGGGGCTCGAGGATGTCGCCGACCTGATTGATGACCTTGATCGGGCGCTGGCGGCGCTGAAATGAGGCGTTGGCGGATTGAGCGCGGTCCGGTCGCTCGGCAGGGCCGCCGTCCGCTACAAGTGACTTGCCCGGATGCCTGTGAGCGGCAAGGGCAGCGGCTTCGCGTCTTGATGCTTGACGCCCGCCTCACGCGGCGATAAGCACTCTCCCACACGGGCCGCGGCAAATTTCGCTGCGGCCTGTGGTTTTTGTTCCGTTTACAGGAAGAGACAGTTCGCCCATGGCCAACATCGCATCGGCGCAGAAGCGCATCCGTCAGACCCTTGTGCGCACCGCTCGCAACAAGGCCCGTCGGTCGCGCGTGCACAGCTTTATCCGCAAGGTGGAGGAGGCGATCGCGACGGGCAATCACATCGAGGCGCGGACGGCATTCATTGCCGCGCAGCCCGAACTGCAGCGCGCCGTAACGAAGGGTGTGTTGAAGGCCAACACGGCTTCGCGCAAGCTGTCCCGCCTGTCGGCGCGTGTGAAGGCCCTTTCGGCTTCGGCCTGAGGTCTGTTGCGCGCCTCGCTGGCGCGTCATACAATCGTAACAATTCGAGTGTCTTGGCGGCTGTTCCTTGCGGCCGCCCGCGCTCGTTTGTCCCGGTTCGGTTTTATCGTGATAGCGTCTCGCAACAGCGAATATAATGTCGCTGCAACTTTTGCTTGTGAGATGTTTTCGAGATTTTACCGTGGAATGATATTCCCTCACTTCAA
>NC_015187.1 GCF_000202835.1 Acidiphilium multivorum AIU301
GTGCCGGTTTCACCCCCTACCGGGCGGGTTTCACCCAAACCCGTAGGAGTTTCCATGCAACTGCCCCACCAGGCAGAGCGGGGGCGCATGCCCCCTCCCCTGCCCTCACGTCCGACCGGCTTGCGCCGTTTAACACCCGCCATGCTGCCCACAGCCCGCCTTGCTGATGGATTTGCCGGGGGTGACATCACTCCCGGCCAGGCTCTGGCCGCGTTCAAGGCTGCTGCGCCGTTTCTCGGAATCGGGCCGCGTGTCGCCCAGGCGATTGACTGGCTTTTCCGATTCACGCAGCCGCAGGATTGGCAGCCAGGCGCAAGGCCCATTGTTTGGCCGAGTGCGGCGATGATGTCGGCCGAGCTGGGGATCACTGAGACGCAGACAAAGCGCCTCAACCGCCATTTGGCTGAGCTCAGATTGATTGTCATGCGAGACAGCCCCAACGGCAAACGCTACGGCCATAGAGATCGGTCTGGGCGGATTATCGAGGCGTATGGCTTTGACCTCTCCCCTATCGCACAGCGTATCGAGGAGTTTCGTGCTTTGGCAGAAGCCGGCCGCGAGGAACGCGCCGCTGTAGCCAAGTTGCGCCGGCGCGCTTCGATCGCCCGTGCAAGCTTGCGGCAGACGTGGGAGACATTTCGGGAGCAGGAAATTGATCTGCCCGCGCCCCTCAGAACGGCCGCTCAGGCCGCAAGCCGTGGGCTCAAAGATTTGGAGAGCAGCCAGAGGCTCAAGCCAGCCGTGGAGGCTCTGGAAGCGATCGCGGTTGATGCGCGCCGGGCGCTAGAGATGACCCTTGCTGGCGCT
This sequence comes from Acidiphilium multivorum AIU301, assembly GCF_000202835.1. Lineage (NCBI taxonomy): Bacteria > Pseudomonadati > Pseudomonadota > Alphaproteobacteria > Acetobacterales > Acidocellaceae > Acidiphilium > Acidiphilium multivorum. The sequence goes on from NC_015187.1 coordinate 808, forward strand.
TCTCTGGAGCAAACAAGCATTTCTGAATCTGTGGAAATGTGCCCCAAGGGGCACGCTGATGTGCCCCACATTACAACTACAAACCAACGCCTTAATCCTAAAAAGGATACTGTAATCGCCTTGAAGGAATGTAGTCGCGGCGACCTGCCGGGTAGAACGGCACAGACGAAGCCGCCTGCTAGGCCGGAAAGGCAGGATCGGGGCACTTCACTGAAATTGACCCCAGACGAGTTGGTCCGCTTGGCGCCCAGATTGGTGCCGTATCTGCGACAGCCCTCCCCCAGCTGGCCGGAAATCGTGGATGCGGCAGATTGGTTGCGGCATGACCTTGGCGTGTCTAAGCCCCTTTGGGGCGAGGCGTGTCTGGCCATGGGCCGAGAACAAGCGGCTATCGCTCTTGCCCTGGTTTCAGCTAAACCAGAGGGATATTTCAGGTCGAGCCCTGGCGGATATTTTCATGGGATGGTCGAGCGTGCCCGCGACGGCGGCTTGCATTTGGATCGTACGATCTGGGGGCTACGTGGCGCCAGTGCCCATAAAAGCTAGGCTTTTCCAGCATTTTTCATGGATACATAATTGCATGTTTACATGTAATCGTGTTTACGTTTTGGGGCTGTGAGCGTGTGTCACCTCACGCCGCTTCCATCACCCGCAACTCAACATGCAAACCAGCTGCGACCGCCATGTTGACCAAGGTATCCAGGCCAAAGAGGTTAATCTTGCCGCGCAGCAGATCGGAAATGCGAGGTTGCGTGACGCCGAAAAGCTTGGCGGCTTGGCTCTGGCTCAATCCTTCACGGGTGATCCGCTCTTTGAGCGCCATAATCAACGCTGAACGAAGCTTCATATTTTCGGCCTCGGCCGGGGTGTCCTCGATCGCGTCCCATACGCTTGAAAAGCGTTCGTTGCTCATGAGTTTAGCTCCTTCACTAGATCCCGATATCGCTTTGTCGCTAATTCTAAGTCCGGTTTACTGGTTGCCTGGGTTTTCTTTTGAAAGCAGTGCAGGACGTAAATCGTGTCTGCGAACTTGGCGACATAAATCACACGGAATGCACCTGCCTCATCCCGAATCCTAATTTCTCGAACGCCTTGCCCGATCGTTCGCATTGGCTTCCAGTCGTCAGGGTCACGACCTTGTTGCACTTGATCCAGTTGGTGCCCGGCTTCGCGGCGGGCGGACATCGGAAAGTCTCGTAGATCATCGAGGGCGGAGCCCCTGAACCGATTAGCTTTGAACGCTCGGGCATAGGAGGGTTATACAAAAAATTGTATACTTCTGCAACATGCTCAATGGCGGTGTGTAGCACGTTGCCTTACATGAAATCATGTAAACATGGTTATAATATTCCATGTCATCATGAAATTATGCTTGCACGTCCAGTGATCGTATGGGCATAAAGAAATGCCTGCATGCTTAGATATCAGCATGGAAGCAGGTTTTCATGAAAGGGTGTAAACATGCTTGCAGTTGCTTTCTGCACCCAAAAGGGCGGCACCGGAAAAACGACGATTGCCACCGCTCTTGCGGTTGCTGCGCATCGTGCTGGGAAAAAGGCTGCCTTGCTGGACCTCGACCCGCAGACCAACGCCGTTGATTGGTTTGATCGCCGTGAGGGAGACGGGCCGGATGTGGCCTCGATCCAGCCGGGCGCGATCCGCCGATCCCTCGACGCCTATCGCAAACTTGGGATGGAATGGGTGTTTATCGATACGCCAGGGAAAATGGATAGCGCCTCTACTGAGGCCGCCAAGCACGCTGACATTGTGCTGATACCGACCCAGGCCCAGATTTTCGCGATCGATACCTTAGAGCCGTTGAAGCGCTTGCTCGACATGGCGGGGAGTCCGCCGGCTTTTGTGGTGCTCAATCTAGTTCATCCGAACGCGGCCGGCCGAGCTGGTGAGGACGCCGCAGCTATTGCCGAGCGTTTCAAGGTGCCAGTTGCGCCGGTCCACATGTCCCGCCTGAAAGCTTATGAGGATGCGCCAGCGTTAGGGCAGTCACCCCAAGAGTATGAGCCCAAGGGAAGGGCGGCCCGCGAAATTTCCGAATTATTTGAGTTCCTTACCGCTCAAGGAAACATGGTTACAGGTAAGCGTGAAAGCATGAAAGCATGAGTCGGAAGCCCTCACTCCTTGCATCTGCCCTCAAGACCAGCGAGCCGGAAACCACCGTGCCGGTAGGCAAGGCACCAACGGAACCGAAGGCCGCGGCCGTTACGGCCCCTCGGGAACAGCGTGCAGAACACCAAAGCGGGGCTTATGTGCCGCCATCGCGGGCCAATAAGACCGCGAAAACCCACTATTTGCCCCCGGCCTATTGGGACACTCTGGAAGAAATCAGCTTTCGGACGCGCGACGAGAAGGGCAAGCGCGTGCCACAGGAGCGATTGGTTGCCGAAGCCCTCAACCTGCTTTTCGTGAAATATAATTATCCGCAAGTTCGTGATGAGTAGTGCAATCATACTTACACGTCATCATGTAAACATGGAAGCATGATTGTTTTTCTGGTCGAGCTGGTGAGTGGCATGGTGGCGACCGGCGCGGCAGCGGCCGCGATCATCACGCACCCCGGCGACCAGGCCACAGAGACCCATGCACAGCGCGCTGGTGCGGCCGGGGAGAAGCGTGTCGCGCGTGCGTTGGAGCGGGCAGGGGTGCCCGCGATCCACGACATCACCTTGCAGGATCAGCGCGGCACGCATCAGATCGATCATGTCGCGGCGGCCGGCGATTGCCTCTATTGCCTCGAAACAAAGACCTGGCGCGGCGAGCTGCTGGGGCGCGCCGATGCCCAGCATTGGATTCTAAAAAAGCCGGATGGCGCCGCGCAGAGTGTCTATAACCCACTTATGCAAAACGAGACCCACCGCGACGTGATCCGCCGGGTGGCACAAGTGCCCGTCCGGCCGCTGGTCATCCTGGCCGGGCATCTGCGGCTTGCCGGCGGGCCAGTGCCGGGCATGATTCCGCTCACGAGTGCGATCATGGAGATGACGAGGGCAGGGGCGGCCTCTGGCCGCGCCCTGGCGGCCTTGGAGAGCCTGGCGAGGTTCCGGGGGCAATCGCGGCAGGCAGCCCTGTCCGCCGCGCACAGCCGACGCATGAGGCGACAGAAGCCAACCCGCACACGCCAGCTTTGGACTCTGGCCGTAGGGGCGGCGCTGGTGTTTCTTATTCTGGCGGTCGAGCAGGCAATTTTCTCGTGAATATCCTTGCTTTTCGTAAGATATTTAGATATTCAAAAATAGATATTCGGATATCATAGGGAGCCCATGCCGCTTTACATCCGCGATGATGCGACTGCCGAGCTTGTCGCCAAACTGGCGAAAGAGCGCGGCCTAACTAAACAGGATGCCGTGCGGATCGCCGTGCAGGCCGAGCTTGACCGGACCCACGACGCAAAGCCCTTGCGCGAGCGCCTGCGCGAGTGGCGCGAAGCCAATCCGCTGCCACCGCCAACAGGCTTGAAGGCAGACAAGGCATTTTTCGATGATCTGTCGGGGGAGGGGGAATGATCTTCATCGATGCCTCGGCCCTGATCGCCATGATTGCCGGCGAGGAGGGTGCGGATATGTTGGCCGATCTTCTGGCCCAGGAACGCACCCGCTTGGTTTCGCCGGTTGCCATGTGGGAGGCCACAGCCGGGCTTTGCCGCCGCTTCGGGCTTTCGATGGATGGCGCCCGGCAAAAGGTGAGGAGTTTTATGAGTGCCCTCGGCATCGAGGTCATTTCTCTCGGTGAGCGTGAGTATGATCTGGCGATCCAGGCTTATGTCGATTTCGGGAAGGGGCGGCATCCGGCCGCCTTGAACATGGGCGATTGCTTTGCCTATGGTGCCGCCAAATCCTACCGCGCGGCGCTGCTGTTCAAAGGCGATGATTTTACCAAGACGGATATTCGCAAAGCCGGGATGAATAGTTGAAATCTCTTGAATTTTACGGCGTTTTTCCTTAAATCTTAACATTGGTGGAGAAAGGACGCGGCGCGATGGATCAGCTTGTCAGCAGGATTTCGGAAGCTGAAATGACGCGGCGCCGGCATGCGATTGAGCAGGCTCGCGCGGCGAATATCCGCCAGGGCTATGTTCATGATCCAGTGCTTGAGGCTGCAAACGAGCGGTTTATCCGGGGCGAGATCGACATGGTCGAGCTGGATCGCTTGATGATCGCCGCGATCGAGGCCGGACGTTAAGGCGCCCGGTTTGGCTTTCCGGCATGGCGGAAGATCGCGAGCCGCACGGCTACACCTATCCGAACACGTCAGACGATCCCGATCAGATTGATGTTCTACGCAACAGATTTGGCTTGCGAAGCCACGCGGCCCTGGCGCGGGCCGAATACCGCCTGACCAACAACCGCCTGGCAGACCTGGTGCTCGGTGAAGGCCCGCGCGGTGCCTTCGATGCGGCGCACCTGAAGGCGATCCACCGATATCTGTTTTCCCAGGTCTATGAATGGGCCGGGCATACGCGCAATGAGCGGCCGATCGTGGACGGTGCGCCGGTGGAGCCTATTGGCGGCTTCTACAAGGGCGGCACCGCGTTCCTGCACGGATCGCGGATCGAGATGGGGCTTGAGGAAGCCCTGCGGCCGCTCCGCGACCCGGATTTGAGCAGAAGACCCGCGACGGAGTGTCAGATAACCTCGACATCAACGGGCGGTTGGTGTGCTTTCCGTTCGCTGTAGCGATCGACCAAATAGGCCCGGCGATCACGAAGCAGAAGCGTGAACCGCAGTAATTCCTCCATTACGTCAACTACCCGGTCGTAATAGGCTGATGACAGCATGCGGCCGGCTTCGTCGAATTGCTCATAGGCGCGGGCGACGCTGGATTGGTTGGGAATTACGAACATGCGCATCCATCGGCCGAGCAGGCGCAGCGTGTTCACCGCATTGAAGCTTTGCGAACCGCCGGACACCTGCATGACGGCGAGTGTCCGGCCCTGTGTCGGGCGCACCGCACCGACTTCCAGAGGAATCCAGTCGATTTGGTTTTTCATGACGCCGGTGACGGCGCCGTGCTGCTCTGGGCTGCACCAGACCTGACCCTCCGACCAGATTGATAAATTGCGCAATTCCTGAACCTTCGGATGATCGACCGGCACTGTGTTGGTGACCGGGAGCTCACGCGGGTCATAGATGCGGGTTTCGGCTCCCATCAGATCAAGCAGCCGAGCGGCTTCCAGGGTCAGGAACCGCGAATAAGAGCGCTCGCGCAATGAACCATAGAGCAGCAAGATGCGCGGCTTGTGGGTGGCGCGCGATGCCGGCTCGAGCCGTGAAAGGTCGGGAGGTGCCAGCATCTCCGGGCGCAGTGCGGGAAATTCGGCGGGATCACCCATGGCCGATTGATCCCACTACTGGCAGCCAAAGTGCAAGCGCCGCGAGTGTGGCGAGCAACACGGGCGGCGTAATGAGCAGGCCGATCCGCATATACTGACCCCAGGTGATCCGTGTGCCCTTCTGCGCCAGCACGTGCAGCCATAGCAGGGTGGCGAGGCTGCCGATCGGGGTGAATTTGGGGCCGAGATCGCAGCCGATGACGTTGGCGTAAACCATGGCGTCGTGGATGGGCGGGGCGACATGGCCGAACTGGCCGATCGCCAGCGCGCCGACCAGTACACTCGGCATGTTGTTCATGATAGAGGAAAGGGCGGCCGCCAGAACGCCGGTGCCCAGCGAGGCGGCCCAGATGCCGTGGGCGGCAAAGGCCCTGAGCGCGCTGGAGATATAGTTGGTCAAGCCGGCATTGCGCAGGCCATAGACAACCAGATACATCCCGAGACTGAATACCACGACCTGCCAGGGCGCCGAGCGGAGCACGCTTCGGACCTCGATGATTGGGGCACCGCGGCCAGTGATGCGGGCAGCCAAGGCCAGCAATACCACAGCGCCGACGATGGTGACGAACGATACCGGTAAGCCGAGTGGGGCGGTGATGAAATAGGCGCCCAGCAACACCAGCAGCACCGGCCAGGCGGCGCGGAACACCAGGGGGTCGCGGATCGCCGATCTGGGGGCGTCGAGTGCCGCGACGGCATAGGTCCGGTTCGCGGTGCGGCCGTAAGTCACACCCAGGACGGCAAGGGTTGCGATCAGTGCGACGATGTCAATCGGCACCATGACCATGGCGTAGCGATCGAAGCCGATCTTGAAGAAGTTGGCGCTGACGATGTTGACCAGATTGGAGATTACCAAAGGTAGGCTGGTGGTGTCGGCGACGAAACCGGTTGCGATGACGAAAGCGAGGGCTACAGTCGGGGGAAATTCGAGGCTGACCAGAATCGCCATGACGATCGGGGTGAGCAGCAGGGCAGCGCCGTCATTGGCGAAAAACGCAGCGATCACGGCGCCGAGCAACACGATCAGCGGCAGCAGAATCCGGCCACGGCCACGTCCCCAGCGCGCGACATGCAACGCCGCCCAGCGGAACAGCCCGGCTTCGTCGAGCAGGAGCGAAATGATGATCAGCGCCACGAACGTAAAGGTCGCGTTCCAGACGATGTGCCAGACGGTGGGAATGTTGCGCCAATGGATCACCCCGAGCGCGAGATCAAGGATGGCGCCCGCCATCGCGCTCCAGCCGATGCCGAGGCCGCGCGGCTGCCATATGACGAACACCAGGGTTGCGACGAACACCGCAAGAGCGAGCATGGCGAGCCTCGGAAACTGGGGGATTAGCGGATGCGCCGACCGGCGGGATCGACCACGGCTTCACCGTCTTCCTTGGTGAAGGCGGAACGTTGCGGAGCCGGCAGGATATCGAGCACGGTCTCGGATGGCCGACAGAGCTTGACGCCCAGCGGTGTCACCACGATCGGCCGATTGATCAGGATCGGATGCGCCATCATCGCATCGAGCAGCGCGTGGTCGGGCAGGGCCGGATCGGCAAGACCGAGTTCGGCATACGGCGTGTCCTTTTCGCGCAGCACGCTGCGCACAGGCATTGCCGTTCTGGCAATCAGATCGATCAGGGTTTCGCGCGACGGCGGGGTCTTCAGATATTCGATGATAGTCGGTTCGATGCCGGCGTTGCGGATCAGGGCGAGCACGTTGCGCGACGTGCCGCAAGCGAGGTTGTGGTAGATCGTGACGCTCATGCCGCCGAACCCTCATCGGCGTTCGACCCGATCCGGCCGATCTCCTGCACGCGGCGTCGGAGCGAGGCTTGTTCCAGTTTGGCGAAGGGCAGGCTGGCGAACAGTCTGATACGGGTTTCGAGCATTCTGAACGCTGTCCGGAACGCCGTCATGCGTTCGAGGTCGGTTCCGCCTACGGCCGCCGGATCGGGCACGCCCCAATGCGCCGTCATCGGTTGTCCGGGCCAAACAGGGCACATCTCGCCAGCCGCATCGTCACAAACAGTGAACACGAAATCCATCACCGGCGCACCGGGAGCTGCGAATTCGTCCCAGGATTTCGAGCGCAGTCCTTCGATCGGCAAACCGGCTTCTTCGAGCATCGCCAGTGCACCGGGATGGACGTCGCCTTTCGGATGGCTGCCGGCGGAAAAGCCGCGAAATTTGCCCATGCCCCAGCGCTCGACCAGTTTTTCGGCCATTATGCTGCGGGCGGAATTGCCGGTGCATAGAAACAGCACGTTGAGCGGCTGATTGGTCACGCCGATTTCGCCTTCGAGCGCATCGCTTCCTGCTTCGCTGACGGTAGTGCGGGATCGCAGGCTGGGCTGCAGATGGATAATCCTTGCCCGCAACAGTTCTCGACGAGAAATCCTACCAGCGTATTCATCGCCGCAAAATCGGCGGCATAGATGACGTGGCGGCTGACGCGCCGCTGGCTGATCAGTCCCGCATTGCGAAGTGCCTGGACATGGAAGGTGAACGAGGACGGCACCAAACCGATCTTTTCGGCGATGTCTCCCGCTGCAATACCCGCAGGGCCGGCCTCGACAAGGATTCGGTACGCCGCCAGTCGATGTTCATGGGCGAGAGCGGCCAGGGCTGCAACCATCCAGGCAGGATCTTTTTTTGGGCTCCGTGGCATTCTCATTTCCATAATTATCGTAATGTCACCGATCTAGCATCGTCGGCTCAAATCCGTCAAGTCAACCGTGCCAACTGAAATGCGAAATTTTCTTGACGATTTTTATATAACGATTCTATTAATGTCGTAATATCATAATTCAGGGAGAGAAGCTGGTGAAAGTGTCACGTCGAGACTTTGTCCGGACATCCGCCGTAGCGGGCGTGGTAGCATCTCCCTTGATCGCAAAGGCCAACATGGTGATGCCAGATGGCAAACCTTGGCCTTCGGTCAAAGCAGGCAACATCAACCAGCTCAGCCCGGGCAAGCCCGTTTCATTTCAATACCCCGACGCGACATCACCCGCCTGGTTGTTGAAGCTCGCCGAACCGGCCTACGAAGGTGCAGGTTCGTCGGGTGATGTCGTCGCGTTCTCGGGCATCTGCACGCATATGGGTTGCCCTGTGGCATTCAAGGACGGCCGCTTCGTGTGCCCCTGCCATTTTTCGATGTTCGACCCAGCACGGAACGGCGTCCCCTATCAAGGATTGGCGTCGGATTATCTGCCGCAGATCGAACTCAGGATTGATAGTGCGGGTGACATTTACGCCGAGCGCATGTCCGGCCTGGTCTGGGGCCGGACCAGCGACGTTGCCTGAACGAGAAACTCCGAAAATCAAAGGGAGACGACTATGGCCTTGTATCGCCGTGAGGAATCCATCCCGCTACCGCCCAAAAATGCGGAAGCCTATAATACTGCTTGCCAGTATTGCACGGTCGGCTGCGGCTACAAGGTCTATGTCTGGCCGGATGGGCTCGCCGGTGGGCTCAAAGCAGGCGACAATGCTTTCGGGATTGATTTCTCCGGCCCACAACCACCGATCGTCGGATTTTCCTATACTGAATCGATGCATTCAACGATCCGCAAACGCGACGGTCGAACTTACCACGTCGCGATTGTACCTACGCACGACTCGCCAATTAACCCTATGGGCAACCATTCGAGCCGCGGCGCGGTTAATGCCAAAACAACATGGTCCGATAGCCGGCCGACCCAGGCGCGGCTGCATTACCCGCTGCTGCGCAGCGGCAGCGAATTCAACGCGATCCCGTGGGACGCTGCCATCGAGTTGCAGGCCCGGGTGATCAAGGGTGTCGCCGACAAGCATGGTGCGGACGCACTTTGCTCGAAAATCTACGATCACGGCGGTGGTGGCGGCGGCATGGAGAACACCTACGGCACCGGCCGGCTTCTGTTCACCGGCCTGCAGATGAAGCATGTCGGCATTCATAACCGGCCGGGGTACAGTTCGGAAACCTGGGGCACACGCGACCGTGGCGTCCATGAGCTCAATTATTGCTATGAGGATGCAAGGCTCGCAGATACTATTATGCTGTGGGGCTCAAACGCCTACGTCACCGCGACCGTGTTTTTTGTTGCGCACATGATGCCCAACCTGCAAGGCGCAACTACGGACGAGAAGAAGCGGCACTACGCAAAAGGGGAGGCGATCACACCGGCGCGCATGGTGATCGTCGATCCGCGGATCTCCGCAACGGTCAATGCAGCGCATGAAACTGGTGCCAAGGTGCTTCACCTGCGGCCCAATCTGGGCACGGATTACATGCTGATGAACGCGGTAGCGCGTGTGGTTTGGGAGAAAAAGTACTACAACAAGAACTTTCTGAACCAGCATACCGACATGACGAGCTTCGAGGACTACAAGAAAAAATCCCTCGAACTGGATATCCCCTACAAGGACTTCATGGCGCGTGCACAGAAGATTTCCGGCGTGCCAGTCGCACAGATCGAACAAGCCGCTGCATGGATTGCGCAACCCAAGCCGGGCGGCCATCCGCGACGCAGCCTGATCCTATACGAGAAAGGTGTTATCTGGAATTATCGTCAATATGATGCCGTTGCCGCGATCGCCCAACTTGGCGCACTCAGCTTCAATATTGGCCGGCCGGGTACCGGCACGGGACGAGTCGGCGGGCATCAGGAAGGTTATGCGCGGCCGGATTACCCCGGCCCGAAACCACCGCCGGATGTCGATAAGTATGTCCAGGACGGCAATGGGAAGATTTTCTGGCTGACCGGCTGCAACCCGTATCTCGCGGCCCAAAACAATGCGTATTTTCGCAAGCGGATCGGCGAGCGGGCGCAGGCCCTGACCGACTATCTGTCAGCGCAGAAGCAGGGCGATGGCGAGCCTGCTTCGATTGAGCACCTCGCCGCCCGTATCCTGGAAGGACTTGACAAAACCAACGGTTTGTTCGTCACCGTGCAGAATATTTACATGATCGAAAGCGCGCGCGACGCACATCTTATCCTGCCCGCGGCGCAATGGGGTGAAGCGGAGAACATCTCTCTCAATTGCGGCGACCGTCTCATGCGGCTCGACGACAGGTTTATGGACCCGCCGGGCGACGCGAAACCCGACTGGGAAATCCACGGCCTCGTCGGACAGAAGCTCGAAGAACTCTACAAGGCCGACGGCAAGGCCGACATCGCCAGGCGTTTCGCCGGCATGGACTGGAAACACGGCGCGGATGTCGTCAAATCGATCCAGGATGACCTCTATGCCGGCATGAACACGAAGGTTCCCGCATCGCGTGCTAGCACGCTCGATCCCGAGAGCTTCAAAGGCGTTGATTACGCCTATCTTCGCAAGATTGGCCAGAAGGGTATCCAGACACCGGTTCGAACCGATCCAAACACCGGCGAACTGGTCGGCACAAAGCGCCTTTATTCGACCTTCTATTTCATGACCAAGGACGGCAGGTTCAGTTGGTACGGCACGCGGCCCTGGGATGACCATGCCTCCGCTAAGGTGGTCGCAGGCTATCTAAAATCAGATCGGACCAAATATCCGTTCTGGTTCACTATGGGTCGCGACCAGCCTCTCTGGCAGACTAGCTATCATATGCGCCACTTGCCCGAAAAAGCAGAAACGATTCCGCTTCCGTTCGTGCAGGTCAATCCGGCGGACGTTAAAAAGCTCGGCGTCACCAATGGTGACATTGTGATGATCTACAATGATCCTTGCCTATCCGGTTGTTACCCACACCCACTAAATGTAGGGTGTGTCCATTCCCCGGAATAAAGCTCGTCAAAGGTTGGTGCGGCTGCCCTACCCGCGATTCCGAGCAGCGAGCGGAACGCGTTGAAGGGATAGAGGCGCCGGTTGAACCGAAACGTGAATTCATTGAGGTAGGCTTGTAGATGTTTGGCGCTGACCCCGTGATGGATGCCGTTGATCCAGGTCTTCAGGTTGGTAAAGACCAAGTGGACGATCGGCAGGAATTCTTCTGCCACCTCCGGGTCGCCGCATTCGGCGATTGCATGGTGGTCGAACCCGCGCCTTCCGAGACCGGCATAGCCGCTCCAGTCGTCGGTAACGATCAGCGATCCGGGAGCAACGGCGTTTTCGACGAATCCGCAGAGCGAATTGGCGCTACGGTCGGGGACAACAGCGAGACGAACGCGTCCCGCGTAGCGACCGTCTTTCCGATTGTCGAGCTTGGTTCCCGGTTTCCGGTGGCGCACCTCCACGGCACAGGCGACGAGAACCTTGTGATGGACACCCCGTCCATCGCCTCGGGTTCGTCCTCCAACCCACGTTTCATCCACTTCGACGTGTTCTTGCGGCGTGTCGCCAATCTTGTCGCGCTCGGGGCGCACCATCCCGGCGCGCAGCTTATGAAGGATGCCGAAGGCGGTCTCGTAGCGCGACAGGCCGAGTTGCCGCTGAAATTGGACGGCCGACATTCCGGGCGTCTGGCTGGCGATCAAGTAAGCCGCCCAGAACCAAGTCGACAGCGGCGTGTGACTGCGTTCCATAACGGTCCCAGCCATCAGGCTTACGTCTTTGCGACAGGCCCGGCAGCGCAGAACGCCCGGGCGCGCCTCGAAACGGAACGGCTCGCCAACGACGCCGCACCTTGGGCAGGCGAACCCTCCATTCCAGCGGGCGCTTTCGAGATAGGCGGCACAGGCCGCGTCGTTCGGGAAAATACGCTGGAATTCCGGCAGAGACTGCGGGAACGGCAGGTCTTCACGGGCCAGGACATCCATGCCCAACACTAGATCTAGTAGGTATGGGAGTCAACCGGATAGGCAAGCAATGATCAAGGCAATGAGACCTTCGCCGTCTATGAAACCGACGCGGTGCCGCCAGGAACAGTGTTTGCACTAATGTACCATTGGCTCGGCACCTCAAACAGCCTCACCTCGCCCTACACTGACCCGATGAGCACAAATCCCTGGTATAAAGGAACGCGCGTCGGAATCCGAAAATTATCCGGTGGCCTTGCGAGTGTTGTGGCAACGACAAGTTATCGGCAAACCAATACGTTTACTTGAATCTCTTGTGTCGGCGGCACTTGAATATAGGACAGCTGATCTTGCCTGGAGGGCTTCGTAGAGCGCAGATTTACCTGCCTGGAGTCTTTTCTTACGGTCAGTCAGGCCAGACCTTATGAGTGCGTATGCTTCTTGGATGTTGATTTCCGCTGAGATCTGACCCGGGGATTCCATCGAGATTTGACCCGCCCATAGTTTATGATTTGAGTTTCATGATGGGGTCAAGGCTGGATTTTTCTCCTTTCGTTTTTGGGATTTCTGCACGGAGCTATTTTTGAACCTGAAGCTGTCATTTCCGGTCTCGAGGATATGGCAGTGGTGGGTGAGGCGATCGAGGAGCGCGGTGGTCATCTTGGCGTCGCCGAAGACGGCGGACCATTCGCTGAAGCTCAGGTTGGTGGTGATGACGACGCTGGTGCGCTCGTAGAGCTTGCTGAGCAGATGGAACAGCAAAGCGCCGCCTGAGGCGCTGAAGGGCAGATAGCCAAGCTCATCGAGGATGACGAGGTCGGCATGGATCAGACGGCCGGCGATTTGCCCAGCCTTTCCCTGAGCCTTTTCCTGCTCCAGAGCATTTACCAGCTCGACGGTGGAGAAGAAGCGGACGCGCTTTTTGTGATGCTCGACGGCCTGCACGCCGAGCGCGGTGGCGATGTGGGTTTTGCCCGTGCCCGGGCCGCCGACGAGCACGACATTGTCGGCGGGTTCGATGAAGTCGCAACGATGCAACTGGCGGACCAGGGCCTCATTGACCTCGCTGCTGGCGAAGTCGAAGCCGGCCAGGTCGCGATAGGCCGGGAAGCGGGCGGCCTTGAACTGATAGGCCATGGAGCGGACCTCGCGCTCAGCGGTCTCGGCCTTGAGCAACTGGGAGAGCACCGGGATGGCGGCTTCAAAGGCCGGGGCACCCTGCTGGGCCAGTTCATCGACGGCCTGTGCCATGCCGTGCATTTTGAGGCTGCGCAGCATGATGACGAGCGCGCCGGTGGCGGGATCATGACGCATGGCGGGCCTCCTCAGATTGGCGCAAGCTATCGTAGCGCTCGACGTCAGCCTTGGGTTCATTGGCCAATGTCAGTGCCTGTGGCGCGGTGATGACCGGAGGCGGAGCCTGTTTGCCGTCGATCAGCCGGTGGAGCCGGTTGATGATATGCGTCTTGGACGGCACGCCGTCCTCCAGCGCCAGTTCCACCGCCACCAACACCGCCTGCTCGTCATGGTGCAGCACCAGGGCCAGGATCTCCACCATCTCCCGGTCACCGCCAGGACGGCGCAGGAGATGTTGCTGCAGCCGCTTGAAGGCATCGGGCAATTCCAGGAACGGCGCACCGTTGCGCAAGGCGCCCGGCTTGCGCTGGATCACCGCCAGATAGTGGCGCCAGTCATACAAAGTGCGCCCTGGGCCGTTGTGCGTCCGGTCGATGATGCGCGGATGCTCGCAGATGATTTGCCCCTCCGCCGCCACCACCAGCCTGTCGGGATAGACCCGCAGGCTGACCGGCCGGTTGGCAAAAGAGGCCGGCACGCTGTAGCGGCTGCGCTCCAAGTGGATCAGGCAGGTCGAGGAGACCCGCTTGGTGTGTTCCACGAAGCCATCGAACGGACGGCCCACAGGCATGAGGCTCTCAACCTCGCTGGCCCAGACATCGGCAATGGTTCCCGGCTCGTTGCCATGCGCGGTCTGCTCCCACAGCTCCCGGCAGCGCCGCTCCAGCCAGTCGTTCAGGGCGTCCAAGCTTTCGAACGGAGGCATGGACTGCCACAGGCGGTGGCGTGCATCCTGAACGTTCTTCTCAACCTGCCCCTTCTCCCAACCGGCGGCCCGATTACAGAACTCGGCCTCGAAGAGATAATGGCTGGTCATCGCCAGGAAGCGGGCGTTGACGCTGCGCTCCTTGCCACGGCCGACCTTGTCAACGGCGGTGCGCATGTTGTCGTAAATCCCGCGCCGCGGCACGCCGCCGAGAGCTTGGAAGGCGTGGTTATGCGCGTCGAACAACATCTCATGTGTCTGCAGCAGATAGGCCCGGACAATGAACGCCCGGCTATGCGACAGTTTGGTGTGCGCCACCTGCAACTTGACGCGGACGCCACCGATGATCGCAAAATCTTCGCTCCAGTCAAACTGGAACGCCTCGCCAGGCGCAAAGGCCAAGGGCACGAAGGTTCCCCGGCCGGCGGTCTGCTGCAGCCGTTGGCACTCCTCCTTCCAAGCCCGGGCAAAGGCCGCCACACGATTGTAGGAACCGTCATAGCCCAGGCTGACGAGATCACCGTACAGCTGCTTGACCGTCCGCCGCTGCTTGCGCGGCCGGTTCCCCTCACGCCGCAGCCACGCCGAAAGCTTCTCGGCATAAGGATCAAGCTTGCTCGGCCGGTCCGGAACCTGAAACTTCGGCTCAATCACATCAGACCGAAGATATTTGCGGATCGTGTTCCGCGACACGCCTGTGCGCCGCGAAATCTCTCGGATCGGCACATGCTCACGCTTATGCCACCGGCGGATAATGCTCAAAAACGCCATGTCCAACACTCCGTTCGCCCCCGCCTCTTCCAGACGGGGAAACAGTCAAACATGGGTCATGTGTGGAACGGCCCGGGATTCAAGAGCGAGCTTCGAAGATGTGGCGGCGGCACGAATGCGGTCATGTGTCCGGCTTATCGGTGCGGCCTCATGACCGCCAGCCCAGATGGGATCCGCGAATGACATCCAAACAAATCTGCGGCATCGACGTGCCGTTGACCCAGGCTGGATTATCGCCATTCGTCGGTTCGACCGATCACCATCATCTTCTGTCGCTCCTGCCTCCCCGGCACCGGCCGCGGTCAGGCTGATGCCGGCTGCCGCCGGTATGCCTCGCCACGCGCCATCATCGCCCAGATGATCCGGGCGATCTTGTTGGCCAGAGCGATTGCCGCGATCTTGCGCGGCCGCCGCTCCAGCAATTGCAGCAGCCATGTGCTCGCCGATTTGCTGCCAGGCTTCGCGTATCGAACGACCGACATCGCACCGACGACCAGCAACTGGCGCAGCCGTTCATTGCCTGCCTTGCTGATCCTGCCAATCCGATGCTTTCCACCTGTCGAATGTTCTCGTGGCGTCAGTCCCAGCCACGCAGCGAAGTGGCGGCCACTCTCGAAATTCGCCGGGTTTATCGAGATCGCCATGGTAATCGCGGTAATTGGTCCAACGCCGGGGATCGCAGCGAGACGCTGGCTGACTGGGTTGGCCTTATGCTGTTCCAGCAACTGCCGGTCGATCGCCTCGATCTTCAGATCGAGTTCAGCAATGTGTCGCCCCATCTGAGCGAACATCGTCCGAGCACCTTCCGGGATGGCAGCCTCATTTGTCAGAACGCAGACCAGCGCCGCAACATTGCCGCAGCCCTTGGCCGCGACGATACCGAATTCACCGGCATGGCCACGTAAGGCGTTGATCGCCTGCGTTCGTTGCCCGACAAGCATCTCGCGGTGCTTCACGATAATCGTCGCGGCCTGCTCGTCGACCGTCTTCACCGGCACAGTGCGCATGTCCGGCCGAGCGGCAGCCTCGCTGATCGCTTCCGCGTCGTTGCGATCGTTCTTGCCGCGCTTTACGAAGGGCTTCACATACTGGGGAGGGATCAACTTGACCCGGTGACCCAAGGCGCCAAATTTTCGGCCCCAATGATGGCTTCCCGCGCAGGCTTCCAGAGCAATCTCTGTCGCGGGCACCTTGGCAAAGAAGGCTTCCATCTGCCCTCGCCGCAGATCCCGCCTCAGAATGACACGATCTTGCCCGTCAACGCCGTGTATCGTGAAAATATGCTTCGACGTATCGATCGATATCCGTTTAAATTCCATCGGAGCGGCCCTTTCATGATGGTCATTTGAGCGACCTCATCTTGGCACATCCGATGCCGTGGGCCGTTCCACCCCAACAGATCTCAGCGGAAATCAACAGCGTGATGACAGATACACCGGTTTTCCACAGACGCAGCACCAGCCGCTGATCGGCGACAAGCCCGTGCGCGGCGAGAATCATCACCAGATCCGCACTCCTTCCGTCATCCCAGCGCGGCAACACCGGGATGACAGAAGGCGTTGCGTGGGGTGCGAGGAACGCAAGCGCGTTGCGGAACGTCCACGGCGCCGGTGAGCGCCAACCGAGCTGGACGAGAGCGCGCCGAAGCCCGCCGGCCGGGCCGATCCACTGGATTGTCAGCGCGCCAGAAAAGCTGCCGAGCATGCCGAGGCTGCGTGCTGGCAGGTTTTGCCATCCGCGTTGTAGCCAGTCGCGGCACGTCATCGTCGAGCTCGTGCGCCCCCCTTCATGACGCGCCAGATCGGCATGGCGGTTGAGGGCGATCGCCGGCGTACCGGCGATGGCGAGCGTGGCCGCCGTGATGGCGACGAGGCGCCAGGGGGCCACCGGTTCGACCGGGCGCGCAACATAGGCGAGGCCGAGACCGGCCGCCCACGCGAATCCGAAGCTCAGCGCGGCCAATTCGGATGAAAACCAGTCCAGCCCGAGATAGACGCGACTACCGAGCTGCAGCGCCGCGAACAGGACCGTCGCCGTTATTAGTGTCAGGCGCGCGCGTGTGCCGAGCTGGCGGCCGGCGATAACGGTCAGGATACCATAGACCGCGCATGACGTTGCAAGATCGCCGCCCGGAAACGGCATCAAGCTCCAGCCGGGCGCAATCGGCGACGGTGGCGCGCGATGCAGAGCGAGATCAAGCCCCGCTGTAAACAGGGACGCGCCGATCACCGCGGCAATGCCGTAGGCCGCACCACGCCACGCACTCTGCCGGTCGAGCCAGACGAGCGCGACTACGGCGACCGCTAGCGTGACCACGCCGCTGCCAAGCCGCGAGAACGTCACCGCCGCTTCCATCGGGATGCCGCTTCGATAGGGCGCGAGGAAATGCAGGATCGCGTGATCGGCATAGACCAGCGGATCTCCGGCTATCAGGTCCTGCAGGATACCGAGCAAAAGCCACAGGCTACCGGCAAGGGCGCAGGCGAGGGTGATCAGGCCGGACAGTTCCGTCCTTGCCGGATCGAGGATGGAGGCCACCGCGCTCCGGATCCGCCCTTTGCCGCCGCGGGCCCAGGCAAGAGCAGGCCCGCGCCCGGTATCCAGCCAGTTGATCGCGAGGCGGAGAAGCCGTGGGACCAGCCAGAGCAGGAGCACGAGGCCAACGACTGAGCCGACGAGCAGGGCCTCGAGCCTGCCGGCCATGACGCCGAGAATGGCCAGCGAGGCGCCGACGAGAACCCCGGCGCCGACATGTGCGGGCGCCCAGATGACAGCGGACCCGACGTCGAGCAGATAAAAGCGAAGCGGACGCATACCGCTGACGCCGGCCACGATGGGCACCACCGCCCGCACGCCAGGCGTGAAGCGCGCAATGATCACGGCGGACCCGCCGTGGCGCTCGAAGAACGCCTGGCCTTTCGGCAAGAGCCCCGGATGCAGGTTCAGCGGCCAGAGTTCTGTCGCCCGGTCCCGGAACCGAGAGCCGAACCAGAAGGGCAGCCCGTCTCCCAGGATGGCACCTCCCGTGGACCAGGCCACCAGTGGCCAGAAATGCAGGGCGCCCGTAGGCACGAGAGCACCTAATCCAACGATAATAGCAGTTCCGGGCACAAGTGCTCCGATGACAGGAAAAGCTTCGGCTCCGGTAAGCACAAAAGCCAGAACGTACGCGAGGAACGCGTGTGTCTTGGCCGTATGGATAATCATATCAGAGAGGTGACCCAGCAAACCTCAATAGCTCCGCTTCGGTGTTCAACGCCTAATCTCCGTCCCCGGCGGTCGCCCTGCAAGCGTGGCGGCGCGAATGATATCAGGCAGGCATGATCAGATAGGGCCGCAGATCGCAACTATGGCCATCGACTGAGCGTATGGCCCGCTTTTCACAAATCGAGACATGGGGTCGTGTTTGCCACGCGAAGCACCGTCTCCAAAGTCGGCCTCGCGAACGCAAACGATCCCGAAAAGCCGACAGGCCACGCTATCAGAAGAAAACATTTACACTTTTGGAAGGTCGGCTTCAGAGCATCCAATTAGAGCCGGGGATGACCGGGAAGGGCGCAGAGCCGTTGCAGGCCAGCGCCGCCGAATGACCGGTCTTGGGTTCGGGTTGCCTCCTCCCTATGGCTCGGTAGGGTCGATTTAGACCCACCAACACGGCAACATGTTTACATGTAATCATTTGGCTTCTGGTAGACATTAAAAATGGCCAGCTCCATCAACGCCGAGGCGGCAAAACGGTGAACGCATATCGCTTCACCGGCCAGGCTTGCGCCCAGGCATGGAGTTGCAGTTGCCCGAAACGCAGCCGGTCATTGAGGAGCAGGCTGGCGCGTGAAAGCGTCATCATGAGGATGCCTGCGCCGAGCGCGAACGCGGCCAAGCGGAGCTTGTGGACCTCATAATTCAAAATGCAGGACAGGGCCGAGAAGAAGCCCAGCCAGAACAGGAGGCGGCGGAACCAGAGCACGAACCGCACCGCGAGAATGAGCACGTCGAGCACAGCCGCCACCAGAAAGCGCAAGGCGCCCCGGAGCAGGCCGAGCAAAGCGCGGCCGAGCTGGGAGGCGAAGCCAGCCGAGCGGCCCGGCGCATCCGGGGGAGGTGGGAAGCCCTCCTCCATCCCGCTACCCATGCGCGGCCGGGGCAACGTTCGGCGTGGTCCAAAGCCAGAGATGGCAAGCCGTGCGGCCGTCCTGATGCGCCACGTTCTTGCCGGTGCAGTCGGATTTCATCGTGTCGAGGATGGCGTTATCGCGCATGAGCTGGTGCCATTGCGCCAAGCCAGCCGGGCCTTGCGAGGCGAGGACGGATTGCTCAACGGCGCCGGCAGCATGAATCGTCCCGGCGGCCTGGCTGTACCCGGCCGCGTTGCCGCGCCAGTAGCCCAGGCCGAACCCAAGGGCGAGGATCACGATTGCCAGCGCCGCGCAGGAGGCGAGGGTTCGCCACCATACCCACCGTGACATGGCCTTGAGGCGCTGTTCTGCCGCTTGGGCAAAGGATGCCACAAACTGACGCGACAAATCCGCATGCGCGGCCTCGGCCTGGGCTTTCGCGGCCTTGAAGGCTTGATCGATGGTTTGCGCCAGGCCGTCCCGCGCCTGGCGCACGGCGCTGAAATCCCGATCGACATGCAGGCGGTGTTCAGCCATGGCGCGGCGTTGATCGGCGGCGATGGCAGCGGTCGAGCCCAGGAATACCCGGAGCGCCAGGAGCGTGTGAGCGGTGGGGTCATTGTCGAGCCGGGCAAGCTGGTCGTCTGTGAATTAAGCGACTTTGCTGTTCCGTAGGCGAAGGTCTGGAGAGGGTCTTGCGGCCGAGAGCCATGCGACGAGGGCGCAAAGAAGCCTGATCAGCCATCTGCGGAGGAGGCGTAGGTTGTGGCCGGCGCCGGCGAGGACGGCGTTGATGGCATCACCGTCGACGCCGAGCAGGAAGTTTCTTCCGAGATGGCCATCGGTCTTCATGTGGCCGATGACGGGTTCGATGGCGGCGCGTCGGCGCAACTCGCGGCGGATGGTGGGGGTGATGCCGCGTTTCTGGCGGGATATGAAGATCTTTCTGCCCTCGGCTTCGACGCCGTGGCCGCGATAGCCGCGGTCGACATAGGCGCGGGCGACGGCAACGCCGGTGATCCGCTCGACCTGCTCGATCTGGCCGGCCAGGGTGTGGCCGTCATAGGGATTTCCCGGCCGGCTCTGCATGCCGAGAACGAACTGACCGCCGGGTGCAGCGGCGTTGGTGGTGGCGATGGAGACCTTCACGCCGAATTCGAAGCGCGTCCTGGCCTTGCCCTTGCCGATGCACTCCACCTCGGGCGCGTGCAGGGAATAGAGCTTGTCGGCACCGCGATCGGAGCGCTTCTGGCGAAGCAGGCGATTGATCAGGCCCAGCGTTTCGGCGAACGCCGCCTTCGCCTCAGCGTTGCCTGCGATCTTGCGGGTGATGTCACGCGCCAGCCGGCCCAGCCAGGTCCGCAGCTTGCGCACGCGCGCCTCGGCCTCGCGGCGTTTGCCACCATGGTGCAGGCGCGCCGCCTCCTGCCTGGCGTAGCGCGCGACCCGGCGATAGGACTGGCGCAGCGTGATGCCGTGCCGGCGCGCCATCCGCGCCAGCGTCTCGATGCCGCTGTGCAGCAGCTTGCTGTCGGTCGGATGCGTCACGGCCTTTGGCTGGACCGTGGTATCGATGGTGACCCGCTCGTAGTGCGTCTCCGCCACGGCCCCACCCCGCTCTGCAGCCACCAGCGTCTCGGCGAGCAGGGCCTCCATCCGCTCCGCCCCGATCCGCTTGCGCCAGCGCGTCATCGAGGATCGATCGAGCGGCAGCGTGTGCTGGAAATGCGTCTCGCCGCAGAATGCCTGGACATACGGACTGTCGAGATAGCGCGCGCAGATCGCTTCGTCGGACAGCCCATCCATGTGCTTGAGAAGATGCAGCGCCACCATCAGGCGGGTCGGCAGCGCGGGACGTCCGGCCGCCTCGGCGTAGAGTGCGCCAAAGCGTTCCTCGAAAACCCGCCAGTCGATCAGCCGGGCCAGCCGCACCAGGGGATGCCGCTGGTCGATGATGTTCTCCAGCCGCGAGCGGAACAGTTCGAGATCATCCTGCGAGGCACTCAGCTTCGGCGGCATTCTTTCCTCCACGCCAAACACATGATGTTCGGCATCAACGGGAGAGAATCACGATCGCGACCACCGCGCAACGCTCCAACGGTTTTGCAAGGTTTTCCCACTCAGGTCTCCCAGACCTTGCAAATCCCGATACTACCCGATCCTAAAAAATCATGAATATATCAACAAAGTTCGATTTTTCACAGGTGACAAGCTGTTCGGCCCGATCCAGCTCCGCTTGCGCGGCGCGGATCGCGGCCTCTGTCTCGCTCTGATCGACAGCCTCGCTCATGGCATCCACGATTTCACGCCGGCGAATTGCTCATCCATCGCCTTGAGCCAGTGGCCCACCCGCGAGCGGTTGAACACCCCGAGCGGCGGTTCTGTCTGACCGTCCCGTGCCGCGACGAAACTCGCGGTGCGGGCCTCGACCGCCTCGGCAGCGTGCAGGCGCGGCATCCAGAGGGTGAGTGCCCCGTCTGCTGTTTCATCGCGATAGACGTTCGAGGAGGTCACGCGCCCGAATGCCTGGTCACGCGATTGTCCGGCCAGAGCCATACCTTCATTGAGCACGAAGGCTCGTGCGCGGGGCTTAAAGCCCAAAGCGCCGAGCGTGGCGGCTGGGGTTAAATCCTCGGGATGCGGGCCGGCGAGGTAGAACATCACCACCGCCATGCCCGCATCCTCAATCATTGCATCGAAGCCGGGCATTTCTCCGGCTATGGTGCGCAGGATCGTATCGCCACCCCCCAGATCGATGATGGCGGTTTGTTTTTCGGCGATGGCGAACTCCATGAAATCTTGCAGCCAGTCGCGAACGGCGGCCTGATTGAAGGTGTCCGGCCAATAGTATCGAGTTTTGAGCAGGGCAGGGTAAACCGGGCTTGCAGCAATATAGCTAATACGCTATATAGCGTATATGAGATGGTCGGTTGAGACTCTGGATGTCGTGGATGATGAGATCATGGAGTTGCCGCCGAAGTTGCAAGCCCGGTTGCTACGGCTGTTCGAGATGGTTGAAAGCCTCGGATTGGACCAGCTTCATGAGCCGCATGTCAAACATTTAGATGGGAAGCTTTGGGAGCTTCGAGCAAAGGCAGCGGAAGGAATAGCGCGGGGCATCTATGTAGCGGTGACAGGGCGACGAGTGGTCGTCTTGCATGTCTTTGTCAAGAAGTCACAGAAAACCCCAAGGCGGGCATTGGAGCTTGCACAAGAGAGAATGAAAGAGGTGAAGCCATGACAAAACTTGGCGAGTTGAAGAAAAAGCTAATGGAAAACCCCGAGTTTCGGGTAGAATATGCACAGGCGGATGCAGATTATAGGCTGATCGAGGAGATGATCCGCGTGCGGATGGAAGCTAAGCTGACGCAATCCGAATTGGCACTGAAGATTGGAACCACACAGTCTGCCATTGCCAGATTAGAAGGCGGTAAAGTGTCACCATCCGTTTCGACGCTGCGTCGCTATGCGGAAGCAACGGGGCATCAACTGAAAGTCTCGTTTGTTTAAGTTTACGCAGAGGAAGCGGGTGTCCAGCTGATTGGGCATTTGGCCGCTATACGAGCCTGGGCAAATCGTCAAGCTCGCAACACGGGTCGTCACCCGGCGTGGCTGAATCCCCTGCGCTCCACCCGCACGGCAAGATGTTTCAAAAGATCGAGCAGCAGCGTGAACACGGCCGCGCTGATCATGATTGTGCCCAGAATCTTCCACCCAAGCGGTGCCATCAAGATACCCATCCCCGCAACCAGCAGGCTGAACCCAACCATGGCGAGCGTGGCGACGCTCAGCCAGAGGCTGGGCGTCGAGGACCAGAACCAGCGCTCCTCGCGGATGACATAAACGCTGGCCTGGATTGCCAGCATGAGGGTGAGGAAAGAGAGCGAGCGGATTTGCGGCAGTGGCAGATGCCAGATCACGCGCCCGGCCAGAAGCATCAACGCCGCATAGCCGAGCGTGGCCAAACCATAAACCCCGCCTTCGGTGATGATCCGGCCGATGCGCCAGCGCCGGGGATGAGAAGAGGGCAAGGCGCGATCCGTTGTAATCGCCATGGTCAGGAAATCATTGACGATCAGCAGCAAAACCATCAGCAGCGGCGTTAGAACCGCATGTCCGGTCATCACCAATCCGAGCGCCAGATAAAGAACGAAGGCGATTTTGCGGACCACCATCGACAGCGTGTAAGTGCGGATGCGCTGAAACGCCGCCCTGCCCTCGCGGATGGCATCCAGTATGCCGGCCAGCCCGGGTGAGGTGAGCACCAGCCCTGCCGCCGCCTTGGCGACATCGGTGGCCGTTGAAACGGCAATGCCCATCTGCGCCTGACGCAGCGCCGGGGCGTCGTTGGTGCCGTCGCCGCACATGCCGACGACATGGCCGCCGTGCTGGAACAGCTTTACCAGGCGGAATTTCTGCTCCGGAAACACGCCGGCGAACACGCCGTAATCACCTGGCGCGGCCAATGTTTCGAGCGTTGCAGAATCGCAAATATCGCCCGTGATGCCAACGGATTTGGCAATCACCCTGGCCGTCTCCGGCGCGTCGCCCGTGACCATGACCACACGCACGCCAAGCTCCTGCAAGGCTGTGATGAGGCTGGCCGCATCCTCGCGCGGCGGGTCGGCAAGGCCGAGTAATCCGAGCAGGACAGTGGCGGCGCCAACGGTCCGGGTGACGGCAAGCACCCGGCAGCCGGCCTCGGCCAGATGCTGCCGTGCAACTTCCTGCTCAGCGGAAAGCGGGACTTGGAGCAACGCGCCAAGCGCCCCTTTACGGAGCAGGCTGCCATCCGCTAGCCGCGCTTGCGCATATTTGCACGCTGGATCGAAAGGCGTGAAGCCCGTGGCTTCAGGCACTGCCACGCCGCGTAACCGGGCGGCATTGATAATCACCTGATCAACCGGATCGCCGCCCTCCGACGAAGCGGCAGCCGCGGCGGCCAGCACGGCGTTTTCAGCCATGCCGTCAAAGCCGATGATCGTTTCAATCGACAGCGCATTCTGCGTTAATGTTCCGGTTTTGTCCGAGCAGAGTAGGCTCATCGTCGCCGCCTCGTTGATCGCGGCGAGCCTTGTGGGCAGCACCGCGCCGCGCACCAGCCGCCGGGCCGAAAGCGCCGCGGCCAGGGTAAAGGTGGAAGGCAGGGCAACGGGGATGGAAGCAAGCAGGGCGGTCAGCAGCAAGGGCACGGTTTCGGCGAAGCTCCGGCCAATCGCATGGGCATAGGCGAGCATCGCCAGCACCACGGCACCGTTGACCACGGCCAGATCCCGCACCACCGCCAGAACCGCGCGCTGCTCGCTGCTGACACCGTGAGCATCCTGCACCAAGGAAGCTGTTTTGCCGAAATAGGTGCGCGCGCCGGTGGCCACCACGATGCCGGTGGCCTCGCCCTGGCGGATCATCGCGCCGGCATAGGCCAGATCGCCCGGTTTGCGCTCAACCGGCAGGGATTCACCCGTCAGCATCGATTGGTCCGCCAGCACGTTGCCTGCGGCGATTTTAATATCGGCGGGCACCACCGCGCCAAGCGCCAGTTTTACCAGATCGCCGGGCACCAGCTGAGATGCACCGAGGCGCATCCAGCGTCCATCGCGCCGGACCGAGGCCATCACCGCCAGTGTCCGCCGGAGCGCCTTGACCGCCGCCTTGGCGCGGGCTTCCTGGGTCAGCCCCAGAATGGCGTTGAAAATCAGCAATACGGAAATAATGACAGCCTGCAGCCCGTGACCGAGAAACACTTCCAGCAGGATTGTGGCTTCGAGCATCCAAGGCAAAGGCGCCCATAATTTGGCTGCCAGCGCATGCGGCCAGCTCTCGGATTTATCCGCAACCTCGTTCGTACCAAATTGCCGCAAGAGCCTCTCGGCCTCGGCAGACGGCAAACCCTGCTCAATGTCCGCGCTCATACCGGCATCCGTTGGGTCTATACCCTGCTCATTGTCTCGCTTTCATGTGCATGGCCGCAATAGCGGCCGGTGCGACATTCGGCGTTGTCCATAGCCATAGATGGCAAGCCGTGCGGCCGTCCTGATGCGCCACGTTCTTGCTGGTGCAATCGGATTTCATCGTGTCGAGGATGGCGTTATCGCGCATGAGCTGGTGCCATTGCGCCAAGCCAGCCGGACCTTGCGAGGCAAGGACGGATTGCTCAACGGCCCCGGTAGCGTGAATCGTCCCGGCGGCCTGGCTGTACCCGGCCGCGTTGCCGCGCCAGTAGCCCAAGCCGAAGCCCAAGGCGAGGATCACGATTGCCAGCGCCGCGCAGGAGGCGAGGGTTCGCCACCATACCCACCGTGACATGGCCTTGAGGCGCTGTTCAGCCGCTTGGGCAAAGGAGGCTACGAACTGACGCGACAAATCCGCATGCGCGGCCTCTGCCTGGGCTTTCGCGGCCTTGAAGGCTTGATCGATGGTTTGCGCCAGGCCGTCCCGCGCCTGGCGCACGGCGCTGAAATCCCGATCGACATGCAAGCGGTGTTCAGCCATGGCGCGGCGCTGATCGGCGGCAATGGCGGCGGTCGAGCCCAGGAACACCCGGAGCGCGAGGAGCGTTTGAGCGGTGGGGTCGTTGTCGAGCCGGGCAAGCTGTTCGGCCCGATCCAGCTCCGCTTGCGCGGCGCGGATCGCGGCCTCTGTCTCGCTCTGATCGACAGCCTCGCTCATGGCATCCACGATTTCACGCCGGCGAATTGCTCATCCATCGCCTTGAGCCAGTGGCCCACCCGCGAACGGTTGAACACCCCGAGCGGCGGTTCTGTCTGACCGTCCCGTGCGGCGACGAAACTCGCGGTGCGGGCCTCGACCGCCTCGGCCGCGTGCAGGCGCGGCATCCAGAGGGTGAGCGCCCCGTCCGTTGTTTCATCGCGATAGACGTTGGAGGAGGTCACGCGCCCGAATGCCTGATCGCGCGATTGCCCCGGCGGTGCCACGCCTTCATTGAGCACGAACGCGCGAGCGCGAGGCTTGAAGCCCAAAGCGCCGAGCGTGGCGGCGGGGGTTAAATCCTCGGGATGCGGGCCGGCGAGGTAGAACATCACCACCGCCATGCCCGCCTCCTCAATCATTGCATCGAAGCCGGGCATTTCTGCGGCTATGGTGCGCAGGATCGTATCGCCACCCCCCAGATCGATGATGGCGGTTTGTTTTTCGGCGATGGCGAACTCCATGAAATCTTGCAGCCAGTCGCGAACGGCGGCCTGGTTGAAGGTGTCCGGCCGAGCAACCCCGCCGAAATAGGTCGAGAAGGTTGCGTTGGTGGGGTCAATATCAGCCAGGAGCGGAGCTTTCCCGTCCCGCTGTGCCATCTCGACGATCCAGCGCAGGAAGGTGGTTTTGCCGGTTTTGCCCCGGCCAGCCGCCAGGATGATCTTGGGCCGATCGGCGAGATCCAGGCCCTGAGCCACGGGTTTGGAACGGGTTTGCTCGCTGGTCAGCAGTGGCTTGATTTCCGCCGGCTTGAGTCCGGCGACGGCGCTGCCGGGGCGGAATACAGGGGGGGCGGGTTTTTGCGCGCCGGTGGGCTTCTTTTCTGATGAGGGGGCCTCAGTCATCAAATTCTCCTATCGGGATTTATCGCCACTCCATTTCGGATCGTCAGGATCGGCCGGAGCAGTTGGATCGCCGAGGGCGCGGCGTTCCGCAGCGGAAACGCCCCGGCCCTCATTTCTCATCCATGACCGTTGAAACTTGGGCACTGGCTGGGCCGCCTGGTCAGCCGGAGCAGTAGGATCACCGAGGGCCTGGCGTTCCGCAGGGGAAACACCCCGGCCCTCATTCCTTAACCTAACGGGCTTGAATCGAGGTTCGGGCGCCGGCGTGCTAGCCGGGGCCGCCGCAACCGGGCGCCCTTCGGCCCGTTGCTTGGCGACCAGGCGCCGCGCCCGCAGCCAATAGTTTTCGACGGTGCGCGGCGTGAGCGGCTGGCCGGTGCGCGAGACCAGCCCGGCCGCCGCAAAGTGCTCTGCCAGCCCTTTCCAATGCGCCCCATGCTTATCGAGAAGGGCGGCAAATTCGTCGTGGTGCTCGATAAACCAGACCATCAACGGCGACCGCCGGCGAAGGCCGGAAGCCATCGCCGCACTGAGCTTTTCAATATCGAGATCAGGCGCGGGCATGGGGAATCCTACCGATTTCAACCTCTGCACGTCAATAGAACGCAGCACAACCACAGCAGAATCACAGCATAAAGTCCGCCATATTCGTAGCAGATACGATGCAAAAACACAGCATATTCGCTGCATATCCGCGCCAGAAATCTCGCCAAACTCCCGCCAGTGTGCGGGCGGAGAAAGCGGAGAAGAAGTTACAGACCATTGCACCTATGGAGCTTGCGGCGCAAGAGGCAATGGCGTTAGGTTGATGGGCAGGAGTTCCGCCCGATGCCCGAGCCCGAAACCGCCCCGATGCCCCCGAAAGATGACCGCCTCGATGCCGTCATCCAGGCGCTGCGGCTGATGATCGAGACGCAGAACACGCACAGCCAAATGCTGGCGCGGTTGATCGAGCTGGCGACCCCTTCGGAAGAAAGCCCGCTTGAGGAATCCCTTGCGGAGATTGCCGGGGCGCTGCGCGATCAGACCACCGCGCTCCTGCAAATCGGCACGACGCTGGACGGGCTGGGGGCCGAGGTTGAGGCCGGGGTGATGCGCGGCCTCGCCACCGCGCTAGAGTCCGGCGAGGAGGCTACGCAGCAAGAGGCGGGCGGAGAGACATGCTGACGTTCCGCGCCGGTGCGGCTTCCACCTCATCCGGTGCCGCCGGGAAGATGGCGGACCACCTGATGACCATGACGCTGCCGGGCTTCGAGCAGGACATGGCGACGTATTATCAGCGCGGCATGATGGCCGAGGGTGGCCTTTGGCAGCCGGGCACTGAGGCGGCGGAAGATAACGCGGCGGCCACCGCCACGGACGCAGCTCGCCCTGGCACCATTCCCGAGCCCCGGCGCGACATGCACCCGGCCGTTGCTGCCGCGCTGGGGATTGACACCTCGCGCCCGCTGACCCGTGACGAGATTGCCGAGCTGCTGGCGGGCAATCGGGCGGATGGCGAGAAGATCGCGGGCAAACAATATCAGCGCGCGGTGACGCCGCTTGCCGAGGTGTTCGGGCTTGATCCGATGCGGTTGCCGACCCGCGCGGAGCTGGAAAACCTGCTTGCCGGCAAACGGGCTGACGGGTCCGATCTGCCGGCCGCGCCCGTGGAGGTGCTGCCTTCAACCCGTGCGCAGGACGCGGTGCCGACGGCGCCCGAGGCGGACGAGACGGAGGACCGCGACGCAGCCCTTGCTGCCGAAGCGGCGGCGCTTGGCGAGCTGGGGCACGCGCCAGACGGCCCGCCGCCCTGGCCGGATGATTTTGCCCCGCCCCCGATGGAGGAGGCGGCCGCATATGATCGTGATGCGGCGCTGGCGGCCGATTGGCAGGCGGATGTTGCGCGGGGCGGTGAACCTGCGGTGCCGCCGCGTGGCCCGGCGGCCGAGGAGAGGCCAGCGGAACCGCGCGCGATTGATGTTGCGGCGGCGCTTGATGCCGCCGGTGTGCCCTACCGGACCAGCGGCGGCCGGTTGCGCCTGCAAGCGACCTGGCGCGGGGTGGATAGCTGGACGGTTTCGGTCAACGCCACCACTGGCCAATGGACCGACTTTGCCGCCAGCGAAGGCGGGCGGTTCGAGAGCCTGGTGCGCCGGCTGGGCGTCAAAGCCGAGGCGGTCGAGCTGGACCCCGAGGCGGCCAAGGCAGCGCGCGAGGCCGAGGTGCGGCGCAACGCCTTTCGCAAGAGCATCGCCGGGAAAGTCTGGGATGAGGCGATTCCGGGCGCGGGCGAATTGCGCGAGCCGAATTTGCGCGGGTCGGTGGGGCAGAAATTGCGGCAGCGGGCGGCGCATGAGGCGCGCGTGGAAGAGGCCGAAGGCATGCGGGCGCCGGTTCGTGCCTACCTCAGCGGGCGCGGCCTCGATGCCGATTGGCTGATGAGCCAGGTGCGGCTGGTCCGGCCGCATCCGAACTATGATTCGGCGGAAGTGGCGGCTGGGGCGGCGGTGGTGATGCTGACGCCGATGTTTGGCCAGGATGAGGACGGCCGGGTACGGCTGACCGGCGTGCAGCGCACCTATCTGACCGAGGGCGGAGCAAAAATCGGCCGCCGGATGCTGGGGGCCTCGGGCGCCTGGCTGCTGCATCCGCCTGCTGGCGCGGCGGTGCCGATCGGGGGTCATGAGCAGGCGCGGGTTGCCGGTGAAGGCTTCGAGACCGTCGCGAGCGTGGTGCAGGCAACGCGGCAGGCTGGTGTTGTCGGGTACAATGCCGGCGGTCTGGTGGCCTGGGCCGGGCAGTTCACCGGCTCGACGCCGGTTGCGCTGCTGGCCGATCGCGACAATGCCCGCCTCCATAATGGCCGTGATGTTGGTGAGGCCGGGCAGAAGGCCGCGGCCAAGGCGGCGGCGCTGATCGAGGCCAATGGCGGCGAGGCGGTCTATCTTGAGCCGCCGGCTGATGTTGCGGGCGGGGCGAAGGGCACCGATTGGGCCGATGCCTTGCGCGCCGGCGGAGCCGCCGGTTTGCGGCAGGCACTGGCGGTGGCCGAGGCGTCGAGTGCGGCTGACCGGGCGCGGATCGAGGCGAAGCTGGCGCCCGCCTCTCCCAGCGCGGCGCCGGATGGTCCGTCCGCCCAAGAGGCCGAACAGAACCAGCCTGCCCCCCATCCCGAGCTTGTGCGGCTCTACAAGGCGCTAGGGGCCAAGGACGGAAACGGCCTTTCCGAGACCGAGCGGGCCAACATCCTTGATGGCAAGCGGGCGGATGGCGCGGCGCTGGATGCGGCCGATTGGCGGAACGCGGTGAACCGCTCGAAAACCCCGATCGGCTACGTTGATTTTACCTTCTCGGCCGACAAGACGATTTCGTTGGCATGGGCCTTCGCGCCGACCGAGGCGGAGCGCAACCAGCTTGCCCAGGCGCACAAGGATGCGGTGGCCGCGACCATGGCCGAGATCGAACAGGTCATTGGCCAGGCGCGGAAGGGCAAAGGCGGCAAGGAAGGCACTGAGCAGGGCCGCATCGGGTGGATCACCTTTGACCACTACACCGCCCGCCCCACCCTCGAAATCGCCCGCGAGACAGCGGACGGCCGCACGGAAACCGAGATCGTCTCCGTGAAGGTGGCTGGTGATCCGCAGCTTCATACGCATGTCGCGGTGCCGAATGTCATCGTCACTGAGAGCGGCCGTGTGGTGTCCCTGAACACGTTGCAGATGCATGGCCGCATTCATGAATGGGGGGCGATCTACCAGGCCCATCTCGCCCAGAATCTCCGGCGGGCGGGGGCCAGTATAGAATTGGACCGAACCACCGGCGCGGCGCGGCTCAGCGCCGTGCCGGAGGAGATCCGGGCGGCGTTCAGTAAGCGGACCCGCGATGCCCTTTCCGACGCGAAAGCCTATGCCGCTTCGGTGGGCGCGGAGTGGGACCGCATGACCGGCGACGAACGGATCAAGCTGCTGAAAGGCGGCGCCTTTGCCAGCCGTAGTGCCAAGGCCGACGATATGAGCGACTTCGCGAGCTGGCGGCGCCAGGCGGAGGAACGCGGCTACCAGCATAAGAGCGTTCTGCAGGACGCGGCGCCGGCGGAGACACTGACCGAAGCGGCCCGGCTTGACCGGGCCTACGAGGCCGCTGCGCGGGTGCTGGGCGAGCAGTTTGCCCGGCGGGCGGTCATCAAGGACGAGGACGAACGCGTTGCCGCAGCGCGTGGCCTGGTGGCGGCCGGCATCAAGGATGGCGGCGATGTGGACCGGGTGATTGCGCGGTTGCGGGCGCGTGGGGTTGTCGAGACGGGCGTTTCTGCTGGCAACGGTGAGCCCGCGCGCACCCAGATCATCGCGGTCGAGACCGTGCGGGATGACCCGGACAACCCGGATGTGAAGATCACCACAACCAGGCTGACGACGCGCGCCCATGTTGAGCAGGAGAGCGCGCTGGTCGAGCTGGCGGCACAGGCGGGCCGGGACCGGCGCGGGACGCTCAACCCGGCCCAGATCAAGCGCGGGATCGCGGCGAGCGGGCTGAGCTTCACCGGCGAACATGGCGTGGCGCAGCGCCGGATGATCGATCATCTCGGCATGAGCGGCCGGTTCGCGGTGGGGATCGGTGCGGCCGGGGCTGGCAAGACCACGCTGTTGAAGCCACTGGTGGCGGCGTGGCGTGACCAGGGCGCGGATATTCACGGGATCAGCCTTGGCTGGCGCCAGGCGCGCGAGCTACGCGAAGCCGGGCTGAATACCGAGGCCGAGACCGGCGGGCGTGACACGATCGCGGCCGTGTCGGTGTTCATCAACCGGGTGGAGAGCGGCCGGCTGGATTTGTCCAACCGCAGCGTCGTAGTGATCGATGAGCTGGGCACGATCGGCACGCGCCAGATGCTTGATCTGTTGCGGCTTCAGGAGCGGCACGGGTTCCGCATGGTGGCGATCGGTGATCCGAAGCAATGCCAGTCGATCGAGGCGGGCCAGGTGATCGGCCTTCTCGAAAAAGGGCTGGGCGAGGTGCCCTCCATCGAAAGCAGCGTGCGGCAGACCAATGAACGCGCGCGCGAAATCGCGGGCTTGCTGCGCAAAGGTGGCGCCGAAGCCGTTGGCAAGGCGCTGGATATGAAGCGGCAGGACGGCACGGCCGAGATTGTCGCCGGTGGTCATAGCGAGGTGATTGCGCGGGCCGCCGCGCTCTGGGATGAGCGTAGGGCCGCGAACGCTGACAGGTCGCGCTTTACGCTTTCGATCAGCACTCCGACCAATCAGGACGCGCGCGCGATTGGCGAGGCGATCCGGCAACGGCTGCTGGCCTCTGGCGAGCTGGGGCAGAGCTGCATGACGCTGGCGGCGATCGACAAGAATACCGGCGAGCACTACGCCATGCCGATCGCCACTGGCGAAAAAATCCGGCTATTCGCCCGGACCAACGCCGCGATGCTGGATGGCGGCAAGGGCGCGATCGGGGATAACGGCTCGATCCTCGAAATCACCAGCATCCGCGACGAGGGCCTGGTGCTGCGGAACGACCATGGCCGCGAGGGCTTTGTGAAGTGGGACACGTTGGCCGACAAGGAAACCGGCCGGATGCGGCTGGCCTACGGCTATGCCATGACCACCAACACGGCCCAGGGCATCACCACGACCGAGCATATCTTTGTAACACCGGGCGGCTCGCAGACCACGGACGGCTTCAAGACCTATGTATCCGGGTCGAGGCACCGGGAGCGGGATTACTGGCTCACCTCGGAAGGCGCCGAGCGTCAGGAGATCGCGGGGCGGCGGCCGTTGGGTGATCCGCGTCCCATCCGCGAGCACGACATCTGGACGAACTGGACGCGGAACATCGCGCGCCAGCCTGAAAAGACCAATGCGCTCGATTTGGTGAAGATCGGCGAAGAGGCCCGCCGCAATGCCGCCCGCGCCTTCCTAAAGGGGCTGGCGGCCGACGAAAAGCGCGAGGCCGCTGGCTTGCCCTCTGACCTGTCCCAGCGTTTCGCGCGCACCCAGGCCCGTGCTGGTGCGCAAGGAAGCTTGACTGAAACCATGGCCCGCGCTGCCGAGGAGAAGGGGCAGGCGCTGGCCCGCATCGAGCGGGCGGCCCCTGCCGTGCGGGCAGCTGTGGCGGCGGGCTGGGAGCGGGCGCGGCCGTTGATCGAGGCAGCGCATCGGAGCGCCCGGGCGCGGCTACAGAGAGCGCTGGAGGGGCATCGGCGCCAGGCGCAGCACCAAGCCGAGGAACGGCCGGTTGAACAGGAAAGCCGGAAGCGCGGACGCGGGCGGTAGCAACGGCCAGAAGGGGGGTCTCTTGGCTACTGAGAGACTGCACTCTTGGGCAGCCGAAGAGGGGATCTGGGTTCAGATGGTTAACTGCGAACCCAAGCTAACTATAGTTCCCACTCTATCATAAATAGACAAGAAATCACCATATACATCAATACTTTACTGAATGCTGCTCTACAAGTGCCATGAACAATACCATGCTCAGCTCCACAGCACTTGGGTGACGCCAAGGATTCAGGGCAACCTCGCAGCGCCCTGACGCTGCCGAAGGCTGTCCGCCCAGGTCGCCAAGGCATCAATCTCGGCCGTCAGTGCTTCTGGCCTTGGCAGAGGGCGGTTCAACGCAGCGGCGGCGCTATGCAGCAGTTCGGAACAGCGACCAAAGCCGTCACGCATGGCCTCGCAGTCGGGAACCGTGATCGCGGTCAGCTTGACCAAGCCAGGCGTCTTCACTTCGTTGGACAGTCGCCGGATGACGTGTCCGACAACTTCTTCAACCGCGATCTCCCACGTATCACGCAACGTCGCAGCGATGGATTTGACGGACTTGCGCCACTCGTCGAGATTGCCTTGCTCGAAATGGTAGCGTTCACCCGCAAGCTGATTGCTCAGACTTGTGGTGATGTCACTGACCCGACGCGCTTTGAATGGCGGCTCGCTGCGGCAGAAGCCTGCCTTGTCAGCACCCCGGCTGATGGAGCTAATCGCAACCGGCGGCTTTGGCTGCGCATCGTCAGCCGCGCGATTCAACTCGAACAGGAACGCAAGGTCATGAGTGAAGACGATGACCTGGCGATGAGCGGCCTCAGCAACCAGGCGTTTAGCTACGGCTTCCCGGTGCATGTGGTCGAGCGAGGAAACGGGATCGTCAAAGACGATGCCGGACTTGTTTTCGGTGGTGGCGAGTTCGGCCATGAACGCGGCCAAGGCAACGCAGCGATGCTCGCCTTCGCTCAAGACCTGTCCCACCGCAGCCGTGGGCTTTCGTGTAAGTGCGACCTTAAAGCGAGGGATGCCCTGAACGCTGTTTTGCTGTCGAAGCTCCACAGCGAGGCCAGCAATCTCGAAGCTCGCCACCTCGCGAGCAAATTGCGCGCGTAGCGCGTCTGTCACCAAAGCCTGAGCGATCTCAGTGCTCTTTGTGGTGACGCGGTTGGTAGCGGTGTCTCGCTGGGCCGCCTCAAGCCGCGCGATTTTCTTCTGGCGTTCGATTTCGGCGAGAACATCGGCTTTTATGCTACCAAGCCATTGCCGATCCACAAGCTCGGCCTTTTCGGCAAGCACGGCGGCGCGGGCTGGAGAGCCAGCCTCCGCGACAAGGGCGTTCGCCCGAGTCTCAATGCCCGCTGCTTGATCGACCAGCGCCTGGCGCGAATATTCTGTAACGGGCACGTCAATGGCGGCGCTTGGATTTGCGTGGCGTCGCCTGATCTGGCGATGACGCCACAGGGCGCGAAGGGTCGCGCCCCTGATCTCCATCGCCAAGGCATCCTGGCGCAGTTCGTCGCGGACGGTTGCCACAATGTTCACAAGATCGGCCAACGAAACAGCCTCACCCTTGAACGTTGCCAGCGCCCTGTCGTATGCGACGCGCGCAGCGTCGGCACGTTGCTGGCTGTCGTCGCGCACAAAAGCCTCGAAGCGATTGAGCCGATCAGCGGCGACGGGCGTCAATTCCTGCTGGCAAAGCACGCATACGCTGCCGTGGTCTGTGACGGGGAATCGCCGTTCGGGATAGGCTTCCGCATCAGAAAATGCTCGGGCACTGGCCCATAGCGCCTGCCAAACCTCCGACCCAATCTGCGGCAACGGTTCGTCGCGGAAAAGCGCACTGGAAGCAGCTTCTGCGGCCCGGCGTGCGGCATCGCTATCAACGGCAAGGCGGCGCAGGTTATTGGCGGAATCGTCGCTGATTGAAGCAAATAGCCGATCCAGGCGCGCAATGTGCCCGTCAACCTTGGCCTTCATCGCCGCAAGCTGGCGCGCCGCGCGAGCCGGATCACCTGCCAGGTCCGCCGTGAGCTGCGCCAATCGGTCTTGCTCTGCTTGCGTGAGCGTTGCCAACGCTTCGACCGTCGCCGGCGCAGTGTTGGCGGTGAGCCGGGCCATGAGCTTGCCGACCGCTGTGTCCCGGCTGCACGCCGGGGTCCTGATCGCTTCGGGCGTTTGCGCCTTTATCTGCGCGATCTCGGCTGCCAGCTTATCCTTGACCGACTTGCAGAGCTGCGCCAGCGCACCTAGCAGCTTGAGCGGAAACGGCGTGTAAGCCACGTCATTCGTATCGTCCACGTGGACGTTCGCGGTACGGGAATCGAACACGCTGATGCCTGAAAGCGCGTTGTCGGCAGCCTGACCAAGCTGCCAAGCGCAAGTGCGGTTCTGACCGCTAATCGCGTATTCAATCGTGGCGCTCGGCGTGCCTGGTGCAGCGTCATAGATGTCGGGGGCGATTTCCTCGGCTCGGCCAGGCATACGGGCGCGACATACCTTCTTGAGAATCCGCGCGTAGCCGGATTTTCCCGATCCGTTGTCGCCATAGATGATCGTCAAACCGACACGGTGGAGCGTCAGCCGTTGGTCGGGAGCCAGAGCATTAACATGCAGGACTCCATGCACCTGCCGCAGATAGACTTCCCCCTGATCGCGGTTCGGGCCGCGAAGGTGCCCCGCTTCCAGCGGGACCGCCAGATTATCGCCCTTGCAGATGGAAGCCAGCTCGTCGATCTCGGCCGACTCCAGGGCCGCTTGCGTTGCAAGTCGGCGCAGTGCGTCGCGCTGCCAGCCAGGACTGTCAGCAGACCACGCGAGGATGTTGGCGAGCGCCTCCGCTTCCGTTGTCATACGCCTTCGCCTCTCGGTTCGCGCCCGCTATCTGTATCAGCCTTCTCCAGGTGCCTGCTCACGGCCTCGGATAGCGTCTCGTCGGGCTGCCAGCCGAACAGATCGCGGATGCTCGCCGTTCGCGCATGGCCCGGCGGCACGAACTCGTAGCCAGCGGCGGTCAACTCAGCCGCCACGTCCTCGGTGATGAAAAACGGCTCGCTTTCGTCGTGCGGCTTCATACTGCCTCCGTGGCGGGTTTCCTGAAAGAACGAAATGCTGTCATCCCATGCTCCCGCCTCACACAGTGGCTAGTTCGGCGCCGGCCGTTTCGGGCTCGTCAGAATCGCCAGCCTTCGGCCCAACAGCCAGACGGATCGCTTCCAGATCGACCTTGATCTCATCAAAACCCAATTCGTCAGCGGCTCGGGCGATCAAGGTCTGGGCCGCACCGATCACAAAGCGATCACCCGCCGAGATGCGCAGACCAGCAGCTTGCAGCCGTGACGACAGCGCATCGACTGCCTGGCGCACGTCCTGGACAGCGGGCGACTGGTGCAGGGCAAACGCCTTCTTACGACACACGAGGATCGCATCAAGACTGATCGGATCTTTCGCCGCCGTCTTGGGGCTCGCGGCTCGCAGCTCTGCGTGAACTGGGTGAGCCGCAACAACGGCCAGGCCCGCCTCGCTGATCGCCTCGTAGATGGCAGCCCAACCCTCGGCCCGCGAGTGATGAAAGCTGAATGCCAGTACTCCGTCGTCCTTGAGCACGCGGCAGGCTTCAGTGAACACGGCAGCGAGCTGACGGGCGAACACACGCGGGTCTTTGTGCTGCACCTCGCCCTGGTCGGACGAGTCCTCGCGAGCCATCCACGGATAGCGGCCGCGAAGTACTGGCGACAGCCAGGCAAAGAAGAAATCGCTCAACTCCGAGTAGTGAACGAAATCGAAGTAAGGAGGGTCGGTCACAACCGCGTCCACCGATCCTGCGGGCATCGGCAGCTCGGAGCTGTCGCCGTTCAGGATCAGCAGGCCATGATCGGCCGTCGCCAGCTCGCCCCAAGTCTCGACGCGGCGAGCGCGGATCGGGTGGCTGGCCACCGTTTTGCGTGACCCTGCACGGTTGCCGTCCTGGTCGTGCTCGAACGCGATCTCAAAGGG
The DNA here is from genome assembly GCF_000202835.1 of Acidiphilium multivorum AIU301. Classification (NCBI taxonomy): domain Bacteria; kingdom Pseudomonadati; phylum Pseudomonadota; class Alphaproteobacteria; order Acetobacterales; family Acidocellaceae; genus Acidiphilium; species Acidiphilium multivorum. The sequence continues at coordinate 37,598 of NC_015187.1, forward strand.
CTCATCGAGGTAACGCTTGGCGCGCAGTAGGCGCGATTCGAACAGCGTGCTGAACGTGCCGCTGCTCTTGTCAGTGCCCCACACTGAGTTTTCCAACGGCGTGCGTTCAGGCTTCAGGATGTGGTTCGAGAACATGTGCCGAACGGCCCCGGTGCCCTCGCCCTTGAAGCTGCAAAACAGGTTGTTGAACTCCAAGGTGCTGGAGAACAGGCACAGCATCTGTTCCTGCACGGCTTGGTCGTCGATGCTTAGGATTTCGCGCAGCAGTAGCCCGAGACACAGTAGTTGGCGCGCATTGAAGAAGTCGCGCCAGTGGGTGTAGTTGTAGCCCCGCGCTTGGTCAGTGTTGTGGCCCGGACGGACAGAGATTTCCGGTAGCGGCAACGTCTCACTCGCAAGGCGGCCCTGGGCTTCCTCGTAGAGCGCCAAGTCCTCAGCACGCACGGGCAGATAGACCTTCGTGCCATCAGCGCGCAACGCCATCATCGCGTACATGCGATGTGCAGGAGGGGTGCCATCCTTGGGCAGCAGCTCCTTGATTCGATAGCGCTGGCCGCCCTTGGTCGTGACGTATTGACCAGCGGCCGGACCTTCCTGCGGGTTGAAGTGGTGGCCGCAGTACTGGCAGTGCATGTCGGTCGCGTCGTAGCGGTCTTCCAGCACGCCCCAGCAACCAGGGCATACGATCTGTGCTCGCGGCTTCTTCTTCGGGTAGGCATCCTGGGCGAACACGTAGCGGGACAGCAGCGGGATCACTTCGCCTTCCGGCGTCGTGACCGTCTTGACCCAGAAGCAGTACAGCACCGGGATCACTTCGCCGGTCTGGGGATCACGGGTCTGGTAGTAACGCCGAATCTCCGGTGCCACGTCACGCTCCAGCCGCTTGAAGGCGGCACGAAGCTGAGCCTCGGGCGCGGGCGTGAACGCCTGGCGCACAAGAAACGTGCTGACCGGGTTGATGTCGCAGCCGATGGCCTTGGCTCCCAGCTTGATGGCCTCGCCAAGCGTCGTGCCGCTGCCCATGAAGGGGTCGAGCACCACCTTACCGGCCAGATCGTGGGTCTTATAGAAGTGCGCCCAGGTGTCCGTGCCAGGCTGGCTCAAAGCCCCAAGCGTGATGCCACGGAACACCGATCCCAGCCGGGTCGCCCACCACTTGTGGATGTGGTATATGGGCCGATTGATCTCCTTACGCCAGCTCTCCTGCTCGGCGATCTGGCTGATCTCGACCAGAGGGAAATCGCACTCCAGTGCGGTCGCGGCGGTCGCAGGAGCGAGCCCGATCTTGTCGGTAACTGCGTTCATTCTTCGTCCGCGAAGTTGTTCTCGTCGGGCTGCACCGGGGTGCCGGTCATCGAGACGAGCTTGCTGGCTTGCCCCTTGAGCCGATAGGCGACAAATCGGTGCTGGGTGCCTGCTTTGGGGTTGGGCACGCGCTCTGCGCTCAGCTCGTTCGTGCGCAAGTCGAAGTTGTAGCCAACCACCAGCGTCTCAGCCTCGACGCGGGTAAGGTTGCCAACCATCTGGTAACGATCATCCGCACCGAAGTCTTCTGGCAGGATCAGGGTCATCAGGCCCGTGGTGCCCTCGGTCAGCGCGAAAGGGGTCGGCGCGACGTACATCTTCCGGTCGCGGATCATGATGTCGCCGTAGGTGCCAAAGCCCTTCACGCTCTTGTTCTTGTGGACGTAGTTGTGGTCGGCGTTCAGGAAGTCGCCGTGGCACACAACGAGGTCAACGACGGGGTACTGCTTGCGACCGTTGCCCTGGTCTGCGTAGCCGGACAGGTCAGCCGGATAGCGCCCGAATACGTAGAAGATTTGACGGCCGTTGTGATAGCCGGTTGGCACCTGGCTATTCGAGTCGTAGTCCCGCTCGCGTCCCGGCCACGCCAGCCCCTTGATCTCGTAGCCTTCGGTGTGCTCGACCAAGCAGAAATCGGGATAGGTGTTGCGACCCGAGCCCTCGAAGTGCATGGACAGGCTCTGGAGACGCTTCTGAAACCAGTTCTGGAAGTGGAATTCCTTGTCCTTCGCAGAGACGGATTCGATCAGCTCCCCGGCCTGGACTGCTTGGACGCATTTCTCGAACACGTCGAATGCGGTCGTCTTTTTGGTCATGTTGTCCCTTCAATGAATTCGCTCGGCCGCACCACGCCGCAATACTTATAAATCGTTGTTCGCGACACTCCGTAGTCACGGGCCACTTCAGCGACGCTAGTGTTCGGGTCGCGTAGTAGCACCTTGATCTGGCGTATCTGTTTGGCGTCCAGCTTTGGCTTGCGACCGCCCGTCCGACCTCGGGCACGAGCTGCGGCCAACCCGGCCTGCGTACGCTCTCGGATCAATCCGCGCTCGAACTCAGCCAATGCCGCGAATACGTGGAAAATCAACTTGCCCGCTGCGCTGCTTGTCTCGATCTTCTCCGCCAAACTCTCGAAGCCCACACCTTGCTGCTCAAGGTCGGCCACGATCTGAACGAGATCGGGCAAACTGCGACCAAGCCGATCCAACCGCCAGACGACAAGGGTATCCCCAGCCCGCAGCGCCTTCCGGCACTGCTCAAGCTCCGGGCGGGTGGCGTTCTTCCCGCTGGCAGCTTCCTCATAAATCACGCTGCACCCAGCCTGCGTGAGAGCATCCCGCTGCAGGTCTAGGTGCTGGTCATCTGTGGACACGCGAGCGTATCCTATGCGTTGATTCATTGACGTAACCAGAACATTGAAAACTTGACGAGTATGTTAACACTCATGAGCCGATTCGGCCATCCCGGAAATGTTGTTCCAGAAGTGTCTGGAAAACCACCGTTTTCTGGACATGGATGTACAAAATTCGCATCCGGAAAAGAAATGCGATCGTAAGTCTGATAATTGTCCTGGGCGCTTTGCTGTCCCCATATGTGGATGTTTGACGTCCAATCCTGCGATCTTCTTCCAAACCGGATTGAATCGGCCCCTGAGTTTTAGTCCGGCTTATTCTTTTGCCGGCGCTAGTAGCTCAGGCCCGTTGTTCCGAGGTGAATTGACGCCCCTTCCTACTGGCCATGTCTCAACCAGCCCAGCCGGCGCATGGTGCAAAAGTTCGGCTGCATTTCCCGCAGCTTCGCCCAACCAGACCGGCCAATCCTCACGCTGAACGATGACGGGCATGCGGTCATGCACGGGCGCTGCCGTGGCATTGGCGGTTGTGGTGATGATGGCGAAGGTGCGAAGCACTTTCGCCATGCCTGGTGTCATCCAGCTTTCCCATAGACCAGCAAACGCCATGGTTTCCCGATCCGGCCGGGCGAAGGCAAAGGGTTGCTTGCCCTCCGGTGTTACCTGCCACTCATACCAGGCATCAACCGGGACTAGGCAGCGCCGGGTGACGAAGGCGCTGCCGAACATCGGCGAGCTGGCGATGGTTTCGGCGCGCGCGTTGATCGGGCGACGGGCGGCCTTCAGGTCTTTCGTCCAATGCGGAACGAGCCCCCAAAGCAGCAGATCCAGATGCCGGGCGCCGGTTTCCGGGTGACGGCGGACGGCAAGAGCTGGCTGCGAGGGCGCGATGTTCCATGATGGCTGTGCAATATCGGGAAGTGGGTTCGTGGTGCGGAACAAGGCCCGCATCGCATCTGGTGGCTGAACGCTGGCAAACCGACCACACATAACCCCTCCTCGATCCTTTCCGCTTGCCCCGCTATTATGTTCTCGTTATGTTCCCAAACTCTCGGGAGGGGTTATGGTTGGATATAATGGCGGAAATACTACAGGTTTTGTCAGTCCGGCCGGGGATGGCCTGGAAGGACCGATCGACCTTGCCGCCATTCTCGACCTGCGGCAACCGAGCCGTTACCCCGTGCGCGTCATGGGTGATGCGCTGGCCGGCCGAGGTATCCTGTCAGGGGATATTTTGATCGCTGATGCCGCAAAGCCGCCTGCGGCAGGCCAGGTGGCCGTGGTGATGCTTGCCGGCGATGTTCTCGTGGCGCAGCTCGCCTACCGGCGCGGGCATTGGTGGCTGCTTTCGGGGAGGCCGGACACGGCGCCCTTGGCTGTTGAGGGGGATGACGCCGAAATCTGGGCCGTTGTCACCGGCCTGGTCCGCACGAAAGTCTAGCCATGCCGACCTTCGCGCTGATCGACGGCAACAGCTTCTATTGTTCGGCGGAGCAGGCTTTCGCGCCCGAGCTTCGCGCGAAGCCGCTTGTGGTGCTCAGCAACAATGATGGTTGTGCCATCGCCCGCAGCCCAGAGGCCAAAGCCCTCGGCGTCAAAATGGGCGAGCCGTGGCATCTGTTCCGTAAGCGGCCGGGGAGCCAGGCGGTTGCCTGGCGATCCAGCAATTATGCCCTGTATGGGGATATGAGCCGGCGCGTCTATGACGTGCTCACGGAGCGGGTGCCCGCCGTGGAGCCATACTCGATCGATGAGATGTTCCTTGATCTGACAGGCATCGCTGACCTCGATCGCTTTTGCCGCGATCTTCGGCGCGATGTGCGCCAGCTTGCCAAAATTCCAACCTGCATCGGCATTGGACCGACCAAGACCCTCGCCAAGCTGGCTAACCGCATCGCCAAGAACACCCCGGCCTTGGGCGGGGTGTGCGATTTGCAGTGCCCGGCCGATCGGGCAGCTTACTTCACGATGCTGCCCGTGGCGGATGTCTGGGGCATTGGTAATAGGGCTGCCGCGAAGCTGGCGGGTGCGGGGATCGAGACGATCGCGGATTTCGTCAGCCATGACCCCCAAGCCGTGCGCGACCTGCTGACCGTGACCGGCGCGCGCGTCCATGCCGAGTTGCGCGGTGTTTCATGCCTTCCTTTGTCCCTCATGGCGCCGACGCGACAGGGCATCGCCGTGACGCGAACCTTTGGCAGCCTTATTGAGACATGGCCTGGGCTTCGCGAGGCGTTGACGAGTTACACGGCCCGCGCGGCTGAAAAGCTGCGTGCCGAGGGGCTTGAGGCTGGGCAGATCGCCGTTTTCGCGCATACCAATCCCCATAACGGCGACCCTTGGTATTCCGCGCAGCGGGCGGCCGAGATTGAACCGACCGCTGACACTGGCGCACTGATCGGCGAGGCCGTGCGCTTGTTGCGCGCTGTCTGGCGGCCTGGTTTCCGCTACTTCAAGGCCGGCGTGATGCTGAATGATCTGACGCCGGCAGGCCAGCAACCAATGCTGTTTGCCACCCGAGACAAGGTGAAATCCGCTGCCGCGATGGCGGCTATGGATGCTGTCAATGCCAGGTTCGGCCGAGAGACGATGCGAATGGCATCGACAGGGACCGCCCGGCCGTGGCGGGCCAGGCAACAGCAGCTTTCGCCCCGCTATACGACGCGGGCCGACGAAATCCTGATCGGCCGCGCGTTTTGATCGTACGTTATCCGCTCCTATTCAGCCGCTTTGATGGCCTTGCCAGCAAACCGATTCTCGCCCACACGGACGGCCATCTCAGGCCGCCGGAAATAAATGGCCCGGCCGCAGCGCAGCGGCCGGCCGGATTTCGGGAAGATGATCTGCTCATCGTCCCGCATGTCGTGCATGATTTCCTCGGCGCGGATGAGTTGGCGTTTCAGCTCATGATAGGTTTTGGTCTGGCCGGTCGAGCGCGTGCCCGCTTCCAGGCCCTTTGCCGAGTTGCCGGTGTTCGAGCCTTCCGACCAGGCCAGCACGCCATATTCACCGATCGCCGCAGCCAGCTCCTCGGCGACGGCCTTAGTTTTGACGCCGGCGAAGCCATACCAGCTGACTGATTCAAACCACTTGGCCGGGCCGTCCTGGCCGAACAGCTCGCGAAGCTGGCCGATCGACTGATAGAACGGAAACAGCGTAATCTTGTATTTCCGGGCACAGTCGCGGGCGGTTTCGAGGATTTTCATGGGGCCGAGGCGGGCGGCCTCATCGAGCAGGAACAACACGCGGCCTTCGATCGCGCCATCCGCTTCGTAAGCCGCGTTCAGCAGGGCGCCCGTGATGACGCGGGCGACGGCCGGTGTAGCATCGAGCGCCTTGAGCGGAATGTTGATGAAAACCGTGGCCTTGCCGAGCGTCAGCTCAGCGCACCGGAACGTGTTGCCGGAGACGAGATCCGCATAAGCGGCGGTGGAAAGCCAAGCCGTGTCTTGGGTGGCGTTTTTGTAGATGCCGCTAAAGGTCTCATCCACAATGTCCTTCAAGCTCCCGGCCAGGTCACGGGCCAGACGGCTTTGCGAGTTCTTGTGAATATGGGCCAGGATGTTCCGCAGCTCTTTTTCAGGGGTGACGATGGCCGCGCGGACAGCGCGCAAGGTCTTTTCGTGCGGTTCCAGGCGTTCATCCCAGAGCATGTGCGCGAGCAGCGCCGTCACCAGCTCCTTGCCGCTGTTCTTGAAGAAGGAGGCGTTCTCATCGCCGCCTTGCTTGGTATCGCCGCAAACCCACTCAACCACGGCCTGCACGTCGATTTCCGCGAGCAGGGAGGATACATCGATCCAGTCCAGCACGTTAAACCCGACTTCGCGGGCCGTGCGGGGATCAAGCATATAGACCTTGTGGCCCATGGCCTCGCGCGCCTGGCGCAGCATCGGCCCCAGCTCCACCGAGGGGTCAAGGACAATGGCCGAGCCTGTCCATGTCAGCAGTGTGGAAATGGCCGTTGTCGTCTTATAGCCGCCCGATCCGGCGAACATCATGCAATGTGTTGAGCCAATCTCGCATGGATCGATAAGCAGAGGTGCCTTGCCCCCCTGCCCCCAGCTTGCACGATCCTTCGGCCGGAACGGCATGCTGGCAACGCTATCGCGGTGAACCTCGTAAGCCTCGCCCACGACAAGCCCGCCATATTCCGGGGTAGGCCCCGGAAACCGGGCGCGGGCCTCCTCCATCGTCATCCAGCGGGCATGCCCGTGGTTGTCGGTTGGGGCACGGATCGGCGCATCGCGGATGGCCTCGATGCCGGGGGGCTTGTCGAGGCTGTAGTCCTTGCCCTTGGCGAAGCTGCCGTTCTCCAGGGGGCGGGTGGTGAGCATGATGTGGGCGTGAGGTTGCGTCTCGCCGTCCTGTGCCTTGGGGGCGTGGATGGCGATATCGGCGACGAGGCCCTTGCTGGCGAACTCGGCGCGGGCGAACTCGCGGACCAGACCGGCCTGTTCGGCGGTGTTCAGTTCGCGCGGGAGGGCGACCAGGACTTCCTTGGCGGTGCGGGCATCCTTGCGCTTCTCGGCGGCATCGGCGGCATTCCACAGGCGTTCGCGATCGTGGACCCATTCGGGCGCGTTCTCTGGTGCGACGATCTCGGAGAGTTCGACGTCGCCCTTGTGGGTGTAGGCATGATCCAGTTCCTGGCGCTGGTCGTGCAGGCTGGTGCGATGCCGATAGGCGGCAGCGGCGACGCAGGATCGACCCTGACCCCGGCTGATATTCTTGATCTCGCAACGATAGATTGCCACAGAACGATCTCGACGAATGAGGAAATCAGGTTAGGCTATTTTGGCGTCATGAACAACCACGAAAGGATTGAGTGCGCGGTTACGTGTTGCTGCGCAACACACGCGGCAGTCCTGGGGGCGTTGCCCCCGCCCTGCGGGCGTCCCCCACCAATGGGCTTGCGCGCCCCTTGGAACCCCGACTAGTTTTTGTGTCATGGCAAAGCGGACGGACGACGAAATCCTTGCTGATCTCACTGCGAAGCAGCGTGAGATCGAGATGCGGATCAACGCGGTGAAGGCGCGTTCGAAAGAACGCGCCCGCAAGGAGGAGACCCGCCGCAAGGTGCTGGTTGGCGCGGTCATCCTTGCGGAAGCGGAGCGGTCTGAGGCCGCGAAGCAGCGGCTCCAAGCCCTGCTCGACAAGCATCTTGTCCGTCCTGTCGACCGCGAGGTGTTCGGACTGCCGCCTCGACCAGACCGTCCCGGCCAGGTGGGCGTATCCGGCGACGGAACCTTAAGCCCGGATGGTGACGACAGCCCATGATCGGCAGAGCTTTCTTTCCGGAGTAGCCATGACTAGTCACGCCAAGCCATGATTAGTCATGGGATATCAGAGCGATATGTGCCATGATTAGTCATGGCGAAGAACAGCAGAGACGGGAATCGAGAGCGCGCCGCCCGGCGCCGGGCGGCGCTAGCAGAGCGCGGGATCAAGCAAGTCCTGCTTATGGCTCCGGAGCAGGCCCACCCGTTGCTGAAACAAGCGGCTAGCCTGATGATCCGCGACGATGACCCTCTAGAGCCACGGGCGGCGCTGCGTCGGGCTGGCGGGGCGAATGAGCCCGCGCCGGATGAGGTGTCACCCGATCTTGCTGTTGAACTGGAAGCCGCCAAAGCCCGGATCGTGGAAGTTGAGCGTCAGGCGGAGGCACGGCTGGCGATTGTGATTGAGGCATCGGAGCGACGGCGGCGAGCCTTGGAGGTTGAGCAGGAGAGAGTCCGGGCTAGCGCCGAGGAGGCTCAGAAGGCTGCCAAGTCTGCCCAGGAAGCTGAGGAACGGGTGACGGCGGCGCAGCGGCGTGCGGAGAAGGCGGAGGCGGCCATCAGGCAGGCCAAGGCCCTGCCGGGTATCAAAGGCCGTCTGGTGCGGTTTCTGGCTGGCGACGTTCTGAAATAGCAGGAGGCCGCTGCACCGGACTTCTGCACCTGAAATTCCTACTTCCGGCCTATGGGGCGGGTGTGGTGCGAAATTCGTAAATTACGCACCGACTGGACTTTACTGACGATTAAAGTGACCTATCAGAACAAAGCAAGCCCATTGATTGATAAACCGAATGTGAGGTGACTCGGGAGGATTTGGCTGATTCAACGTCCGCTTTGATAACAACCTCGGGCAAATTGATGCAAATTGATGTCGGAGTTATTTCGCGTCTGAGTTCCGCGGCAAGATACATGCGCCCCGAGGGTGCTGAACAGCTCGCCTGGCCGAAGGCGGCGCTATTGATTTTTCTCGTCTCGATTGCGGCCTGGGCTGCCATTCTGGCGTTGTTCATCTGGCTTTGAATTGCCGGCGCACACGGCACGAGGAAGCTGAGCTAGTCGACCGTCATTCGTGCCACATCGAACAATCTCTCGGCTCGACGCTCCGGTCCTACAAAAGCATGTATTACAACCAGCCTGATGAATTCAGAGCGCGGTCCGAATCATCGGCACTGGGATTCTACCTGTTCCTCGCTACAGGGCACGGTAATGGCCGTGAAGATAGAGGGCTATGTCCATGACCACGATGGCGCTAATCATCACAACAGCAAAAGACGCGATCGGACGATCATAGAAAATGACGCTTTTCGAGCTGATGCAATCCACAGCACGAATAAGGCGTTGCCGCAGCGGCACCATCCCAAGGGTCCTTTCTTGTCGAAAATATTACACTTTTTTTATTTTCGATCTTATTGATGTCAAGACCCGCGGAACAGCGGAAATTCCGCATGGCTGATTTTCACGATCTTCTGGCTGCGCAACCTTAATCAGCCAGGATCCACGACTCGGCGATCTCCAATTCTACTCTCAGGCAGAACGAGTCCGAATAGACGGAACGCCTGCTCCAGAATCCGTATTATGGAAACGCCCCGGAAGTCGCCGGGAAGTCGTCACATAGTCGCCGCCCGGCACGGCGCCCGAGCCCAGAGTAACCCCGCCACAGAGACTGTCAAAGCACCCCGCCACAGGCGCGCCAGGGCACCGCGAATACTTGCCTCAGCACCTTCGCCAGCCGCGTGATCGCCGACCCATGATCACCCCTCACCGGGCCAGAATTCAGCGTCCATAACCTGTTCAAAGGACCAGGGGCAGGCGGATGGAAATGTGATCAGATCGAGGTTTGTCTCACGAGCCGCCGCTAGAATGGCTCCTCCATAGGCACTTTCCATGGCCTCCGGCAGTTTTGCCTTGAGGCTAGGGTTGTCCGCTAGGTGATCCACAACCTCCCGACGCTGTTCAGCAATGGTCAGCCGCCAACTGGTCGAACGACCGCCCGGCTGAAATTGCCATTTCAGCAGATGCATCAGCAAAACTTTCAGGCGGCTGACCAGTTCACGCTTCTCCGTCTTGCCCATGGTTTCGATCTCCTCGGCGACATGTTGGATATCCGCCTCGGACAGACGGCCCGCCCGCAAAAGTGCCGCCTGTTCATTCGCCCAGGCGTAGAAGTCGCGGTCATAAAGGGTAGAATTGCTCATTTGGCATTCTCCACACGGAAGGCGTGAGGCTGCCGGGTGGGTAGATCCGGCTCTAGTCCATCGAGACTAGGTTGGGATGGAGGGGGTTCACCATCCCCTATCGGCATCTGTCTTTCGCCGGGAAATAACGTGGGAATGCGGCGTAGATCGGCATAATCAAGCGAGGTCGTATCCTGGTCTTCCAAGTCGGCCACGACTGTTGCCGAGAATGTCGAAAGGCGCAGCTGATCGCGGGGCTGTCCCCAAGCCACTCTGTCGTTGACTACGTAAGCTGCTTCCTTGCCGCTGCCGATCCGAACGATCTGAATCCACCGTTCTTCAACAAGATCGGCAACAGCACGGCGGACGGTGCGCTCGTGGGTGCCCATGATTTTTGCCAGTGTTTTTTGGCCGATTACTACAGCATTCTGGTGGCCCATCTGGGCCACCAGATGATGCAGTAGCATGGCTGCACGAGGCTTTCTGGCTATCAAATTCGCCCAAGCTTCATGCGCCTTGCGCTCGGTTTGTACCCACTGACCAGGTTTAAGCTTAACGGGGGTTCCGATGATGTCCGGGGGTGCGGTCAAACCAGTCATGTTTATGTACTTTTCTGTCCAAAATCGTGACTCCAAATTTGTCCGATTAAAAGACTGCCTTGTCAAGTTTTTGGACAGACCCCGGACACAGCTTGTGTCCGGGGGTGCGGACACAAGCTGTGTCCGCACCCCCCCATATAACCAACTGATTTAATTGGAAATTTTTTCGGCCCCTCTTTATGATCTTAGGACTGGGGCTCCCCCTCATTTTTGTCGTCCCGGTAGTCCACAGGGAACGAGGGCCGCAAGCCGCCCGAAGGGAGGCGAAGCGAGCGGCCCGAACTTCCCTGTGGGCCCACCGGGGCGACGGGCAGTACGCGTGCGCGAGCGCGCGAGGCTGCGAAGCCGGGAAGGAGGTGCGGGAAAACCAGATGCGGCAAATCGCGATGCGATTTGATCATAAGCGGCGGCCCTGACGGGCCGCGCTGGCGGAAAGTGGGGGCTAGCGCGGGCGCGTTGCGCCCTACGGGTCTCCCGCGCTGCGCTCGACCCGCGCCAGGCGGTCAGGGGCAGCGGCACGGGAAGCAAAAGCGGCATTGGGGACGAAGCGGCGAGGATGCTCGCCAAACCCCGTCAGACGGGCGTACACGGGTTTTAGGGGTTTTCCGCTTCTTGGGGTGTCCGAGCCGCAAAGGCCGCTCTACGGCCTCCTGACGGGCTGGAATGGGCATTCTGGATTAATAGCCGCGTGGGATGACCAGCTTGATATGCCCCTTCGTGGTGTACCAACCGCCGTGCTGGTCACTGCTGGCCTCGAAGCACAGATGACCGCCGCAGGTGTTCCACTCCACCCGAGCGCCTTTGGCCTTGAGTGCCTTGAGATTGGCCTGCGCGGTCTGGATCTCGGCGTGCAGGGCGATGACCCTGGTGTGGAGGCGGTGGAATTCGTGCCGTTCCCACCAGATCGAGGCGATGCTGCCGCTCACCACCAGCAGGACGGCCAGCGCCAGGACGGCGACTGAGCGCAGACTGAGCCAGCGGGTTGCGGTGCGGACCTCGGCAACCTGCTGGACAACGCCGGCCGCTGCCTGAGCGGTGTCCGAGGCAGCTTTCTTGATCTCTGTCACGGCATCGCTGGCGCCGTCCAGAGCGGTATTGATGCTGGTCACGGCCTTGGTGGCGGCCTGATCGACGGAGCGGGTGAGGGCGTCGGGATTGGCTGCCTTCACGGCCTCGGTGCATCTGGCGACCTCGCCGGCGAGGGCATCCAGAGCGTCTACGATGGGGTTGCCGGTTGCCATGCTACATCTCGATCCCCCGGCTGCGTTCCCGGCCCCGGTCCGGTGTGCGTTGCTGCTGGCGTTGCTGGTTCTCGTGCTCGCGGGTTTTGAGGATTTTCTCGGCGGCTCGGATGTCCAGCATCTGGGTGGCGCGTTGCATGTCCGGGGTGGCGGTTGCGGCGATCAGGGCGGAGGGCAGGGGCAAAGCCTGTCTGAGCACGCTGGCGAGGCCGGGGAGGCGTTCGCGCATGGTCTGCATGAGGTTTGCGCCGGCCTGGCGGACCTGTTCCCAGGAGCGGCTCATGGTGCGGAGCAGGCTGCGATCCTGCCTGACCTGCATGGCGTCCCGGAGGGCGTGAGCCCGCGCGCCGCGTCCCTGGCGTGCCATCTGCATGGCGACGGGGCCGATCTTGGGTTCCGGGGCGCGGTCCAGTTCCATGGCTCTGGCGGCTGCCCTGATGCGGTCGGGTTCGGGCTGGGCGGGGTTCTCTGCGGCTGCGAGGGCGGCCTGGCGCTGATCGGCGAGGGAGCGGTGATCGACCCGTTCGAGGCTTCTGGCGCGCTCGAGGGCGCGATTGCAGTGGGTGGCCCACTGTTGGGGTCACCGCACGATCTGTTCAAAATCGTACGCTAAGCGGCGCGGGGTATGAACGGAGCGCGAACATCGCGTAGCGGCCTGAAGCTGGCATTGGGATTGGCGGGATTCCAGACATAATCGCCGGTCAGAGCGATGTGTTCCCATCCGAGCGGCGCGACATGCGCCAGGAGATCATCGGGCACTGCCGTACCCTGGGCCCGCAGGTGCTGGACGGCCTGGTCGAGATAGATGGTATTCCAGTGGACGATGGCGGCGGTGATGAGACTGAGCCCGGAGGCCCGGAAGCTCTGATTTTCGAAGGTGCGGTCGCGGATTTCACCCTGGCGATGGAAGAATACGGCGCGGCGCAGGGCATTGCTGGCCTCGCCCTTATTGAGCCCGGCATGACTGCGCTGGCGCAGAGCGGGATCGGACAGCCATTGCAGGGTGAACAGGGTGCGCTCGATCCGCCCCACAGCCCGTAACGCCCTGGACAGAGTGTTTCCTCCACCGGCGGCGGCCAGCTTCCGCAAGATGACGGAAGGCAGAACAGTGCCGGCATTGATGGATGCCTTTAACCGCATCAACTCCGGCCATTGCCCGAGGATGGCGGTGGTTTCGACGGCGTCGCCGATGAGCGGCACCAGCAGCGGCCAGGTGCCTGGCTTTTCTATCGTGTAGAGCTTGCGGTCCCGGAGATCCTTGATCCTGGGGGCAAACCTGTAACCCAGCAGATGGCAGAGACCGAAGACATGATCGGTCGCGCCGGCGGTATCGGTATAATGCTCGGCGATGCGCAGATCGGTCTGGTGGACATGATGCAGCAGCCCGTCGAGCACATAAGGCGCCTCGCTCATCGTCGCGGAGATGACGCGCGTGTGGAACGGTCCGTATTGACCGGAAACATGGGTGTAGATCACCGCGCCCGGCTCGATGCCGTATTTGGCGTTTACCGAGCCGCCGGCTCCGGCGCGGCCTGCGGCCCGGAAATATTGCCCGTCCGAAGACGAGCTTGTCCCATCATCCCAGATTGCCGCCATGGGGTGTGCATGGTGCGCATTGATGATGGCGGCGCGGGCGGCGACATAATTGTCATCGCTGATGTGCCATTGGGCCACATTGACCAGGTGGTGATAGCTGAGACCGCGCGAGGCGTCCGCCATGCGGGCAAGGCCAAGATTGGTGCCGTCAGCGAGCACCGCTGCCAGCAGGGCCGCTTTGTCGGTGACGGGGTTACCGGTGCGCAGATGCACGAACCTGTCCGTGAACCCGGTCCAGGCATCGACCTCGCTCAAAACCTCGGTGATCCGCACCCGCGGCAGCATACTGTTCAGCCGCAGCGCCAGATCGCGAGCCGCGTCGGGCACGGTGGGCGGCGTGCGGGCGATAAAAAGTTTGCCGTCCTCAATCTCCACCCCGTCGAGGTCGCCCTGCGCGGCCCGGGCGGCCACGAAGGTCAGACGCTCGCGCAGCATCTCTGCCCGGCTTGCGACGTAACGATCGGGATCGGCCTCACCATCGATGCCGGTGGCCGCACCCGCCCCGGCCGGAAGCAGATAGGTCTCGAACGCCTGGTAATCGCGGCTGCCAGCGACCCAGATATTACTGCCCCGCAGCTTGTCGCGCAGCACGGCCAGCACCGCTGTTTCATAGAGCCGCCGGTCGGCTGTGCCGCCGGCAAAAATCAATTTCCGCCACTGCGGCGGCAGGAACGTGGAGGGCGGCCGCTTGGGCAAGCTGCGGATCGCGCCACGGTTCAGGGCGCGGAGAAGTTCGATCGCGGCCAGAACGGGATCGTTCGGCATATTCGACCGGAAATCGAAGGCGGCCAGGAAGCGGGGGCTGAACCGGCGGAGCACCGTATATCGCTCGGCCGCCGTGACCAAAATATCCTGATCCGCCACATCGGCGACGGCGCCGATGATCGGCAGCACATCTTCGAGCTGGTTCATGCCGATCTCGCGCTCGATGGCGGTGATCCCATCTTCTCCGGCCTCCTTCGCCTGGCGAAGGGCGGCGATCGTCCGGCGGAACAGCAGTAGCGCCTTGGCGACATCGCGCCGCGTGGCCTGAAACCGACGCTCATCGCGGTTGCGCGCCCGGCTGAACAAAGTGCCGACATATTTCTCGAACATGGCAAGCGTCGCGTCCGTCAGACGGGTTTCCAGGCTTGCGATCTGGGCAATGAGAATGGCTGTGCGCCGCGCCGGCTCCAGATCGGCGATGTGCTGCACGGTCATGAGCGCCCCCTCGTCGGTCAGCCGGACCAGGCGGGCAGCATGGATACGACCAGCCCGTGCGGGATCAATGCCCATGGCGCGGACATATTCGAGGCGATCGAGCAGGGAGACGATGTTGGAGGGAGCTGGTGATTCCGAATAATCCCGCAGCCAGGCAAAACGGGAGCGACGCAACTCGGGATCGACCGTCAGCAGCTCGGTCAGAGCACTGCGCTCCGCATCGGCCATCCCGGCTGCCAGCACCTCGAATGTTTTCTTGCGTGCTCGGACACGGGCGGCCAGTCCAATTCGCTCCAACACTGTCGCCGAGGGAAGCAATACCCGGCTTTCTCTCAGATGAACGAGCATAGCCTGGATGATGGGTTCGCCGCGATCTGTGGCCCAAGCCGTATCCGCACCAGCATGTAGGCAGGCGCGCCAGTCATCGAGGCCAAAACTACGCAGACCAGTGAACTTTTGGAGCTCGACCAAATGCTCCCGACGGGTTTCAGCACGGCGCGCGTATTCCGCAAACAACAAAGGATCGACACCGATCTGTTCAGCAACAAAAGCCAGCGCCGGCGCCGGTGGATATTCCGATGGATCCAGAGTGCGGCCTGGGAAGCGGAGAACACAGAGTTGCACGGCAAAGCCGAGCCGGTTGCTTGCCCGGCGTCTGACCCTGACCATAGCGAGGTCAGCAGCATCCAGTACGTAATGCCGGCTCATGGAGGCCATGTCCGTTGGAATTGAAAACAAACGGGCTCGTTGTTCAGCGGATAAAAGAACGCGGAGTGGCATATCGGGTTCCGGTTGATGAGAAAATTAGCGCCCACCGTGCGTCCGCAAGAGGATCGTTCAACGGACAGATGTAACGGCCTGGCACTGGTGGCTGTTTCCCTCGGCAACGGATGGATCATTTAACTGGTACGATATCTTTTGCAATGAAGGGGGGTCATACGTTACAATTCCGCATGGCCCACACCCTGATCGGTTACGCCCGCTGTTCAACCGACCGGCAAGATCTCGCCGCGCAACGCGCCGAACTCGAACAGCTCGGGGTAAAGCCGGACCGCATCTATACGGACCATGGCCTCACAGGCACCAATCGTGCCCGCCCCGGGCTTGCTCAAGCCTTGGCGGCGGTGCGTAAAGGCGACACCCTGGTCGTGCCAAAACTCGACCGCCTTGCACGCTCCGTTCCAGATGCCCGTGCGATCGCCGATGAACTCATTACCCGCGGTGTCAAACTCGCGCTCGGCGCGGCCGTCTATGACCCAACCGACCCAATGGGGAAGATGTTCTTCAACATTCTCGCCACCTTCGCAGAGTTTGAGGCCGACCTGATCCGGTTACGTACCAGAGAAGGCATGGCCATCGCTCGCGCCAAAGGAAAATTACGCGGCAAAAGGCCGACGCTATCCGAAAGACAACAAAAAGAACTGCGCCGCATGTACGACACTGGCAATTATTCCATCACTGATCTCGCAGACCTATTCTCCGTCTCCCGCCCAACCATCTATCGTACCCTCGCCAGGCAGCCCGCCAACGCTTAGCGTACGATTTTGAACAGATCGTGCGGTGACCCCATCGACGGGCTTTGTCGGGGCGTGATCGCGGCGGAGTGACCAGCCGGTGACGCGGCGGCCGCGCACAAGCTGAATGACCCCGGCGAGGAAGGGGATCGCGAAGGCTGGCACGCCGCTGATGACCAGCCAGACCCGCACGACAGGGTCTCCGCTGGCCTCGAAAAGATAGAGCCACCATTGCCAGAACGGATGCCGGAAATGCCAGAAAAGCCCGGTCCCGATAAGGAAGATCATCGAGGCGAGGACGGTGAAGAACACCAGGCCGAGCACCAACCCGACGAGGAGCCGCATCACGCCGCGCCAGGTCATCAGGCGGCCCGCAAGAGGGCGGCGGCTGTTTCACCGCGCCTGGCCGCGTCAGGGCCAAACCAGACCTTGCCGATCCGGTAGGTGCTGCCGGAAGTCTCGAAGGGGATGATGAGATCGACAGCCGCCGCGAGCAGATCGCAAAGCGTGGCGTCATCAAAGCCAGCACCCTTGGGGGAGCCCTTGATGAGCGAAAACAGCTTCTTGAACGCCTGGGCCGGATTGGCCCCGTGAATGGTTGTGATCGAGCCCGGATGCCCGGAAACCACCTCGTTTACATAGGTCCATGCCGCATCGTCGCGCAGCTCTTGCAGGAGCACCCGGTTCGGCCGCATGCGAAGGCTGGCCTGCAACAGCGCTTCGGCGTCGATTTTCGCGGTGGAGAGGCCGTCTTTCGAGTAGAGCAGCCGGACATGATTCGGCTGCGGGATCACCAGCTCCGCCGTGTCCTCGATCGTGATGATCCGCTCCGCCATGGGGATCGCCGAGATCAGCGTTTTGCTCATCGTGGTTTTGCCGGAGCCGGTGGCACCACAGAGCAGGATGGTCATGCGGCAGCGTACGGCCGCCGCAAGGAAGCCCTCAAGATCGCCGGAATCGTAGTATTCCAGGGCTTCCGCAAAATTCCGGGTTTCCCGGTTTTGTGCCCAGGTGTTCCACCCTTCCGACTGATACCGGGAGGTGACGGACGACAGCGGCGCCACCGTCGAGCCGGGCCGGCGGATCGTCAGACTGACCGTGCCCGTTGGCACGGCCGGCGGCAGACAGACTTGCAGCCGTTCGCCGCCTGGCAGTTCGGTGGAACAAAGCGGCGACGTGGGGCCAACATCCTGACGGCGCAGCGCGCCGGCGAGCACGGCAATATCTTCCAGCGCCGAGCGATCGAGCGGCATCTTGTATCGCTCGAAAACGCCGCGCTGGCGCACCCAGCACTCGCCCGGCCTGTTGATGCACAGCTCCTCAGTCGCCCCATCGTTCAGCCAGGGTTGCAGCGGGGCGAGCAGGAAGCGGAGCAGAGGCGCGGCCGGGCTTTCCGCAACGAGATCATCGGAAAATTCGGTGTCGTTCATAGTTCCCCCCGCTTTTTGGCCCTGATGACCATGGCCGTGTGCCAGATTTTCAGAGCCAGGAAGATCAGGCCGAGGCCGGCCGAGCTATGGATGACCGCGGCCGATTGATGGCCCAGCAATTCCAAGATGATCAGAACGAGCCACAGCCCCAGAAGCGTGCTGTAGAGCCAGCCTTGCCGGAGAAATTTCTGCCGCCGGCGCGCGTGGCGACGATCTTGCCATTGAATGTATTTGACGGCGGCCTTTTCGATCTTCTGGTTGAGCCGCTGCCCTGCTTGCGCCAGGCGGTCCAGGCGGGTGCGCCAGCTCTCCCTCATGGCGAGACAACCGACAGCTTATAGACCTTGGAGAAATTCAGATCGCGGGCCACGAAGATCGAGACATTCTCGCCCTGGTGCTTGGTCAGCGTGGGCGGAATGTCGATCGTGTGTTGCAGCGTGGTGTTGGCGATCTGGTTTGTGCTTGAGTTCATATATTCCAGATACGTGTTGCCGGCGCTGTTCTGGGCGGCGTTTGCCGCCACCTGCATCGAGCCGCCGATGATCGTCATCATGATCGCCGCGCCGAACCGTTCGAGGAAATGGTTGTTGACCGCACCCGAGACGCCAGCCCGGCCGAGGGGATCGGCTGCCGGCGAGGCGAGCTGAATGGCGACATTCTGCGGCGTCACCGCGCGGTCCCAGAGGATGAAAAGCCGATCCTGGCCTTGCACCAGGCCCTCGCGAACCTCGCCCAGAACTTGCGTTCCCTTGTCCAGCAACGTCACCGTGCCGTTCATCGAGCGCACGGGCTGCGGTAATACGCATTTGACGAAGCCCGGCAGGGTCGAGTTGATCGCGGTTTGCAGCGTGCAGGGAATGATGGTGCCGGCCGCGATCGTGAAATTCGGATGCGCGATCATCGTGGCATCGGCCGCGCTGAACTGATCCGCGTTGAGCTTGCTCGCGAAGGCCGTGGGTTTCACAGGCCCAGCGGTGGGAGCGCCGTTCTGGCCCACGGTATTGCTGGCAGGTTGCGCGGATACTCCACCGCCAGTTTGGTTGAACGCCATGATCGGTGCCTTGAGCGCCTTCATGGCAGGGGATTCCTGCTGATTGTTCAGGAACGGATTGTGAAACCCCGTGTTCTGCTTGGACGGCAGGGGCAGCGCGGCAGGTTTGGAGGCAGGCGCCGTGCCGCCGCTCGCATTATTGACGAAGGGCCGGCCTTCGGTCCCGCCGGTCACGGCGGCCTGTTTGGCAGGCTTTGGCTCATGATGGGTGGTGAGCTGCGTTACCACGAGCACGACGCCAGCGCCGAGGGCGCAGGCCAGGGCAATGCCGCCGATTTGGCGCCCGGTCAGGCGCTGCCGGCTGGCAACCGCCGATTGTTCCTGTTCGACCGGCGACGGCGCTGCGTTGTCGTGGCTTATCGGCCCATAAGGGCGGTCCCGCTTGTCCTCATTTGCCATCGTTGAACGTCCTCATCTCGCGCGCGACATCCGGGCTGATCGTGTGTGTGCCTGGCGTGGCGCCGGTCGGGTTGTATTTGAGATCGTAAATATCGAGGACCGTATGCCCGTCGCGCAGCCGCCATTCTGGCGCGGTGCCCGGCACAACGACCGTATCCCCGTTGACCGAATAATTGGCAGTTGCTTCCTTGCCGTCCGGCTGAACATAGAAAATGGCCGGGATGCGCTGCATGGCCGGGAAGGTGAACACGGTTGAATAGCCGTTGTCCCAGACCTCGGCGGGGGCGAGTTGATGATCGCCACGGGCGACATACTCGTAATTGCGTGGCCCCTGGTATCGATCGACCGTTGCCGCGTTCATGACCGCGCGCGCTTCATCAAGCCGGTTTTTGGCTTCCTGCTGGACGGCCTTCGCCTCGGCCGCCTTTCGCTTGGCGAGCTGGCGCTCATAAGCCTGGTGCGGATAGGTGAACACCACGGCGTAATCGACATTCTCGCCGGCGCCGAGCTGCTTGTTCACGGTCTCAAACTGGAAGAAATAATGCCGGAGCTTACCGTCTGCCGTTTTGCAAAGAACCGCGATCGGCTGTGCCGGCAGAATGCCAGTTGGCTTGATGAAAAGGTAATTCTGGACCGGGACGACCTTGAGATAGGCGCTATCGCTCTCCGCGACTGAGACGACCTTTTCTCCCGTTCCAAACTGGACCGTCAGCGCCGCACCCGGCGCGGTCCAGATGTCAGTGACGTTGCCTGACTGATAGGGCACGTAGCGAACGCGGGCATCTTCATGCCCCGGCTGAGGATACTGCACAGCAAAGGCCGTCCCCATCATGCCGAGCCAAATGAGCCCGCCAGTCGCGAGTTTGCGCGAGCACTTCATGGCGAATCCTTTAGGGCTTGGTAGTTGGTCACAATGAGCCCGCTGGGATCAGCAAGGCGGGCGGAAACCGGCAGCGTTGCGACATTTTCAAAACCGACCGTCGCGGTCCATGTCGAAGTCTGCGGATCAGAGCCGTACATCGTCACGGTACGGCGGAAGCGCACGAGTGCGACGTTCGGCCGCACCATGGACAGGCTCACCATCTCGACGCTGATTTGCCCCTTTTTGCCGACCGTCACCTGCGGGCTGGTGCTGCCAGGCCCTTTGTCGAGGAACCAGCTTTGATAGGTGCTTTGCACCGTGGGGTTCGACATAAGAGAGGCAACATCATAGCGATATTGCGCGTCGGCGAAGTCATAGCTTTCGCGCGCACGGACATATTGCCAGATCGCCGCCCTGGTCATCGCCGCCTTCTCATTGCTGGGAAGGCTGTTGAAATTCATCGTGGTGCTGGTGGTGCCGTCAGATTTTACCGTGATGAACGCAGGCACGAGCTTTTCGAGCGGCAGGATCATCACGATCGCCCCGGCCAGTGTGACGTTGACCGCCAGGGACACGCCGGCCACCACCCAGCCCACACGGCCCCAGCGGCGGGCGGTGCGCTTTTCCGAGGCTTGGAAAGATTCAACATCTTGGAAATAGGAGGCCAGCCGTTCGTTATCGATCGGCAGCGCCGTGCTTTTCATGTCCGCATTCATGTGCGCGGCACCTGCGGCGGTTGCGCCAACTGCGCTGAACTTGGCGACCAATGACCGGGATTGAGGGCGAACATCGGCCCGTGAGCCTTTGCCAGCGGGTCACTGGCGGCGCAGCCCGCCAGCAGGCCGGCCGCGCACATGAGGATGATCAGTCGAGACAACATGCGGGAGCCCTTCATTATTTGAACCAGTTGGCCGGGTTCACGATCCCGGAAATATTGAAGTCCACACCGCCGCCAATGTAGGCGGCAATGCCAGGGAGCATGATCGTGATGAAGGCCGTGATGGCGGTATAGGCGGCGATTTCGCCGAGGATGATGATTTCAGTCTGCACAGGGTCAGCGACGAAAGTTGTCGAGACCTTGGTGTTCAGAAAATCAGTCATGCCGCCGGTGAACAGCGATAGAAGCGCCGTGATCAGGAGCAACAGGATCGCGAGGCCGATCAGCTTGCCGAGCCAGCGTTCGGGAATACCCTTCGTCGCTTCAAAGAGGTATCCGATCAGCAGGAATGGCCCGATGGCGACGAGGAGACCCGTCAGTGTTGTCGCGATGAGATACACCGCGAACACAAGGGCAAGAGCGATGAAAAAGACGACAAGAACCAGCTCGATTTCGATGCCAAGGACATATGGTTCGAGCACGCAGGTCGCGCAGTTTGCCTTTTTGTAGATGATTTGTCCGGCAACCCAAAAATTATTGAAGGTCTGATCAAGGCTTTGCGGGATGTTGCTCGTATTCCCAGACGAAAAAGTGCTGGCGATGAAGCTAGGCAGAGACTTCATAAAAAGAGTCTGGACGTAGGAATCATAAAGCGACGTAGAAGCGATAATGCCCACCACGATCGCCATCGTTGAAACCTTTGAGATGCCGTAACGTATGTCCAGGCTGCCGGTCATCATGAGGTAGCCGAGGATGATGACCCAGATGACCAGGGCAGCGGAGAGAGGCGGTAAAGCCGCCGACAACGCGGAGCCGACATCGCTATTCAGCGATTGCAAGAATCCCGTGCTGTATTGGCTATACATAAACTCAAAGATGTTGATGGTCGTGTTGGGGACGCTCATTAGTTTGAGGTCTTTCCATCAAGATAAGGTTTGCAAGCGGGCACAGCGTTCTTGCCCGCAGCCAAACAACTGGCCCTGATGCTGGCGTCGAGTTGAGAGTTTGTCTCACGGCCGCCATTCGGCATGGGAACGAGTTTGTCCTGCACTGATGGCGGTGCGATGACGTACACGTAGTAGGCCCCACCGCCCGCGATCACGCCGGCACCAATCAGGGCGGCGATGATGAGTTTCATTGTCCCTGACATGCCGATGGCTCCCCGCCGAGAGTTTGAGCGTCGCTGCACAGCGTCGAGAGCGTTTGTTCTCCGCCTTGTGCGTTTTCTTGGGCGGCGGCCTCCTGACCGGCGCGGTTCTCCTCGAACGCCAATAGTTGCAGGTTTTGCGCCTGGGCTTGCTGGGCCTGCACATAGTTCTGTTCGGCGGAGAGGCGGGCCTGAATTGAGGCGACCTGCTGGATCGTCTTGGCGCTGTTAAGCTGGCTCTGAATCTGCGGCAGCTCTTGCTCGCGAGCTTCCAGAGATTGCAGGTTCTGCGTGGCTATCGCCTCGAAATTCGCGGTCTCGTTGGCGCCTTGCTGCATTTGCGTCGAGCCGAAATCCGAGCCGGTCGGGATATAGACCTTGTTCATGTTGTAATATTGTTGCGCGAGAGAACCGACATTGCCGCTCAGCGAGGAGGGCGGGCTGATACCGTCGAGCATGTCCGGCAAGATGCTGGTGTTGGGCACCGTGTCCTGCATGGCCGATTGATCGAGCTGTTGCGCCCATTGGTTCGGGTTCACGTCCTGCGAGAGCGCGTTGTAGGTCGATTTTAGCTCATCATATTGGCTGACCAGCTCGGAATATTGCTGTTTTGCCTCGTTGAGCTGGCTGATGAGCTGGGCGAGGGAAGCGCTATCGATCACCGGCACTTGCGCCAAGGCGGGTGAGGCAAAGCCGAGTGTGGCGATAGCGAAAGCAATTCCGAGCAGGCGTGCGGGCTTGAGCATGTGATCCTCCTATTCAACTTCCTCGCGGAACCGGGCCATGAACTCCGGCAGCCAGGCCGTCGGATCGTCGCCATGGGTGGCGCGCAGCCGTTCCACAAACCCAACCGAGGATTTGCGGCTCGACAGGATCGCGACGAACTCAGGCAGAGCGGAAAGGTCGAAATCTATGATCGCGGAGCCGCCATGCCGCTTGATGAGCAGTTGCCGGGAGTTGGGGAGCATGTCCTCGGCGATGGCGCGGAACTCCCCGGCCGTGAAGTTGAGGCGCTTGCGGTAGAGGTTTTCCTCGGCGCCAGGCGTCGGGCAGAACACGAGTGTTTGGCACTGGCGCAAGATGCTATCGCCCTGCGGTGAATCGAGCACCGGCGCGGGCTCTTGCGTCGCCAGCAGCACAACGGCGTTGCTCTTGCGGACGGTGAGCATGAAATCCGCCCAGATTTTGGCGAATAGCGGATTGAGCAGATAGAAATTGAACTCATCGCAACTCAGGACAAAGCGGCGGCCATCGAGGGCCTGGCTGATGCGATAGAGCAGGTAATTCGCGGCCGGGGCGCAGACGGTCCCATTGTCGAGGATAGCCGTCAGGTCAAAGCCGACCGTGGTTGCATCAAGCGACACGTCATCATGTTCGCCATCGAAGGCCCAGCCGAGCGACCCGCCCTTGCACCAGCGTTCGAGGCGTGCGCCTGCCCCCATCGGATTGCGCCAGTCGAGGAACTGACGCAGCCCGGCGAGCGAGCGCATTTCCGGGGCCAGGCGCAGCAGGGCTTGAACGCCTCGGGTCAGGCGGGCGTCATCCTCGGGCGGGAGTGGGCCGTGCCCGTCTTGCTGGATCAGGGCGGTTAGCCACTGAACGAGGAAGGCGACCGATTCCGGGGTGTTGTCGAGCGCCTTGAGGGGCGCCAGGCCGCTATCGCGCCCTGCCCTCACCACCAGATAACGGCCGCCGACAGCGCGGCACAGCAGCTCGCCGCCCCGGTCCTTATCGAAGAACACCACGGCACCGTTGCGGGCCGCGAAATATTGCGGGAACAGCGCCAGCAGGAACAGCATGAACGTGGTTTTGCCCTGGCCGATCTTTCCGAAGATCGCCGTCATGCCGACATCCTCGACATGGGGCACGTAATCATAGGCCGTGCCCGCCGTGGTGCGGAAGCGCGCCATGGCTGGCCCCCACTTGCCGGCACGCTGGCCGCGCGGAAAAGCCTCGAAGCCGGAGAAGGCCGCGAAATTGCGCGTGGTGATGGTGCCCGGCCTGGTGCGCCATTTTCTGTTGCCCGGCAGTTGTGCGAAATAGGCGGCTTCCAGCCCCGCACTCTCTTGCGCGACGACGCCGCCACTATTGGCAATGACCGTGCGGGTTAAGCCGGACAGCCGATCCAGCTCCTCGATCGTGTCCGCATAGACCGTCAGCGAGAAGTGATGCTCGCCCATGGCGATCTTGCCCGAGGCGAGATGATCCTGTGCGTCGGCCAGATCATTGATCTGCGATTTGGCTTTGTCGTTCGCGGCCGTCATCTGAGCCGATTTCAGGCCGAGCCGCTTTTCAGAGGTATGCCGTGCGTGAAAGTCGAAGGTGTGGACCATCACCACCGGGCACGGCAGGGAAAAGACCCCATCATACATGCCGGCATAGGTTTCGGACGGATACTCGCGATAGCCGAAGATCGCCCCGAACCGGGAAACGCCCGGCCCGCGCAGCTCAAAGGCGCGGCGGCCGAAGATCGCGCGATCGGTATAGAGGGCGGCACCGAGCGGGCCGCTGACCAGGGGCACCGGCGCCGCCGTGCCCGTCAGGATCAGGCGCAGCGCCTCGGCGATTTCACTGAAATAGAACTGGCCATTGGCGGCAGGCCGCAGGCCCAGCCGGCGGACATCATAAGGGGCGAGGGTTTGGCTGATGGTTTGCCAAATCTCCTCTAGCTGGCGGATGCCTTCGGCGGTTGCGTGGGGCTTCTGGCGCTCCCGTTTGCCACCGAACAAGGAGCCCGTGGCGCCGCCCGCCTTGCCGCCCAGCGGATTGCGGGGGGAGACAATCACCGTCAGATACCAAGTGTTTTGGTAGAGGCGGCCCGTGAGGACGCGCTCGCGATAGGCGCGATCGAGGGAGGCAGCGAACTCGTTGGGCATGAGCGCGTGCGCGAGCTGCCCGGCCCCCGGCCCTCGCACGAAAGCCGAATGCAGCGTCACGTTGTCATCCGCGACGTTTTTGCAGAGCGCATTGACCGTGACCAGGCTCGCGGCGCGATCCGCATCGGCCGCCAGCTCATAGGGAGCGCCGGGGATTTCGGCCATGGCGAGAACGCTGCCGTCATCCATGAGCAGGATGTCCGGCCGAACATGTCCGAGATACGGCAAATAGCGTTCGGCGCTGCGTTCCGCCCTGATTTGATTACCCGGCATCGCGCATCCCCCTGCCCTTCTGGACCTTCATCGGGAACGGCGCGGGAGATGCCCCGCCCCAAGCCTGATTTTCCCCGGCGCCGGTGGCCTTGGTGCGGAACCACAGCCAGGCCACACGGGGCGCGTTGTAGTCGTAGCGAACGAGCCAGCGCGCCCCGAACCAGAGCGGCAGCACCAGCGTCAGATAAAAGGGGTTGTGCCCAAAGATGACGATCATCGCGCCGATCATGATGATTGCCACGGCCATCTCGATCGGCAGCCCGAGAAACAGCGCCGGCCGTGTCGCGGCGACAAATAGAGGATCGCGCTGCCTTTCGCTCATGGCTCAGCCACCGCCCACGAAGGTTGTCACGAGGTAGGAGCTGCCGAACACCAGAACCAGGCCGGCCGCGAGCCAGCCGATCGCGTGGAAGCCCACGCGGCCGGTCCAGCACATGAAGCCGACTGCGGCCACGGCGAGCACGGCAACGCCCTCGCCGAACGGGCCGAGGATGAATGTCGCGATGTTGTCGATGATGGTTGTGGGGCTGGTGCCGCCAGAAACCACCTGGGCATGTGCGACGGCGGGAAGAAGGAGACTGGCCGCCACAATAACGGCAGGCTGTAACCATGAGCCCCGGCCCATCTTGCTAGCCGTCCCAGCCGCGATATTTGCCACGCCAGCGCGTAGCTTAGTGAGCCTTTGTTTCACCGTGAGTTTCCTGTTTTGAGGGTTGAGCCGGGCCGCTGGGGCCAGAAGCGCGGGACGCTTGAAGCGTCACCGCATGCGCCGCCGCGAAGCCAGCCGGGCCGATCGAGTTCGGGAACACATCCCAGGATGGCGAGCGCGGAGGAGATGAGGCGGATGACGGGCTGGCCTGACGGGAGGCGCTGGCCTTGGGGGCTTGCACGCTATCGGCGGAGTCGATTTCAGGCACAACATATCTGGCGGTTGAGACCACGCGGTTGACGTAGCCGTTCTGGAATCCCTGCCAGGCTGAACCCGTGTTGTAGCGCGAGAGCGCGGCCAGGAGCGCCGCCTGACGCCCCTGCCCGTTCGGCTGCTTGTAATCCTGCGCCAGCAGCTTGCCGCCCGCCCGCACCGACGCACAGGCATCAAAGGCCGTGCTGACTGTCAGCCCCAAGTGGGTGAGGTTCGCGCTATCGATCTGCATGAGGCCGAGATCAACCGAATGCCCGGCGGCAATCAGCCGCTTGGCAAGGGCAATCGCGCCGGGCGCATCCAAGGGCCGTATGCTCTGGCGTGTGGTGTTGTCGTGAATCGCCAAAATGTTGAACCCCGACTCGGTGCTGGCAACCGCCGCCAGCGTTCCCGGTGCGACCTCGGGGGCGCAGCGATTCGCGAGAGCGAGGAAAATGGCCGGGGCGATCAGCATCTCCCGTCATTCCGGCTCAGGCTGGCCACTCGGCTGTAATTTTTCATGGTTCTCATATTGCAGAATCGATGCAACACAGTCAATATCGTGGCAACGTTATAAGATAACGTGTCACCTTTTGATGGAATCGATGCCCGCCATTACAAACCAACGTATGGGACGTAAGCGAATGGATGCAGAGCGAGTCGTGGTGCGGTTGCCGACGCCGGCAGTCAAAGCGATTCCGTCGCTGCTGGCGGACCATGAGGACCGATCGGATTTTATGAGAGAGGCGGCCGAGCTTGAGATCGCGATCCGTTCGTTGGACGTGTATCCCGAACTTCTCGGGTATCTGACGGCAAACGAATCTCTGGCGGATTTCTGCGCGCGGGCAGTACGCCAAGCTGCGCAGCGGCGCATCAAAATGCTCAAGGAGAACATCGCCGAGGATGAACCAAAATCCCCTGGCCAAGCGTCCGGGCCTGGCGGGGCATCGAGATAGGAGCCGCTTTAAAAGTGAGGAGTCGGTTACATCTCTGTCATGTTTCTTGTTGGATTTTCCCCCGGCTTTGCCACGCAGCGCAAAATTGCCGGGGTGGTATTTCATTCGTCCTTAGATCGTCGCCGTCCTTTAGCGGGAGCCGTAGTCTGCTTAGTCGTAATGTTTTGCGAATCTTGAAATCGTATGTTTTTATAACTCAATGCAAACTCGGGTTGCAAGAGTTCATAAAGGTGCACGCGGAACAGTTCGGCGATCGAGGACATGCGATCAATGGAAACGTTGATCTTTCCATGCTCAACCTTGCCGATATAGGCGCGGTCAGCGTCGATGAGGTTAGCCATCTGGGTCAGCGACAGGCCAAGCGCGTTTCGCCCCGCCCTCACGTTGGCGCCGAACACGAATCGTTCCGGCGCTTTCAGTACGCGGCCGTCGATTGCCGACAACTCGCTCGTTCTTTTATTGGGGCTGCTCACCGGCTTGGTGGCCGGATGCTCCGTTTTGCCCATACATCTATGTTCCTTATGTCTGACACCTGCTGTTCGCATCAGTTTGTCCGATGCGCGCACATGACTCGACCAGCGCCCCACGATTCAGAAAGATGGATAAACCCACATCATCGCATTGGACGTGCTCCCAAAACAACACACAGTCGCGCGTTGACGTTGCTCTCTTGGGGAGCGGCGGTCATCATCGCGAATGCCCGGACTCGCCCGCGCGAGTCGCAGGCTATACGCCACTTTGACACAGGAGGAATGACCGCGAAACACGCCTAGAAAAGCAAAATCCCGCCCAAAGAGGACGGGACCTGCAAACGACATAGGCTTTTGGCTGATACCGTGTCCATCAGCGGCAAACTGGTGGGCACAAAACTCAAACTGCACAGCCAAAATGCCCCAGAGCCCTCGAAAATGCAAGCCCTAGCTTGCAAGGGGGAGTCGC
>NC_015188.1 GCF_000202835.1 Acidiphilium multivorum AIU301
ATGGAGACGGAAAGTCCCGGTTTCGGGCGAAATACCAATATAAATCAGAGGCCTGGCGGACTTCGCCGGTTGAGCCTGGCGATGATTGCGACG
This sequence comes from Acidiphilium multivorum AIU301, assembly GCF_000202835.1. Classification (NCBI taxonomy): domain Bacteria; kingdom Pseudomonadati; phylum Pseudomonadota; class Alphaproteobacteria; order Acetobacterales; family Acidocellaceae; genus Acidiphilium; species Acidiphilium multivorum. The sequence goes on from NC_015188.1 coordinate 94, forward strand.
GACCGGACCGCGGAAGGTTTCACCGGACTGTCAGACGGGGCAGGGGGGCCGGGCGCGGTTCTGGCGGCCTTCAAGGCGGCGGCGCCCTATCTCGGCCTGCCGCCGCGGGTGGTGCATGCGGTGGACTGGCTGTTCCGCTTTACCCAGCGGCAGGACTGGGAGCCGGGGGCGCGTCCGGTGGTCTGGCCGTCCGCTACGGTCCAGCAGGCGGATCTTGATCTGGGGGTATCGCAGACCAAGGCGCTGAACCGGCTTCTGGTCGAGCTGGGCCTGGTGGTGATGCGGGACAGTCCGAATGGCAAGCGTTACGGGCGGCGTGATCGTAGTGGGCGGATTGTCGAGGCGTATGGGTTCGACCTGTCACCGCTTGGGGTGCGGCTCGAGGAATTCCGGGCTGTGGCGGAGAAGGGGCGGGCGGAGCGTGAGGCGGTTCGCCAGTTGCGCCGGCGGGTGACGATTGCCCGCAAGGCGATCGAGCAGATCGTGGAAACGGCGGTCGAGGTCGGGCTGGAGCCGGTGGCTTTTGTGCGGGAGGCGGAGGAGGCGCGTCGGCTGTGCTGGCGTCTGGGCAAGGAGGAGAGATCCGATGTCCTCGCCTTTGGCGTAACCCGGCTCGAGGACCGTCATGGCGAGCTGCGCCAGCGGCTTGAGAGCCTGATCGCCGATAGGCGGGGAATGGCACAGAAAGATGTGGAAACCGACCCCAAGGGGCCGGAAAACCGGCCCCACCAATACAAATACAAATCAAACCCTGATCCTGAACAGGATACGGTATCTGGCATTGAGAAAAGTAGTCCGACCCCGGTGAGGTCGGTGGCCGCGGTCGGCAAGCCGGGACTGCGGGACGGATCGTCGGGACCACAGACGGGGAGGGGGGCGCAAAAACCCGCCCGGCAGGACGATGGAACGGTGCTGCGGATCACACCGGACGAGCTAGTGCGGCTGGCACCGCGGCTGCGGCCGTATCTCGGGCGGTCATCGCCGGCCTGGCCGGATATTGTGGAGGCGGCGGACTGGCTGCGGCATGATCTCGGAGTGTCGAAGCCGCTCTGGGGTGAGGCATGCCTTGCCATGGGCCGGGAGCAGGCGGCGATTGCGCTGGCTATTGTCTCGGCACGCCCGGCGGGGCATTTCCGGAGCACGCCCGGGGGGTATTTCCACGGCATGGTCACCAAGGCCCGGGCCGGCGAGCTCAACCTCGGCAAGTCCATCTGGGGCCTGCGCGCCCAGGACAGAAGTTCAGGGCCGGGAAAAGCCGCACCGCGACACTGTGGACCGGAGGGGCTTGCCATTCCGCGGATTTCGACCTGATTGTTGCAGCAGAGGAGTGGTTTCACGAGATCCTGCTGCAGCGCGGGTTTTGTCCCGAGGATCGGGCAGGGAAGCTCAAGGTCAGGTATTATCACCCTGACTATCCGCAGTTCGGCTGGCAACTGGTCACAGGTCCCATGTTTGACGGTCGCGCGGATCTGATGCGTGTTGCGCAGTTCCAGATTAATGCGGGGAGTGTTGTTGTCTTGCCGGCGATCGAAGACCTTATTGGTGACCGTCTGGGGCAGTATGCGGGGGACAAGCCGCCGGATGTATCACGCCTGATACCAGGCACGGGTTCTTTTCGAGATGGCGGACAAGATCGATTCCGCCTATCCGCCTATTTGAAGAAGCGGGTAGAAGAGGAAGGCGGGGATATCTCGCTCCTGGACGGCCTGGATTCGGAATCGGAGCCATGAGGACGATCAAGCTCGAGACACACCTGAAAAGGACTGCCGCGAAAGCGCGTGAACTCGACGCTGCCGGCCGGAACGTGCCGACTGACGCTCTGCGGAACGCTGGAAAGACGCGGACCACTGCGAAAAGGGTCCTATTGGATCGGGTTGAAAAGCGGGCACGTGCCGCAGGAAAAAAGCCTGTCCTCAGCCACTATTGATTGTTCCGAAGCTTCGCGAGCCACGATTCAATCCGGAATCTTCCGAGTGCTCGGACCCGTCCCGTGCAGTCGCCATGGACGGGGTGCATGCTACCCTGGCATCCGAACATGCGAAAGCCACCGGTTCGCGGTGAAGCGCTATCCGGTTGTTTTCACGCCGGAGGCGCGTGACTAGCTGGTTGCGCTGTATCGACGGATCGCGACCGCGGCTTCGCCGGACATCGCGTTGCGCTACACCGACACGATCATGTCCCGCTGTGAGGCCTTGAACTTGTTTCCCGGACGCGGGATCGCCTGCGACGATATCCGGGTGGGTCTGAGGATTAACAGTTTCCGAAAACTGCACGGTGATTGCCTTTACCGTTGGTGCCGACCGCGTGGCGATCCTCGGAATATTTCATGGCGGGCAGGATTATGAGGCCGCGCTCGAGGCCAGAGACATGGACTGAAGGCGCGCGGGGCCGGTCATTCCGCACCCTGCCTTCTCCAGGCCCGTCCTCTTCTCCGCATGCCAATCCGGTTTGCTCCGCTTTGAACTGCCGGCGGGCAGAACTCTGTCCAGCGGCAAGAATGACACTTGTAGCCACAAGTGCGGTGGGGTAGGGCCTGCTCGCCTGCGGCTCGACGCGCGTATGAGGGCCGGCGGCGATCCGGCCAGAAGCGGAGAAGAAGAAACACGACGATGGACACAGCCTACCCCCGACAGATCCGCTCTGCGCGCGAGACCCGGACAGAGATAGTCCGGGTGCGCTGCACGCCTTCCGAGCGCAAGGCGATCGAGGAGCTAGCCAACGTTACCGGGCAGTCGCTGAGCGACTTTGTACGGGCGGGTGCGCTGTCAGTGGACATCCGGGGGCGGGTGGAGCAGCGGGCGATCTACGCGTTGGCCGATGCGGTGGGCCACATGAACGTGCTGGGCGCGCAACTGAAACAGTGGCAGACGGCACGGGACGGGGATGACGCCTCGGCGGCCTCGGCCGAGCGGGTACTGGCGGATATCGAGGCGGCTGTCCGAGATGTTCACGAGAAGGTGGCGGCGCTGTGATCGTGCGCCGGATCTAGGCGCAGAAGACCAGCGTGCTGATCAACCGGCTGCAGGGTGGGCTCGACAAGGAGCGCGTCCATGAGGTCGTGGCGTTGATTGACGAGGTTGCAGGCAGGATCGAACGGCTCTGACCGGTAGAACCGGCTTGAACGGAATGTCGCGGGCACGGAACCTGCCCGCGACAGGGAAAACCACCTGAGGAATATGGAGCGGAGAAAATAGCAGAGGCAAAGTCTTGTGTCCGGGCCTGGATGATATAAACTAAGTCCTGTAAACTAAACTAGTGTGTGCCGTAATGCGGACCTATAACATTCACGAGGCAAAGACCCATCTGTCCCGGCTGATCGAGCAGGCTCTGAAGGGGGAGGGGTTCCTGATCGCCAAGGCGGGCAAGCCGCTGGTGAAAGTCACTGCCCTGGGCAAACCGGAAGCATCCAGCACCCGGCGGCTCGGGTTCATGGCCGGGCGGATGAGGGTGCCGGACGATTTCAACAGGATCGGGGCTGACGAGGTCCGGAAGCTGTTCGAGGACGATGCGTGAAGCTGCTGCTGGATACGCATCTGCTGCTTTGGGCCGCAGAGAATGCGCCGCGGATGCCGGAAGCCGCCCGGGAACTGATCGCCGATCCGGGGAACGAACTGTATTTCAGCGCGGCCAGCCTGTGGGAGATTGCGATCAAGCAAGGGCTTGGCCGGCCGGATTTCGAAGTTGACGCACGGGTATTGCGGCGCGGACTGATCGACAATGGTTATCTGGAACTTCCGATCCTGAGCGAACATGCGGTGGCGATCGAGGGTTTGCCCGCGATCCACAAGGATCCGTTCGACCGGCTTCTGATTGTCCAGGCGATGGTCGAGGGAATCACGCTTTTGACCAATGATGCGGTCGTTGCACGGTATCCCGGCCCGGTCCGATTTGTTTAGGTTTCCTCCGCCCGGTGCCGGTCGCAAACATGAAGAGGATGCTGTTGTTTGCCTGCCTCGACCGGTACGGGAACAGTGTGGGCACAGAAACCGTTCCGCTAGAGGGTGCAGACACGAAAGTGAATTTTACGTACGCCTAACGTGAACGAGTGGTGAACGCAGGCGACTAGAAGGCCTGAAGTAACGAAACGGCCTGCGCTGTAGCATAAGCGGACAAAGCAGGAACATCAGGCGGCCTTTATGGTCGTGTCGGGGATTGGCCTGAGAGGTCGCAATCCGGCATGGTTTTCCGTCGATTTCTGATTGGCGCTCCAGATGTAGTCGCCGGTCAGGTTCACATGCTCCCAGCCGATCGGCGAGAGATGCGTGAGGAGGGTTCCGGGCACATCCTCGACCTGGCGTAGGGCCTGTATGGCTTGCGCGAGATAGCGTGTGTTCCAGAGGATGATGGCGGTGACCAGGGGGGGGTCACCGCACGATCTGTTCAAAATCGTACGCTAAGCGGCGCGGGGTATGAACGGAGCGCGAACATCGCGTAGCGGCCTGAAGCTGGCATTGGGATTGGCGGGATTCCAGACATAATCGCCGGTCAGAGCGATGTGTTCCCATCCGAGCGGCGCGACATGCGCCAGGAGATCATCGGGCACTGCCGTACCCTGGGCCCGCAGGTGCTGGACGGCCTGGTCGAGATAGATGGTATTCCAGTGGACGATGGCGGCGGTGATGAGACTGAGCCCGGAGGCCCGGAAGCTCTGATTTTCGAAGGTGCGGTCGCGGATTTCACCCTGGCGATGGAAGAATACGGCGCGGCGCAGGGCATTGCTGGCCTCGCCCTTATTGAGCCCGGCATGACTGCGCTGGCGCAGAGCGGGATCGGACAGCCATTGCAGGGTGAACAGGGTGCGCTCGATCCGCCCCACAGCCCGTAACGCCCTGGACAGAGTGTTTCCTCCACCGGCGGCGGCCAGCTTCCGCAAGATGACGGAAGGCAGAACAGTGCCGGCATTGATGGATGCCTTTAACCGCATCAACTCCGGCCATTGCCCGAGGATGGCGGTGGTTTCGACGGCGTCGCCGATGAGCGGCACCAGCAGCGGCCAGGTGCCTGGCTTTTCTATCGTGTAGAGCTTGCGGTCCCGGAGATCCTTGATCCTGGGGGCAAACCTGTAACCCAGCAGATGGCAGAGACCGAAGACATGATCGGTCGCGCCGGCGGTATCGGTATAATGCTCGGCGATGCGCAGATCGGTCTGGTGGACATGATGCAGCAGCCCGTCGAGCACATAAGGCGCCTCGCTCATCGTCGCGGAGATGACGCGCGTGTGGAACGGTCCGTATTGACCGGAAACATGGGTGTAGATCACCGCGCCCGGCTCGATGCCGTATTTGGCGTTTACCGAGCCGCCGGCTCCGGCGCGGCCTGCGGCCCGGAAATATTGCCCGTCCGAAGACGAGCTTGTCCCATCATCCCAGATTGCCGCCATGGGGTGTGCATGGTGCGCATTGATGATGGCGGCGCGGGCGGCGACATAATTGTCATCGCTGATGTGCCATTGGGCCACATTGACCAGGTGGTGATAGCTGAGACCGCGCGAGGCGTCCGCCATGCGGGCAAGGCCAAGATTGGTGCCGTCAGCGAGCACCGCTGCCAGCAGGGCCGCTTTGTCGGTGACGGGGTTACCGGTGCGCAGATGCACGAACCTGTCCGTGAACCCGGTCCAGGCATCGACCTCGCTCAAAACCTCGGTGATCCGCACCCGCGGCAGCATACTGTTCAGCCGCAGCGCCAGATCGCGAGCCGCGTCGGGCACGGTGGGCGGCGTGCGGGCGATAAAAAGTTTGCCGTCCTCAATCTCCACCCCGTCGAGGTCGCCCTGCGCGGCCCGGGCGGCCACGAAGGTCAGACGCTCGCGCAGCATCTCTGCCCGGCTTGCGACGTAACGATCGGGATCGGCCTCACCATCGATGCCGGTGGCCGCACCCGCCCCGGCCGGAAGCAGATAGGTCTCGAACGCCTGGTAATCGCGGCTGCCAGCGACCCAGATATTACTGCCCCGCAGCTTGTCGCGCAGCACGGCCAGCACCGCTGTTTCATAGAGCCGCCGGTCGGCTGTGCCGCCGGCAAAAATCAATTTCCGCCACTGCGGCGGCAGGAACGTGGAGGGCGGCCGCTTGGGCAAGCTGCGGATCGCGCCACGGTTCAGGGCGCGGAGAAGTTCGATCGCGGCCAGAACGGGATCGTTCGGCATATTCGACCGGAAATCGAAGGCGGCCAGGAAGCGGGGGCTGAACCGGCGGAGCACCGTATATCGCTCGGCCGCCGTGACCAAAATATCCTGATCCGCCACATCGGCGACGGCGCCGATGATCGGCAGCACATCTTCGAGCTGGTTCATGCCGATCTCGCGCTCGATGGCGGTGATCCCATCTTCTCCGGCCTCCTTCGCCTGGCGAAGGGCGGCGATCGTCCGGCGGAACAGCAGTAGCGCCTTGGCGACATCGCGCCGCGTGGCCTGAAACCGACGCTCATCGCGGTTGCGCGCCCGGCTGAACAAAGTGCCGACATATTTCTCGAACATGGCAAGCGTCGCGTCCGTCAGACGGGTTTCCAGGCTTGCGATCTGGGCAATGAGAATGGCTGTGCGCCGCGCCGGCTCCAGATCGGCGATGTGCTGCACGGTCATGAGCGCCCCCTCGTCGGTCAGCCGGACCAGGCGGGCAGCATGGATACGACCAGCCCGTGCGGGATCAATGCCCATGGCGCGGACATATTCGAGGCGATCGAGCAGGGAGACGATGTTGGAGGGAGCTGGTGATTCCGAATAATCCCGCAGCCAGGCAAAACGGGAGCGACGCAACTCGGGATCGACCGTCAGCAGCTCGGTCAGAGCACTGCGCTCCGCATCGGCCATCCCGGCTGCCAGCACCTCGAATGTTTTCTTGCGTGCTCGGACACGGGCGGCCAGTCCAATTCGCTCCAACACTGTCGCCGAGGGAAGCAATACCCGGCTTTCTCTCAGATGAACGAGCATAGCCTGGATGATGGGTTCGCCGCGATCTGTGGCCCAAGCCGTATCCGCACCAGCATGTAGGCAGGCGCGCCAGTCATCGAGGCCAAAACTACGCAGACCAGTGAACTTTTGGAGCTCGACCAAATGCTCCCGACGGGTTTCAGCACGGCGCGCGTATTCCGCAAACAACAAAGGATCGACACCGATCTGTTCAGCAACAAAAGCCAGCGCCGGCGCCGGTGGATATTCCGATGGATCCAGAGTGCGGCCTGGGAAGCGGAGAACACAGAGTTGCACGGCAAAGCCGAGCCGGTTGCTTGCCCGGCGTCTGACCCTGACCATAGCGAGGTCAGCAGCATCCAGTACGTAATGCCGGCTCATGGAGGCCATGTCCGTTGGAATTGAAAACAAACGGGCTCGTTGTTCAGCGGATAAAAGAACGCGGAGTGGCATATCGGGTTCCGGTTGATGAGAAAATTAGCGCCCACCGTGCGTCCGCAAGAGGATCGTTCAACGGACAGATGTAACGGCCTGGCACTGGTGGCTGTTTCCCTCGGCAACGGATGGATCATTTAACTGGTACGATATCTTTTGCAATGAAGGGGGGTCATACGTTACAATTCCGCATGGCCCACACCCTGATCGGTTACGCCCGCTGTTCAACCGACCGGCAAGATCTCGCCGCGCAACGCGCCGAACTCGAACAGCTCGGGGTAAAGCCGGACCGCATCTATACGGACCATGGCCTCACAGGCACCAATCGTGCCCGCCCCGGGCTTGCTCAAGCCTTGGCGGCGGTGCGTAAAGGCGACACCCTGGTCGTGCCAAAACTCGACCGCCTTGCACGCTCCGTTCCAGATGCCCGTGCGATCGCCGATGAACTCATTACCCGCGGTGTCAAACTCGCGCTCGGCGCGGCCGTCTATGACCCAACCGACCCAATGGGGAAGATGTTCTTCAACATTCTCGCCACCTTCGCAGAGTTTGAGGCCGACCTGATCCGGTTACGTACCAGAGAAGGCATGGCCATCGCTCGCGCCAAAGGAAAATTACGCGGCAAAAGGCCGACGCTATCCGAAAGACAACAAAAAGAACTGCGCCGCATGTACGACACTGGCAATTATTCCATCACTGATCTCGCAGACCTATTCTCCGTCTCCCGCCCAACCATCTATCGTACCCTCGCCAGGCAGCCCGCCAACGCTTAGCGTACGATTTTGAACAGATCGTGCGGTGACCCCAGGTTCAGGCCGGAGGCTCGATGTTTCTGGTTTTCAAAGGTCCGGTCGCGGATTTCGCCGAGCCGGTGAATGAAGACGGCGCGGGCCAGGCTATTGCGGGCCTCGCCCTTGTTGAGTTCGTGACTGCTTTCACGGCGCAGTCCCGGATCTTCCAGCCAGTCGAGGGTGAACAGTGTGCGCTCGAGACGTCCGAGCTCGCGCAGCGCCGCGGCAACGGCGTTCTGCCGTGGATAGGCGGCGAGTTGCCGCAGGATCACCGACGCAGACACTGTGCCGGTGCGGATTGAGGTGGCAATTCTCAGGAGATCGGGCCAATGGGCGCGGATCAGGTCGACGTTGATGCGGCCGGCGATCATCGGCGCAAGCGTCGGATAGGCTGCCGGCCGGGCAAAACTGTAGAGGCGCCGGTCCTTGAGATCGGGAATTCTCGGCGCGAACACGTATCCGAGCAGGGCGCACAGGGCAAAGACATGATCCGACACCCCGCCGCCATCGGTATGGTGCCGGTGCTGACGTGGCGGCGCTTCGCCGTGATGATCGAGCAGGCCATCGAGGACATGCACGGCCTCGCTCGCGGTCGCGGCGATCACCCTGGTGTGGAACGGTGCATAGCGATCGGAGAGATGGGTGTAGAATTTCAGGTCCGGTTCAGGGCCGTAGTGCGCATTGATCCGGCTCGCATCACGGCCGGAGCCGCCGGCGCGGAAGAACTGCCCGTCCGAGGATGAGGCGGTTCCAGACCCGAAGAGGGCGGCGAGCGGCTCGCGGTTCTGATGCTCGACCAGGCGGCGCAGCGCCAGGGCGTAGGTCTCGTCGCGGATGTGCCAGTCAGCGGTCCAGGCGAGCTGGCCCAGACTGGCGATGCTGCAGGCTTCCGCCATCCGGGTCAGGCCGAGATTGAGGCCATCGGCCAGCAGCCCCGCCATCAGCACCCGGGGATCAGCAGCGGTTTCGCCGGTGCGCAGATGGGTGAAGCAGTCCGGGAAGCCGGTCCAGCCGGCCACTTCCGTCAGCAGGTCGGTGATCCGGATGCGGGGCAGCGTGGCATAGAGCTTCGCTGCCAGCGTTTCGGCCTCGGGCGGAGTCGATTTTTCGATCGGCGTGATTCTCAGCACGCCCTTCTCGATCGTCACATCGGGAAGCAGCCCGCCCCGGGCACGGGCGTCGACCTCGGCCAGCCGCGCATCCAGCCAGGTGCGCCTGGTCGCGATGAAGCGCTCGAAGTCGGTCTCGACGGCGACCGGAATGCCGGACTCTTTCTGCAGGACCTGCAATGTCTCTCTGGAGATCAGCCGCTCCTCGAAGGCCCGATATTGCCGACTGCCGGTAACCCAGACATCGCCCGCAGCAAGGCGCTGACGCAATTCCGCCAGGACGCAGAGTTCGTAGTAACGCCGGTCGATGCCACGTGCCGTGAGGACATGACGCGCCCAGCGCGGCCGGACAAAGGCGGTCGGCGCTGACTTGGGCAGCGTCGACGCTCCCGCGCTGTTCATGGCGCGCAGCATGGCGATCGCGCGCATCAACGACGCCGCGGCGGGAACACCCTGAAACTCGAAAGCGGCCAGAAACGCCGGCGCCCAGCGCCGAATGCCAGCATAATGGTCGCTCAGCACCTCGTAAGGATCGAAATCCTCAGAACGAACCAGAGTTTCGGCTTCAACAACGGTCGAGCAGAACCGCTCCCAGGGTATCACCTTGTCGATCGCCGCGAAGGGATCGCCCTGGCCGGCGCGCGCGGCCATCAGGGCGGCGCCAATCCTCGCATAAAGCCGGACCTTCTCGTTGATCGCCCGGCCTTCGGCCTGGAACGCCCGGGCATGTCGGCCTTCCGCCTTGCGGAACATCGCGCCGATCAGCCGCTCGAACAGATTGATCGCCTGATCCGTCAGGCGGGCCGACAGGTCGAGAGCGATCGCGGTGAGCACGGCATGCCGGCGCCGGCGCTCGTAGCCGGCAACATGCTGCACTGTGGTTCGGCCGGCCTCGCGAACGAGCTGGGCGAGCCGGGCCTGATTGATCCGGTAACCGCGCTCTGGATCGATGCCGATTGCCCGGATATGCTCCAACCTCTCGATCAACCCGAGCATGGATGCCGGTTTTGCCGATTCCGGAATCTGGCGGAGCCATGCCAGCCAGCTCTGGCTGGTGTCCAGACGCCGTTCCGTCAGCGTATCCAGCCCATGCCGCTGATCGGCGGACAGACCCTCGGTCAGCCGGCGCTCGATTTCCCGGCGCGCGCGGTATCGAACCTCGATGCAGAGCCGCTCGAGCCGCGCCGGGGGAGGTAGAAGGATCCCGCGACCGCGGCACTCGTCCAGGACCAAAGCCGCAAGATCGACCAGCCGGTCGGTTTCCAGCGCATGCGCCAGCAGCCAGTCGGCAAGGTCCGCCGCCACCCGCGGCCCCCATGGCCGCAACCCAAGACGATCCTGCAAAGCCGCCGAATGCCGGCGCCGGTTTTGATCCACCCCCAGATAAGCACCGAGATACTCCGGCAAGACGTCGACCTGTGCGGCGACGAACGCGACCAGGGCAGGATCGGGTGTCTCGCCGGCATGGAGCGGCCGGCCGGGATATCGTAGGTAACAGAGCATCAGAGCCAGACCGAGACGGTGATGATCGCCGCGGCCGCGCCGGATCACCGCAAGATCAGCAGCGGACAGCGTGTAATGGCGGATCATCCCGCGGCGATCAGTCGGCGGGTCAAACAGCTGCGCGATCTGTTCCCCGGTCAATATCCGTCGATGACCCACTGGTCCCTCCCTCCTGTTTGTTCAGGCCGGGAGACCAGCCGATCCGGGCCAGAGAGTCGACCAGCGTGCTCCGCGAAATGCCGAAAGTACGGCAGGCCGACGATTTCGTGGCGCCGGTGTCGAGCGCGGTGATCACTGCCGCCAGCTTCTCGGCGTCGATCGCCACCGGCCGGCCGCCCCGCCGACCCCGGCGACGGGCGGCCGCCAGACCTGCCTGCACCCGCTCCTGGATCAGCGAACGCTCGAACTGTGCCAGAGCGCCAAAGACATGAAACAGGAATTCCCCCTGCGGCGTCGTAGTGTCCATCTGCTCGGTCAGGGACCGGAAGCCGACGCCACGAGTCCTGAGGCTGTTCACCGTCTCCAGAAGATGCGGCAGCGACCGGCCGAGCCGGTCCAGCTTCCAGACCACGAGGCAATCGTCCGATTTCAGATAGGCCAGTGCCGCGGCGAGACCCGGCCGATCGCGCCGGCTGCCGCCGGCACGGTCCTCGAACAGATGCCGCTCATCGACCCCGGCTCCGAGCAGGGCATCGCGCTGCAGGTCGAGCACCTGTCGGTCATTGTCGGTCGAGACGCGCATGTAACCGATCAGCATGTACGGAAATCCCCTTCGAGACGGTTTCCGTACATCATGCCATTCCGACGGTGTTTTCCGTAGATGATTCGGCGCAAAATTCGGGATTTTGCGGCAGGTCTCGGACCACCGACGGAAAACAGGTGTTTTCCGTCATCGCGCGATCCCGGCCTCAAAACCGCGCTCTCCGCTCAAACCCGCAGAAAACCTCCATCCCAACCAGTCAACGTTCCCACTTTGTCCGCTTATGCTACAGCGCAGGGCGTTTCGTTACTTCAGGCCTATCTGCCCAACGCAGAGGCGCTGCCCCTGCACCCCGTTCTCGCCGAAGGGCAGGGGTGCAGGAGGACAAGGGCGAAGCCCGCTGGGCTGTGCCCCCCATCCGATAGGCTCAGGGCCGCTCCAGGGCGTCAAGGACCGGCTCCGCCTGCCGTCCTCTCCCGTTCGGTGCTCGCCTACAGGCTGCGCTCCGCTGCGGCCTCCGGGCGGCTCCTTGACGCCTCTCCACAGCCAGAAAAGCAAAGTGGCATTGACAAAAGAAAGATTGTTGTAGTAACGTTTATACTCAATCTGATTGCCCCTGACAGCAGGAGTGCCACCCATGACCATCACCACCCTATCCAGCAGGGAGTTCAATCAGGACACCAGCCGGGCCAAGAAAGCCGCTTCAGAAGGTCCGGTTTTCATCACTGACCGGGGCAAACCCGCACACGTCCTACTCAGCATCGAGGAATACCACCGCATCACGGGAAAGCGCCGCAGCATTGCTGACGCACTGGCCATGCCTGGCCTTACCGATATCGAATTTGACCCGCCTCGCGTCAGCATTGGCCTTCGCCCCGCCGATTTCTCCTGATGTTCATCCTCGATACCAATGTCGTCTCTGAACTCCGCAAGGTGCGCCTGGGTAAGGCGCACCCTCAGGTGGCCATCTGGGCCGACAGCGTAGACGCCGAAACCCTCTACATCTCGGCGATCACTATCCTCGAAATCGAGATCGGCATCCTGCAAATCGAGCGGAAAGACCCCGATCAAGGGGATTTGCTGCGCGCCTGGCTGGAAAAGCAGGTGTTGCCCGAGTTCGAAGGGCGCATTTTCCCAGTGGATACAGCCGTCGCCCGGCGCTGCGCGACTTTGCATGTTCCTGATCCTCACGCCGAACGGGATGCACTCATCGCCGCAACAGCGTTGGCCCATGGCATGACCATCGTGACCCGCAACGTCGCGGACTTTCACACAACCGGCGTACCGCTCCTCAATCCATGGGAGCCGGAGCACTGAAATCCAAACCCACATCCCCCGCATGAGGGGGACAAAATGTCGGAAGCAAGAACAGATCACCGTTGAGTGACATTACGCTTCGGCTTTCCTCGGTTCTGGAATTGTTGCCGGAGCGTCGGCTTTACCGTTCAGCAGATCAGCGAAGAGAGCCTTGTCGTCTTCGCGGGTGAGGAAGCCTGGGAGCTCGCGTCGGAGCCAGTTGGCGAGACGTTCGGAGAATTCGGCATCGGCGTTGTGTTCGAGACGATCAAGCACCAGTGCGCCGATGAGGATTTTACGGCGGGTGTCTCTGGCACGATCCTGCTTTGCCAGCCGTGCCTTGAGAGTCTTGGCACGGGCTTCAAGCTGGGCGATCTGCTGTTCAATGGGTTTGCGAGCCATGGGTTTCCTCGGTTCTGTCGTGATCGACGGCAGCGACGGTTCGACGTGCCTTGTCCTGCATCTCCCACAGGCAATTCGGGCAGAGGCAATGTGCTGCGTCATCTGCGGGCATCGGTGTGACGGTCGGCAGTTTTGCGCACCAGCAACCGCCTTCAGGCTGGCAGATCATCGGCGCTCGGCAACGTGGACAAATCGATTGCATTGATCGGAATATCACCGGTTCTTGCTCAAACTTCCAGTATCCTGTCTGATCGGCCATTCATATCGAACTGTAAAGTGCTGAAATCCTCGACATATCAGGCACGGAACATCCCGCCAGCATGACGCCATCGATCACGAAGAGCGAAACGTAGTATAGCTCTAAGTGCGCACTTACGAGTTGCTGCGCAACTCAGTGCGGGGTAAGGTGGGTGTGGAATGGCGATCTACCATCTGAGCATGAAGCCTGTGGCCCGTGGCTCCGGTCGCAGTGCAGTCGCGGCGGCAGCGTATCGCGCGGCCGATCGTCTTGAGAATGCACGCGATGGGATGGTGCATGACTTCAGTCGGCGTCATGGGGTGGAGCATGCAGAGATTATTCTCCCCAATGACACCGTAGCGGCAGACGGTACCGTTGTTCATGGCGTAGGTCCTGAATGGGCGCGTGACCGATCAGCGTTGTGGAATGCTGCGGAATTGGCGGAGAGACGCAAGGATGCGCGGGTCGCTCGCGAAATCGAGGTTGCGCTCCCGCACGAGCTGTCGGCGGAGCAGCGGCTGGCACTGACGCGGGATTTTGCTCAGGCTCTGGCCAGGCAGTACGGGGTTGCGGTGGATTTTGCGATCCATGCGCCCCACGGTCATACCGATGTCCGCAACCACCATGCCCATATCCTGCTGACCACGCGACGGATGATGATCGGGCGTGGCGAGGCGGGGCGCTGGATCGGGGCCATGCCGGCCGGTTTCCTGGGCGAGAAATCCGAACTCGAGCTTGAGAACAAGAAGCTGCAGGCGCTTGGTCTGCCGACCTCGCATGAGCAGCTTCGGGATATTCGCTCCGGCTGGGAGCAGCGGACGAACGAACATCTGGTGCGTGCAGGGCTGGATGTGCGGATCGATCACCGTTCGCATCAGGAGCGCGGGCTGGAGATCGAGCCGACGCAGCACATGGGCGTGAATGCGACGCAGATGGAGCGGCGTGGCAAGGTCGTATCGCGGGTTCGGATCGATGAGGACGCCGCGAAGCGTAACGCCGCGCTGATCCGGGAGCGGCCGGATCAGGTGCTGACGCTCATCACAGGCGAGAAGAGCGTATTCGATCGTCACGATGTGGCGCGGGCGCTGCACCGCTATATCGGCGATGCCGATGCGTTCCAGGCGGCGTTTGCAACAGTGATGGCGTCGCCTGCCCTGGTGGAATTGCGGGCCGAGCAGCGCGACGAGCGCGGGCGGGTGATCGAGCAAGCCCGGTATTCAACCAGGGAAATGGTTGGCATCGAACGCGATATGGCGATTAGCGCCGATCGCATGGCCCAAGGTCGCGGGTTCGGTGTCGCTGGCCGGCGTGTGGAAGCGGCGATTGAGACGCGGCCATTCCTGGCCGACGAGCAGCGGGCCGCCATCGAGCATGTGTGCGGGCCAGAGCGTATCTCTGCGGTGGTGGGGTTGGCCGGGGCGGGGAAGAGCACGATGCTGGCGGCGGCCCGCGAGGCGTGGGTTGCGCAAGGCTACCGGGTGCATGGGGCGGCGCTGGCGGGCAAGGCGGCCGAAGGGCTGGAGGAGTCGGCTGGCATTGCCTCGCGCACGCTGGCCTCATGGGAGCGGGGCTGGGAACGAGGGTTCGACCGGCTCGGGCCGCGCGATGTGCTGGTGATCGACGAGGCCGGCATGGTCGGCTCGAAGCAGCTTTCCCGGTTTATCACCGAGGCGGACCGGGCTGGTGCGAAAATCGTGCTGGTGGGCGATCCCGAGCAGCTGCAGCCGATCGGGCCGGGGGCGGCGTTCCGTGCGGTGGCTGAGCGGGTCGGTTTTGTTGACCTGGCGGAAATCCGCCGGCAGCGCGAGGTCTGGCAGCGGGCGGCGTCGGTGGCGTTCGGGCGGCACCAGACAGAGGAGGGTTTGCGCGCCTATGCCGAGCGCGATGCTGTCCGGTTTGAGGCAACCGCGGCGGATGCGCGGGCGGCGATTGTGCGGGATGTGCTGGCCGATATGGAGGCGCGGCCAGATGGCTCTCGCCTGGTGCTGGCGCACCGCAACGCGGACGTGCGGGACCTCAACGAGGCGATCCGGACGGTTCGGCGCGAGCGGGGCGCGCTGACGGACGAGCGGGTTTATCGCACGACCGAGGGCGAGCGGGCCTTTGCGCCGGGGGATCGGCTGCTGTTCCGGGAGAACAACCGCGAGCTGGGCGTGAAGAACGGGATGCTGGGCACGGTGGAGTTGGCCGAGGACGACCGCCTTCTGGTGTGGCTGGATTCTCCCTCCGGGCCTGGGCGGGGTCGGTCGGTGTCGGTCTCGATGGCGGATTATGCTGCCGTGGATCACGGCTATGCCACCACCATTCACAAGGCGCAGGGGGCGACGGTGGACCGGGCCTATGTGCTGGCCTCGGGCACGATGGACCGGCATCTGACCTATGTGGCGATGACGCGGCACCGGGACGGGGTGACGCTCTACGCCGATCGGGAGGAATTCAGCACCGTGGCTGCCCTGTCGGCGCGGCTGTCCCGATCCCAGGCCAAGGAAACCACGCTGGACTATGATCGGGCGGACTATGCCCATCGGCGGGGGCTCGATGTCCGGCCACGGGAGGCGGTGGTAGCGCACGAGATCGCGGCGGGACGCGCTGGGTTCCGGGAGCGGTACGAGGCGCATCGGCAGCAGCAGGCGGCCGAGGCGGCGCGCAACAAGGGAGCGCATGGGCTGGTGCGGGAGTGGGCGCGGCGATCGGAGGCATACAACAAGGCGCTGCCGGGGCTGGCGGCTGATCCGACTCTGGTCGGTGGGGCGCGGGCGGAGCTGCTGGGGTTTGAGCAGTTGCTGGATCGTCATTCCGAAGCGGCACAGTGGCTGCGGGCGCGTGGCCATGACTTCGGGGTGAAGGATGGATCTGCACTGGCGCAGGTGCTGGCATCGCCGGATGCCGGGCGGGCCATCGGCCGGCTGATTGAAGGCGCGGAAGAGCGGATGCGTGGCCAGCTGGCGCGTGAAGCCGAGCGGGTGGCCGCTCGAAAGCAGCAGGAAAGATCCGTGTCGCGGGATCGGGGGATGTCGATGTGAGTAGTGCTGAGGAACATCTCTACGGGCTGATGGAGATCGCCGAGCAGCAGCAGGCGGCTGTGCAGCGGGCGCTGAACGGCCTTGCTGAGGAGCGGGCGGCGCTAGCGCAGGAGCGGCAGAAACTGGCGGAGGAAGCCTCGAGCCTCGAAGAGCGGGTGCGTGAGGCGGTCAGCGCCGCGGTGACAACGGCGCTGGAGCAGGTGGGCAAGGAAGGTGTGGCGACGGTCCGAGCGGCAACCAAACCGATGCTGGAGGATCTGGCCGGGCTGGCAGGGGGCATGGCGGTTGCCGAGGAGGCGTTGCGCCGGATCGTGGCCTGGGCGAGCTGGCGGCTGCTGGGGTGGATCGTGGCCCTGACCGTCGGGTTGATGCTGTTCGGCTGGCTGAGCAGCACGGCCGTTGTCTGGTGGGATCGCACCACGGTCAGTCAGCTACGGGGCGAAATCGCCATGTTGCAGGCCAATCACGCCGCCTGGGTGAAGGCGGGAATGCTCGACAAGATCACCCGATGCGGGGCAAACAGCCGCCCCTGCGTCGCCATCAACCAAAGCGCCGGGGCATACGGGAACAGCGGCGAGTATCGCGTCCTCAAGGGATATTAGGTCATCATGTCCGCTGAGGTGGTTATTCTTGACGTTAAGTCGCGATTGCGTGTGCAGACGGGGTGTAACCAGTGGTAGAAATGCCACGATTTCACCTTATTTGGCAGGTGTTTTAAGGAGGGGCGCACGCGGGCTATGACTGCCGAAGATCTTGTTTAGAGCAAAGGTGGGACATGACAGAACTATCTGAACCGGGCTCGACGATTCGAGAGTTCCGGCAGCCGGTGCATTTCTCGCTGTCGGCAGACCGTGGCTGGGGGCAGCGGTTTCAGCTAATTGCAACAGATATGAAAGATGGCGTCCGACTCTGGCGGTTGATTTGGACGCTCGGCCTGTCGGATATCAAGCTCCGTTATCGTGGATCGGCTCTAGGGCCGTTCTGGCTGACGATTTCCATGGGCGTTCAGATTGGGGCGATGGCGTTTCTCTATGCCGATCTGTTTCATACTGATATTCACACCTATCTGCCGTATCTGTCGATCTCGATTGTCCTCTGGGGTTATCTCAATTCCCTCATTTCGGATGGGTGTGTCTGCTTTTCGAGCGCGGATACTCTTATTAAGGGCACTCGCATGCCTTTTACCGTTCATGCGGCGCGCAGTGTCGTTCGTAATACAATCGTGCTCGGGCATAACCTCGTCGTAGTTGTGGTCGTTTTCGCGATTATGGGTGTTGATCAGAGTCTATATTCCCTGCTGGCGATACCGGCCTTCTTGCTCTGGCTCATTGATGCGTTCGCGATCTCTCTACTTTTTGGAGCGTTTTGTGCCCGGTTCAGAGACGTGCCGCAGATCATCATGGCGTTGATGCAGATTGCGTTCTTCGTGACACCAATCATGTGGTACGCCAAGATTCTTGAAACTCATCCGAGAGCCGTTCTTTTGGTCAAGCTCAATCCGTTTTTCTATATTTTGGAAATTCTACGCGCGCCGTTACTTGGTTCACCAATGAGCGTCGACATGGTGCTGAAAGCACTAATCATCTCCGCTGGGATCATTATCATCAGTATCATTGGCTTTGCCCGGACGCGTGGGCGCATTGCGTACTGGGTTTGACAGCATGGCACATCTTACTGCCTTCAATATTTCAGTCGATTTCCCACTTTATCATAGTGATAGTCGGTCGCTGAAAAAGACGATCATGGGCAGGGCGGCGAGCCGCTTCGGACAGGATCAAAAGCATCGTCCGGTTGTTCAGGCCCTGCGGAATATCTCGTTTTCGCTCCGCTCGGGTGATCGGCTTGGATTGATTGGTTCGAACGGTTCGGGAAAGACAACGCTTCTGCGGGCGCTCTCGGGGATCTACCAGCCGACGGTAGGTTCACTTTCGATGGAAGGTCGGCTGACCTCCTTGCTCGATCCCGGACAGGGGATGAACACGGATCTCACTGGCCGGGAAAATATCCAGCTCCGGGGCCAATTCCTTGGCTTACCTCGTGCTGAGATTGATCGGCTTGAGGCCGACGTCGAGGATTTCTCCGAACTTGCACAGTTCCTCGATTTGCCAGTGAGGAGCTATTCGTCGGGCATGGTTGTGCGACTTGCTTTTGCAATGGCTACAGCTTTTCCACCTGAGCTACTTTTAATGGATGAATGGATTCTGGCCGGTGATGCTGCCTTTATGGAAAAAGCCAAGAATAGAATAGAAGGTATGGTACGGCACGCAGATATTCTTATACTAGCAAGTCATTCTCCTGTTATTTTAGCAGAATGGTGTAATCGTCTGGTTTTGTTAGATAATGGCCAGATAAAAGCGGATGGAGAACCCATGGATATTCTTGAAGAATATCTCCCATCTACCGCAATTGAAGAAGTAAGGCTTACGGTTTCTCAAAAGCGAATGAGAAAGCAAAGGGTTGTTGAGGAAGAATCGAAGGATCTCCCGTGACGAAATTTCTGATCACCGGGGGCTGCGGCTTCATTGGTTCTGCCGTTGTCCGGCGGCTGCTGGCGAGCGCGGCGCATGAGGTCGTCACTGTCGACAAGATGACCTATGCCGCCTCGGAGGACGCGCTGGGCGCTGCGCTGGGGCATCCGCGCCATCGTCTGATCCGCGCCGACATCGCCGATGCCGCGGCGATGCGCGCCGTCTTCGAGGCCCACCGGCCCGACATCGTCATGCATCTCGCCGCCGAATCCCATGTCGACCGCTCGATCGACGGGCCGCGCGATTTCATCGACACCAACATCACCGGCACCTTCGTCCTGCTCGAGGCCGCCCGCGCCTGGTTCGCCACCCTGGACGAGCCCGCCCGCCGCCGCTTCCGCTTCCACCACATCTCCACCGACGAGGTGTTCGGCGCGCTCGAACCCGGCGATCCCCCCTTCACCGAAACCACCCCCTACGACCCGCGCAGCCCCTATGCCGCCAGCAAGGCCGCGTCGGACCATCTCGTCCGCGCCTGGCAGCACACCTACGGCCTGCCCACCATCGTCTCCAACACCACCAACAATTACGGCCCCTGGCAGTTCCCCGAGAAGCTCATCCCGCTGGTGCTGATCAACGCGCTCGAGGGGCGGCCCCTGCCCGTCTATGGCGACGGCTCCAACCTGCGCGACTGGCTGTTCGTCGAGGATCACGCCGAGGCGCTCGTCACCATCGCCCTCACCGGCACGCCGGGCGAGACCTACGCCATCGGCGCCCGCCAGCCCCGCTCCAATCTCGACGTCGTCCGCGCCATCTGCCGCCTGCTCGATGACCGCCGTCCCGATCCCGCCGGCCCGCGCGAGCGGCTGATCACCTTCGTCGCCGACCGCCCCGGCCACGATTTCCGCTACGAGATCGACCCCGCCCGCAGCGAGGCCGCCCTCGGCTGGCGCGCCGCCCACGATTTCGAGGCCGGCCTCGCCCGCACCGTCGACTGGTATCTCGCCAACGAGACCTGGTGGCGCGCCATCCGCGCCCGCCGCTATGCCGGCCAGCGGCTCGGTACCGCCGCATGATCCGCAAGGGAATCATCCTCGCCGGCGGCTCCGGCACCCGCCTGCACCCCTCCACCCTCGCCGCCTCGAAGCAGCTCCTCCCCGTCTACGACAAGCCGATGGTCTACTATCCGCTGTCGACCCTGCTGCTCGCCGGCATCCGCGACCTGCTGCTGATCTCCACCCCGCAGGACCTGCCCCAGTTCCGCCGCCTGCTCGGCGACGGCGGCCAATACGGCATCCATATCGACTATGCCGCCCAGCCCTCGCCCGACGGTCTCGCCCAGGCCTTCCTGATCGGCGAGGACTGGCTCGCCGGCGAGGCCTGCGCCCTCGCCCTCGGCGACAACCTCATCCACGCCGATCATCTCTCGCTCGCGCTGCGCCAGGCCGCCGGCCGGGAGGCCGGCGCCACCGTCTTCGCCTACCAGGTGCGCGATCCCGAGCGCTACGGCGTCGTCACCTTCGACGATGCCGGCCGCCCCATCGACATCGTCGAGAAACCCACCGCCCCCGCCTCCAGCTGGGCGGTCACCGGCCTCTATTTCTACGATCGCCGGGTCAGCGAATTCGCCCACCGCATCCGCCCCTCCGCACGCGGCGAGCTCGAGATCACCGATCTCAACCGCCTCTATCTCGACGACGGCTCCCTCACCGTCGAGCGCCTCGGCCGCGGCACCGCCTGGCTCGACGCCGGAACCCCCGACTCCCTGCTCCAGGCCGCCACCTTCGTGCAGACCATCCAGGCTCGCCAGGGACAGCTCGTCGGCTGCCCCGAGGAAGTCGCCTTCCGCATGGGCTTCATCGACGCCGAAACCCTCCGCCGCCACGCCACACGCCTCGGCAAGACCGATCTCGGCCGCCTCCTGCACGAACTCGCCGACGGTGACACTCCATGATCGAAACACTCGTACTGCCCGACGTGAAACTCATAACCCCGCCGCGCTTCGCCGATTCGCGCGGCTGGTTCAGCGAAACCTGGAACCAGGCGAAGCTCGCCGCCCTCGGCTTCACCGAAACCTTCGTGCAGGACAACCACTCCTGCTCCACCCGGCCCGGCACCATCCGCGGCCTGCACTGCCAGATCGCCCCCTTCGCCCAGGGCAAGCTCGTCCGCTGCATCCGCGGCGCGATCTGGGACGTCGCCGTCGATATCCGCCACGGCTCGCCCGGCTTCGGCCGCTTCGCCGCCGCCGAACTCTCCGCCGCCAACGGCGCCCAGCTCTGGATTCCGCCCGGCTTCCTGCACGGCTTCTGCACGCTCGAACCCGATACCGAGGTCGTCTACAAGGTCACCGCCCCTTACGACAAAGCCTCCGAGCGCGGCGTCATCTGGAACGATCCCGATCTCGCCCTGCCCTGGCCCGTTCCCGGCGATGGCGCCCTGCTCTCGGACAAGGACAATCTCCTGCCCCGCCTCGCCGAGGCCGAACCCTGGTTCACGCTCTGACATGCCGGCGCGCCCGATCCTGATCACCGGGGCGAGCGGCCAGCTCGGCCACGCCCTCGCCGCCCGCGCGCCCGCCGCCGGCCTTCCCGCCCGCGCCGTCGGCCGTCCCGGCTTCGACTTCGACGCCCCGGAGACGATCGCCGCCACCCTCGCCGCCACCGATCCCGCCCTCGTCGTCAACGCCGCCGCCTGGACCGCCGTCGACGCCGCCGAGGCCAACGCCGACGCCGCATACCGCGCCAATCGCGACGGCCCCGCAACCCTCGCCACCCTTTGCCGCGCCCGCGGAAACCCCCTCATCCACGTCTCGACCGACTATGTGTTCGACGGCACCAAGGGCGCGCCCTACACCGAAGCCGACCCGATCGCCCCGCTCGGCGTCTATGGCGAAAGCAAGGCCGCCGGCGAGGAAGCCGTGCTCGCCTCGGGCGCGGATGCCATCATCCTGCGCACCGCCTGGGTGTTCTCCGCCACCGGCAAGAATTTCGCCCGCACCATGATCGCCGCCGCGCACCGCCTGCCGACGCTGCGCGTGGTTGCCGACCAGCGCGGCGCCCCCACCGCCGCCGAGGACCTCGCCGAGGCCATCCTCGCCATCGCCGCTCGCATCCTCGCCGAAGGCTGGCAGCCCGGCTTCGCCGGCATCTTCCACGCCACCAGCGCCGGCGACACCTCATGGCACGGCTTCGCCACCGAAATCCTCGCCCTCGCCGCTCGCCACGGCACGCCCCTCCCCGACATCGTCCCCATCGCCACCGCGGACTGGCCCACCCCAGCCCGCCGCCCCGCCGACTCCCGCCTCGATACCACGAAACTCAAGGACAGCTTCGGCCTCGCGCTGCCCCACTGGCGGGACGCCACCGCCCGCATCGTCCCTGCAATCCTGGCGCAGGACGAAACATCGTGACCACCATCCTCCTCTCCACCTTCAACGGAACTCGCTTCCTCCCCGAACAGCTTGCAAGCTTCGCAGCGCAGACCGATCAGGACTGGCGCCTCCTCTGGCGCAATGACGGCTCGTCCGACTCCACCCACGAAATCACTTCCAGGCTCGTCGCTGGCATCTTTCACGCTACCCACACAGGTGACATCACATGGGACGGCTACGCTACCTAAATTCCCGCCAGAGCTGGGAGGCATGGCATATTCAATCCCGAAACTATTCCGAACGCGATTGGCGCCTTCCCAAGGCCAATATGCATACTGGAAAAATAAAGTTAAATTTCCATGAAGGATAGAATAATGGATAATTATTATGAAAAATATAATGTGTTAAATATGATAAAAGATGAAAGTAATGATTTTATTTTTAAATCAGCTCCGCTCAGCGGGGTATTAAGTGCTTGGTATGGTCCTTGCCTATCCGGTTGTTACCCACACCCACTAAATGTAGGGTGTGTCCATTCCCCGGAATAAAGCTCGTCAAAGGTTGGTGCGGCTGCCCTACCCGCGATTCCGAGCAGCGAGCGGAACGCGTTGAAGGGATAGAGGCGCCGGTTGAACCGAAACGTGAATTCATTGAGGTAGGCTTGTAGATGTTTGGCGCTGACCCCGTGATGGATGCCGTTGATCCAGGTCTTCAGGTTGGTAAAGACCAAGTGGACGATCGGCAGGAATTCTTCTGCCACCTCCGGGTCGCCGCATTCGGCGATTGCATGGTGGTCGAACCCGCGCCTTCCGAGACCGGCATAGCCGCTCCAGTCGTCGGTAACGATCAGCGATCCGGGAGCAACGGCGTTTTCGACGAATCCGCAGAGCGAATTGGCGCTACGGTCGGGGACAACAGCGAGACGAACGCGTCCCGCGTAGCGACCGTCTTTCCGATTGTCGAGCTTGGTTCCCGGTTTCCGGTGGCGCACCTCCACGGCACAGGCGACGAGAACCTTGTGATGGACACCCCGTCCATCGCCTCGGGTTCGTCCTCCAACCCACGTTTCATCCACTTCGACGTGTTCTTGCGGCGTGTCGCCAATCTTGTCGCGCTCGGGGCGCACCATCCCGGCGCGCAGCTTATGAAGGATGCCGAAGGCGGTCTCGTAGCGCGACAGGCCGAGTTGCCGCTGAAATTGGACGGCCGACATTCCGGGCGTCTGGCTGGCGATCAAGTAAGCCGCCCAGAACCAAGTCGACAGCGGCGTGTGACTGCGTTCCATAACGGTCCCAGCCATCAGGCTTACGTCTTTGCGACAGGCCCGGCAGCGCAGAACGCCCGGGCGCGCCTCGAAACGGAACGGCTCGCCAACGACGCCGCACCTTGGGCAGGCGAACCCTCCATTCCAGCGGGCGCTTTCGAGATAGGCGGCACAGGCCGCGTCGTTCGGGAAAATACGCTGGAATTCCGGCAGAGACTGCGGGAACGGCAGGTCTTCACGGGCCAGGACATCCATGCCCAACACTAGATCTAGTAGGTATGGGAGTCAACCGGATAGGCAAGGTATGGTCATGTTCCATTTGCTTATTGGATTGTATCAGCACTAAGGCCTCGTCGCTTTGTGGAGTTGGGAACACACAATGGTGTGTCCTATGCTGCATTCTGCGACGCAGTATTACGTGCAGATCTTGATACGCAATGCTTTGCAATAGACACATGGCAGGGGGACGCTCATGCTGGTTATTATGGAGAAGACGTCTATAACGATCTTCGGACCTTTCATGACCCCCGATATGCGGCTTTCTCAGAACTGATAAGGTCGACATTTGATCAGGCGTTAGATTATTTTCAAGATGGTTCTATTGATCTTCTTCACATAGATGGTTGTCACTCTTATGAGGCTGTTTGTCATGATTTTAATAATTGGCGCGCAAAACTTTCTACGAGAGCAGTTGTATTATTTCATGACACTAATGTGCGTGAGCGGAATTTTGGTGTTTGGAAATTATGGTCAGAATTAAAGATGAAATATCCAAATTTCGAATTTATGCATGAACATGGACTTGGTGTTCTTGCCTTCGGCAGTGAAGTACCTGAGGTAGTGCTTAAACTCTGCAATCTATCTAGCCCCAGCGATATCGCCGTAATCCGCAATCGGTTCGCGTTCAGTGGACGGTCATGTATCCTTGAGGCAATGCATGTACAGGCTCAACGGGATATCTCCGCGGCTGAATTGCGCGTGACTAGGACGGAATCAGAGCGCCGACATCTCGAAGAGCGGTTTGCTGCGGCTGAATTGCGCGTGACTAGGACGGAAGCAGAGCGTCGACATCTCGAAGAGCGGCTTGCTGCGGCTGAATTGCGCGTGACTAGGACGGAATCAGAGCGTCGGCATCTCGAAGAGCGGCTTGCTGCGTTTGAATCACACATGACTAGGATGGAAACAGAGCGCAGAGATCTCGCAGAAAAGCTAGGTAGTGTTCTTTCCTCCGAGTCTTGGAGGATGACGGCACCACTCCGGTTCTTAGTGCGGCTCATTCGCCGGCTTACTGGACGTAACCTTCGGCGAGGGAGGATCATACTCCGCGCGCTTAAGCCGGCGAATATCGAGCATCGCCGAGAAGTGATTCAGGTGCTGCGTCGCCGTGTCGTCTTAGCCAGCCGTTTTGTCCCGGGGCTAAACAATGCTGTCATTCACGCTTCGCGTATAACGCTCCCGAGCATTTCTGATGACTCTAATCTAAAATCTTTGAAGTATATTCCGCCGCATCATGCTGCGGTCGTATCCTATCCAATATGGTCGCTTCGCTTTGACACGCCGTCGGCGACTGACCTATTGCACCTTGAGGAGACTGAAATCAAAATGCCAGAGATCCTCGTCATAGCGAGGTTCTCTAGCGAAACTTTTCATCTCATCCAGCAAACTGCCAATGCTCTCAAGGCCACAGTGGGAGTGCGATGGCGTTCCGTTTTCATCACTAAGAACCCCGACGATACGACCTTCGCTGTCACTTGTATGCAAGCCTTCCGGGGTGACGTGCGTTTTCTAACGCGATCGTTTCCCGAGGAACTCAATGGTAAGATTATCGTTCTTCTGGAAGCGGGAGCAATTCCTCGTAGCCATGGCCTACGCCTCTTAGTCGAAGCTATGGTGCATAATCCTGATTTGGCTCTCACCTACTCCGACGAGGACCGATTATCCTCCAAGGGCTTGCCGGAATTCCCGTGGTTCAAGCCAAAATACTCTCCCTTACTCGCGGCACAAGGAATGCTATTCGGCCGGATGTTTGCCATCAGACCATGTGGGCAGTTAGCATCTGATAGTCTTTTTGATCCAATCCAGTCAGTGCTGCAACTGGCGCTCAAAGCTACACATGGGTTGGCGAGTGAACGTATTAGACATATCGCTCACGTTCTGTTCCATGATATCCTACCATCGGCACCCTTTCAGCCGGTATCGCTTCCATCTCTCGAAATTCTTCCATTCGTAAGCATCTTCATCCCTACGCGCGATCATTGGCATCTACTTCGCCAATGTCTCGACAGTCTACGGCGCACAGACTGGCCTATCGATAGAATTGAAATTATCGTCATTGATAATGGGTCAACCGAAACGGAGACCCTTGAAGGCATGGCTATCGAAGAAGCAAGTGGTCGGATACGTATTATCCGAGATAGTCGGAAATTCAACTACGCCGCCCTTAACAATGTTGCCGCTAGGGCAGCGCGTGGTGACGTCTTTGTCCTGCTTAACAACGACACCGAAATTATCGATCCGACTTGGCTCCGTAAGCTCTGTGCCTACGCTATTCAGCCGGATGTTGGCGCAGTCGGCGCCAAACTTCTTTATGAAGATCGTACCATCCAACACGGTGGAGTAATTCTCGGTATCCAAGGCACAGCCGGACATGCGCATCTCCTCCTCAGGGAATCGGAAGGTGGCTACCAGCAGCTCGCCAATATCACACGTGAGGTCGCAGCTGTTACAGGAGCTTGTATTGCCGTCTCGCGTACGGCATTTGAAGAGGTTGGTGGCTTACGCGAAGAATTCGAGGTTGCGTTCAACGATGTTGTATTTTGCCTAGATCTTTTGGCCGCTGGTCGGCGTAATATATATGTCCATGACTGTGTGTTGATCCATCACGAGAGCAAGACCCGTGGTTTCGACACTACGCCGCAGAAGATTGCTGTCGCTCGTTCTGAAGCGATCCGCGCCTGGCTACATCACCCTAGGTTGCTAGTCGTCTGTGAATTAAGCGATGTGGTAGTTCGGTAGGCGAAGGTCTGGAGAGGGTCTTGCGGCCGAGAGCCATGTGAAGATGGCGCAAAGAAGCCTGATCAGCCATCTGCGGAGCAGCCGGAGGTTGTGGCCGGCGCCGGCAAGGATGGCGTTGATGGCATCACCGTCGAAGCCGAGCAGGAAGTTTCGCCCCAGATGGCCATCGGTCTTCATGTGGCCGATGACGGGTTCGATGGCTGTGCGTCGGCGCAACTCGCGGCGGATGGTGGGGGTGATGCCGCGTTTCTGGCGGGAGATGAAGATCCTTCTGCCCTCGGCTTCGACGCCGTGGCCGCGATAGCCGCGGTCGACATAGGCGCGGGCGACGGCAACGCCGGTGATCCGCTCGACCTGCTCGATCTGGCCGGCCAGGGTGTGGCCGTCATAGGGATTTCCCGGCTGGCTCTGCATGCCGAGAACGAACTGACCGCCGGGTGCGGCGGCGTTGGTGGTGGCGATGGAGACCTTCACGCCGAATTCGAATCGCGTCCTGGCCTTGCCCTTGCCGATGCACTCCACCTCAGGCGCGTGCAGGGAATAGAGCTTGTCGGCACCGCGGTCGGAGCGCTTCTGGCGAAGCAGGCGATTGATCAGGCCCAGCGTTTCGGCGAAAGTGGCCTTCGCTTCAGCGTTGCCTGCGATCTTGCGGGTGATGTCACGAGCCAGCCGGCCCAGCCAGGTTCGCAGCTTGCGCACGCGAGCCTCGGCCTCGCGGCGTTTGCCACCATGGTGCAGGCGCGCCGCCTCCTGCCTGGCGTAGCGCGCGACCCGGCGATACGACTGGCGTAGCGTGATACCGTGCTTGCGTGCCATCCGCGCCAGTGTCTCGATGCCGCTGTGCAGGAGCTTGCTGTCGGTCGGATGCGTCACGGCCTTTGGCTGGACCGTGGTATCGATGGTGACCCGCTTGTAGTGCTTCTCCGCCACGGCCCCACCCCGCTCGGCGGCCGCCAGCGTCTCGGCGAGCAGGGCCTCCATCCGCTCGGGCCCGATCCGTTTGCGCCAGCGCG
The DNA here is from genome assembly GCF_000202835.1 of Acidiphilium multivorum AIU301. Lineage (NCBI taxonomy): Bacteria > Pseudomonadati > Pseudomonadota > Alphaproteobacteria > Acetobacterales > Acidocellaceae > Acidiphilium > Acidiphilium multivorum. Next base: position 27,631 of record NC_015188.1, read on the forward strand.
TCATCGAGGATCGGTCAAGCGGCAGCGTGTGCTGGAAATGCGTCTCGCCGCAGAATGCCTGGACATACGGACTGTCGAGATAGCGCGCGCAGATCGCTTCGTCGGACAGCCCATCCATGTGCTTGAGAAGATGCAGCGCCACCATCAGGCGGGTCGGCAGTGCCGGACGTCCCGCCGCCTCGGCGTAGAGTGAGCCGAAGCGTTCCTCGAAAACCCGCCAGTCGATCAGCCGGGCCAGCCGCACCAGGGGATGCCGCTGGTCGATGATGTTCTCCAGCCGCGAGCGGAACAGTTCGAGATCATCCTGCGAGGCATTCAGCTTCGGCGGCATTCTTTCCTCCACGCCAAACGCATGATGTTCGACATCAAAGGGAGAGAATCACGATCGCGACCACCGCGCAACGCTCCAACGGTTTTGCAAGGTTTTTCCCCTCAGCTCGCCCAGACCCTGCAAATCCCAATATTGCCAGCCACCAAAACATCGCCCCCAGATCAGCAAAGTTCGATTTTTCACGGGTGACTTGCTACGCGACGATCCATATTATTCGCCCAATCTCTCGCTCGAGTCTCCATATAAGCTTGCTTTCGCGCCACGGCGCCGCGAGCTTTGGCGCAAGACCGTCGGTACTACGCTGAAAATTTTAATGCTTTCTTCCACCTACGCACGTGGTCATGGCGTGGCAGTGGTTATCGATTTGATGGTAACTACGCTGCGCAAGCGCGGCCATGTAGTATTCCTCGCTGGGACAAAGAGCGACCGCGATTTCTCTTATGGAGGGACCGAGGTCATCGATGTACAAGACCCCCGATCGGCTGCAACGATGGCTACAGATTTGCAGATTGATGTGATTATCGCGCATACACCACCATTTTTTGGTGTTGCACGCTGGACCGGTGCATACCCGCCAGTGATTGCTTATGATTACGGTGAGCCGCCTCCAAATTTCTTCCCCGACGAGGAGGCGCGGCGTGAGAGCCTGGCTGACAAGAACGCTAGCCTGCGGATGTGTACGAAGGTTTTCGCGATATCCCAGGCGATCGCAGATGAGTCATTGATCCCTCCAGACAAGGTAATCCCACTCGGCAATAGCCATCTTGGCGTATGGACGTCTGAACTCTTGGAGCGGCGTGAAGCAATTCGTCGTAAGCACGGATGGACTTCACACTACGTTATTCTCAACGTTTGCCGTTTTCATGTAGGCGAGCGCAAATACAAGGGGGTCGATCAGTACGCCGATATGCTTGCTGCCTTGAAGTCGGTCGATCCAGATTTCGCGGCGCGTTGTATCTTTGTTCTCTGTGGAAAAGCGCACGATGAGGATATAGCCGCGGTTCGTGCCCAAGGGATTACAGCTATCGCAAACATTTCTGATGAAGAAATGTTGGATCTCTACGTGGCAGCAGACCTCTATGTGAACTTTTCGCGTTGGGAAGGATACAATCTGGGTATTGGCCAAGCTCTTGCGATGGGACTGAAGGTAATTGCTTCAGATATACCCGCTCATCGCGCCTTTGGCGTAAGGGTTGTGGGCAATGCAATCGATGCTGCCTTTGCACTACTCGATCTAACTCGCGAATCGACGGAGCGTGTTCCCCTGCTGTGGAGTTGGGACGAACCGCTCCACCTATTCGCTGAAGAAATTGAGAGCTTAGCTTTTACCAGCACCAACCCCCAAATAGGTTGGAGCCATGACAAGTCTGAGGATCAAGGAGTTGCGTAACTTGTAAAACCTGCGACACATAGGCAACCGCCCGGTCTGCCAGGCTTTTTCTTGTCGCATATCATTGTCGCATGTTATATTAATTGTGCGACATAACATGCGACAGGAAAGTTCATGAACGAGTCTGCAACCGGCCCCTTGATCGGCTACGCCCGCGTCTCCACTCAGGGCCAGGATCTCGCCCAGCAGCGCGCGACGCTGCGGGAGGCTGGCTGCACCCGCATTTTCGAGGAAAAGGTCAGCGGGGCAAAGCGTGACCGGCCAGAATTAGCACGCCTGCTCGATCACCTGCGTGCCGGTGACGTGGTGACGGTCACGCGCCTGGACCGGCTTGCCCGCTCCACCCGCGATCTGCTGGATATTGCCGAGCGGATCAAAGAGGCTGGCGCCGGCTTGCGCTCACTGGCCGAGCCGTGGGCCGATACCACGACGCCGGCCGGCCGCATGGTGCTCACCGTGTTCGCCGGCATGGCCGATTTCGAGCGGTCCCTTATTGTCGAACGTACCAGCACTGGCAGGATAGCAGCCAAGGCGCGCGGTGTGCGCTTTGGGCCGCGGCCTGCTCTCGCGGCCGAGCAGATCGCTCATGCCCGTCAGCTCATCGAGGTGGACGGCAAACCCGTGGCCGAGGTTGCCCGCTTGCTGGGCGTCCACCGCGCCACCCTCTACCGGACCTTGGAGAAACACCAATAGCGCGGTCCGGGAGGGGCGTTCGATTTCCGAAAATCTTCAATTACGGAACGTCGCGGATTGAATGTCGCGCATGATAAAGGACGTTATCATGCTCAAGAAGCGTGGTTTAAGGGATCATCGGACGCATCTGCTCGATACCGGGTCCGTCCATGCGACCAGTGAGTTGAATTGAAAAACGAAGGTGTCTGCAGCATCTGGATTGATGCTCAGGCGGTGTTCTGGTGGTGCATCGAGCAGCGGGCATCCGAGACTGCAACCCTGTAAGATAGAGAATGCTTCGTGTGCCTTGGCGCTGTGCAACTCGCTTGGGAAATATGCTACATGCCGAGCGAGAAAGGAAAGCTGCTCGTAATGCTGGACCTGCCGATTCCAAACGACGCGACAAAGCTCTGGTTACGATCCAGCTGGTCGCGGTTTAATCGTACTGATGGCTGCGAGATCACTCTCAATTGGACCAAAGTTGGCTTTCGCTGGCGGGCGATGGTGCCGAATTTCCATTACAATAAAAGAAGTGGATGGATCATATTAAAGGATGAAAACGGCATTGTAGACTTCAAAAAATACTCACACGCAATGAGACTTGTAGAGTTATATATTTCAGAAAATGAGAAAAAATAAATTTATATTACGAAATATATAAATTAGGTGGAATTATAGAGATCAAAAGAATCGTGTGATCAGGTCAATTTTTCTTACGCAAACGACGCCTGGCTAAAGAAACCGGTTTTCTGGCTATATTTGGTCTATTTTCGATGATATTTGCGAGACCATCGATTATCAAACCTTGCCTATCCGGTTGACTCCCATACCTACTAGATCTAGTGTTGGGCATGGATGTCCTGGCCCGTGAAGACCTGCCGTTCCCGCAGTCTCTGCCGGAATTCCAGCGTATTTTCCCGAACGACGCGGCCTGTGCCGCCTATCTCGAAAGCGCCCGCTGGAATGGAGGGTTCGCCTGCCCAAGGTGCGGCGTCGTTGGCGAGCCGTTCCGTTTCGAGGCGCGCCCGGGCGTTCTGCGCTGCCGGGCCTGTCGCAAAGACGTAAGCCTGATGGCTGGGACCGTTATGGAACGCAGTCACACGCCGCTGTCGACTTGGTTCTGGGCGGCTTACTTGATCGCCAGCCAGACGCCCGGAATGTCGGCCGTCCAATTTCAGCGGCAACTCGGCCTGTCGCGCTACGAGACCGCCTTCGGCATCCTTCATAAGCTGCGCGCCGGGATGGTGCGCCCCGAGCGCGACAAGATTGGCGACACGCCGCAAGAACACGTCGAAGTGGATGAAACGTGGGTTGGAGGACGAACCCGAGGCGATGGACGGGGTGTCCATCACAAGGTTCTCGTCGCCTGTGCCGTGGAGGTGCGCCACCGGAAACCGGGAACCAAGCTCGACAATCGGAAAGACGGTCGCTACGCGGGACGCGTTCGTCTCGCTGTTGTCCCCGACCGTAGCGCCAATTCGCTCTGCGGATTCGTCGAAAACGCCGTTGCTCCCGGATCGCTGATCGTTACCGACGACTGGAGCGGCTATGCCGGTCTCGGAAGGCGCGGGTTCGACCACCATGCAATCGCCGAATGCGGCGACCCGGAGGTGGCAGAAGAATTCCTGCCGATCGTCCACTTGGTCTTTACCAACCTGAAGACCTGGATCAACGGCATCCATCACGGGGTCAGCGCCAAACATCTACAAGCCTACCTCAATGAATTCACGTTTCGGTTCAACCGGCGCCTCTATCCCTTCAACGCGTTCCGCTCGCTGCTCGGAATCGCGGGTAGGGCAGCCGCACCAACCTTTGACGAGCTTTATTCCGGGGAATGGACACACCCTACATTTAGTGGGTGTGGGTAACAACCGGATAGGCAAGTATCAAACTATCTTTTGATTGATTTATGCTTACCAGAAGCGCCGCTGCTTGCCTCAAATATTCAACAGCAGCAAGATATATACGCTTTTCATCGTGGCCGAACTCGGACATCGACTTGCCTTCTGTTTGTGAATCTGCCGGATTAATCATTTTAGATTATCCCTATTAGAAATGACAAACTTCACGCTTAGCCACGATATTGCTAAATATCTAAAATCTTTCACTTACGCAACCCATAGTAGCAAATTCGTAGTTGGGATGCATTTTGCGAAGATCTGCAGATCGTAACAAAACATTACGATCTTCCATATTCATCGTATTTATCTGGAGAGTTTCGATTCAGATAGTGGGACTTGGATGAAGTTACACAACCATTGGCTGCAGTCGCTACTCCGGCTGTTCCTGGGTTTGAGCGAGACCATCTGCGTAGTCGCGGCAGCTACGTCAGCAACGGCAGTAGCCTTGCTCCCGGTGACACGTTCGACAGAATCGAAGGCCCGTGCCCGGTAGACGGTCATCGTTTTGGCCAGAAGACCCGGCATATGATGAAACAGGACGATCCGTACCTATAAGCTCGGCCGCGCCGGCGTCTCATATGCCTCGATGATGATCGTCACGGGTTTGATCGCGCCGACGAAGCTGTCGTGATGAAGGCTGCAGGTCGACTGCCAACCCCGATTTCTCACGGGGCTAGGTGCATCGGGGCCAAGGATGTCGACGAATTAGTGGGGCGACGCGCGCCACATCTGGCGCAGGAGGAGGCGGCCTCGGCGGTGGTGGCGGATCGCTTGCAGCGCGTGGCCAACAGCGAGAGCGATCAGGATGATTGCCGACCAGCGATGGATGGGCGCCAGAAGGTCGAAAAGATGCGGGTCAGGGCCGATCACCGAGGGAATCGGGATCACGCCGAGGAACAGGGTCGGGAAGCCCGATGGCGCGGAGCAGGCGGTCAGGTAGCCGAGGATCGGGACCTCCAGTAGCAAGCCATAGAGCAGGGCCTGCCCCGCTGCGGCGGCGCGACGCTCGGCGATGGACAGCCCGTCCGCGTCGGCTGGGCGGCCGTGGCGGTTGCGCAAGCCCAGGCGCCACACAACCAGGGCGAAGACGGTCAAGCCGATCGTCTTGTGCAACTGGAAGAGGAGGAACTTCACCAGCAAATCGCGCAGTGGTACGGCGACCATGATCCACGCAATGGCGAAGCCGGTGGCGACGAGGCCGGCGGTCCACCAGTGCAGCCGGCGCTGCGCGGGACGCCAGGCTTCAGCCATCCCCGGACGCCAGGACGAGGATGCGGGCGTGGATGACGATGTCGACCCTGTTATCGATGAAAACCGGATCGGCGACGATGCCGAACGCCTTGCGGCGGACGGTGCCGGTAATCGTGAAATCATCGATCGTATCACCGGTCGTGGGGTCCGTTGCGGTTTTGACGAGGTGAGCCGCGAGGATCACGGGTCGCGTTACGTCCCGCAGCGTGAGCTGCCCATGGACCGCGTAGTGGCCCGGTGCCGTGGCCGTGACGTTTCCGCTGGTAAACCGGATCTTGCCGTAGCGCGCGACATCGAAGAAATCCGGAGACCGGATCATCGCACTTTCCTGCGCCCAAGGTGTCACGACAGATGCTGTGGGGATGGTGACGCTCACCCTCGTGCTGGTCGGGTGTGCGGGATCGATTAGCAAGGTTGCATTGAACTGCGCGAAATGGCCACGGGCACGGAAGAAGCCGAGCGTGCCGACGCTGAAGCGGATGGTGCTGTTGCTCTGGTTGAGGTGATAGAGTTCGGCGGCTCTGGCCGGTGTGAAGGCGCTGAGAGCGAGCAGCGTGACGGCGGTGAGTGAAGGCGCGCGATGCATTCGGCGTGGGCTTCCGTCAACAAATACACCTCTCAAATGAGCCGGATACGGCGCCTGTAAAGATGCGTGGCGGGACGCGCGGGCAAATCCGTCCGTCACGCGACACTCTGTCGGCAGGGGGGGGTATCGAAATAATTATAGACAATAGCAAAGGATATTGACGACAAATGACCGACTAATATAATAACAGCGGCAACAACAATTGAAATATCATAATATGAGACATTTATAAGATTATGAGAACGGCGGAAAATGCAATAATAGCATTCTGACAGTTTATGTTGAAATCTTCTTGATTTATGATAAAAAATTGGGAAATGGAATTTTAATTATGCAAAAATAATAAAATATAAAATGTCAATATTTTTAAATAATTTAGGAATTTTTTCGATGGAACAAATTGAAGAGTGGCTATTAACGACGTCTATCGTCTATGTTGTAAATGAAAACTTTTTAAGCAAAAGTCGTATTTTTGAAGTTGTAAATTATTTTTACCGAATTGGAATTCCAGAAATTATTATTATTGATGGATTTGGAGATAATCCCGAATTATTTACAAAAAACAAATATTTTAGATATTTCTCTAAAGATAGTTCAATATCTGTAGATGATATAATAAAAGATCCAGAGAAGTATTGTGATATGAATAATATTGTTATTATTGCGAATGATCGTATATATTATCATTCAGGGTATATAAACAAAGAATATTTAGAAAAAATTATATATAATATGAATAATATTTTTCAAAGTGACGATAAATATGTAGGTGTGAACTGATATCTCACCGACGTAGAGCTTCATGCCGCTGGAAAAGGGATAATTTCGGCTTGGGGCCCATACGTACGTCGAGGACCAGGATTCGCTCCCGGTCGAACTCAACCATGCCGCCAAGGACGGTCAGCATCAGCCGGCCGTGCGGGGCGGTGGCGTTGGCCCCGCCGTCCCCGAGGGATCTGAACTCGGCGCCCTTCTCGGCGATGGTCGCGAGGGTATTCAGCAGATCACAGGTTGAGCGGGCGGGACGGTTGAACCGGGTGATCAACAGGATATCGTCGGCCTCGAGCCTGTCGATCGTCTTCCGAAGCTGGATCCGGTCAGTGCTTCGCCGCGGGCCTCTCCTGGAAGACACTTCCAGCAGCCGGCGGCTTTCAGCTGGGCGATCTAAGCGGCCACGCTCTGCCGGTCGGTGGCCCTCTCGGAGCAACTGCTGCGCCCGGTCATGGCACATGTTCACTCCCCTCGATTCCCAGGGCTGTTCAATGCTGATTTCTGAGTTGGGGTGAGTCCGATGTGCAACATCGGGGAGAGAATTGATTTTTCGGGGAGCGCGGGGATTCCCGACCGGCGGGATTTGGGATTCTTGGGAAGGCAACCGATTCGGAGGTTGTCATGGCCGCGTTCAGCTCGTTGCTCGATATACTGGCAGAGGTCCCCGATCCGCGGCGCGCGGAAGGCAAGCTCTACAAGCTGCCGCATGTCCTGCTGTTCTCGATCCTGGCGATCATCAGCGGCTGCAATTCGTATCGCGGCATCGTCACCTTCATCGACGTCCATCGCCGCCGGCTGAACCGCAGCTTCGGCCTGAAATGGCGCCGGGCGCCCTCGCACACGGCGATCCGCTACATCCTCCAGGGGCTCGACCCGGGCGCGGTGGAGGCCGCGTTCCGACGCCACGCGGCACTGCTGCAGGCGGCCAGGACCAAGCCCGGCACGGCCAGCATTGCGCTCGACGGCAAGACCCTGCGCGGCAGTTTCGACAGGTTCCATGACCGCACCGCGGCTCATGTGCTCAGCGCCTTCACCACCGACACCAAGCTGGTGCTCGCTCATGTCGAGATCGGCGAGAAATCCAGCGAGATCCCCGCCGCCCAGGCGCTGCTCGCCGAACTGGGCATCGCCAAGGACACAATCGTCACCCTGGATGCCCTGCACTGCCAAAAAAAGCCTTCAACGTCGCCCAGGCGGGCAACATCAACCTCATCGTCCAGGTCAAGGACAATCAACCGACGCTGAAGCAGGCGATCCACCATATCGCCACATCGAGCGCCCCATACGACGTCTTCCGGACCCGCGACCGCGGCCGCAATCGTGACGAAACCCGCACCGTCTCCGTCTTCGATCCCGCCAGCGCGCTCGCCGGCACCGAATGGCATCCCCTTGTCGCCGCCATCATTCAGGTCGAGCGCGCAATCGCCACCCGCAATCCCGAAACCGGCCTGCTCAAGCTGACATACGACATTGCCTTCTACGTCGCCAACACATCGCTCACCGCCGCCATCGCCGCCAAGGCCATCCGCGCACATTGGGGCATCGAAAATTCCTCCCACTATGTCCGAGACGTCACCTTCGCCGAGGATCGATCCCGGATCCGAACCAACCCTGGCGTCATCGCCCGATTGCGCAGCTTCGCCTTCAACATCCTCATGAACAGCAAAGCCACCGCCAGCACCCTCAGCCAAGACCGCTACCGCGCAGCTCTCGCCGGACTCAAACACCTCCTCGCACTCATTACTATCCCAAAGCGTTGAACAGCCCTGCCTCGATTCCTGAGCTTACGTTTTGCGAGCGTGCAATGATTTGCGCCGGCGCGATAGTCTGACAGGGTAGACTATTCAACTACTACTTAAGAATGAGGTATGTATCGATGCTTTTCTGACTATTTTGATATCAGATGAACGAACGTCTAGCGACGCAACATATACAACCTAACATTTATTATGAAATAAATTACAATCCCGAGTATATAGCGAAATATTATTTTGTCGGAATCTCTTACGTCTCATAGGGCGAGATGGGATATCCGTTTGATTCTATTAATATTGCAAATACGGCACGACTTTTGCCTGATTATTGAACGCACTTCACTGGATGAAGTGTCCGTGGTCATTCATGGCATGATTTCTCAAACGTTTGGAGCTTGCCTATCCGGTTGTTACCCACACCCACTAAATGTAGGGTGTGTCCATTCCCCGGAATAAAGCTCGTCAAAGGTTGGTGCGGCTGCCCTACCCGCGATTCCGAGCAGCGAGCGGAACGCGTTGAAGGGATAGAGGCGCCGGTTGAACCGAAACGTGAATTCATTGAGGTAGGCTTGTAGATGTTTGGCGCTGACCCCGTGATGGATGCCGTTGATCCAGGTCTTCAGGTTGGTAAAGACCAAGTGGACGATCGGCAGGAATTCTTCTGCCACCTCCGGGTCGCCGCATTCGGCGATTGCATGGTGGTCGAACCCGCGCCTTCCGAGACCGGCATAGCCGCTCCAGTCGTCGGTAACGATCAGCGATCCGGGAGCAACGGCGTTTTCGACGAATCCGCAGAGCGAATTGGCGCTACGGTCGGGGACAACAGCGAGACGAACGCGTCCCGCGTAGCGACCGTCTTTCCGATTGTCGAGCTTGGTTCCCGGTTTCCGGTGGCGCACCTCCACGGCACAGGCGACGAGAACCTTGTGATGGACACCCCGTCCATCGCCTCGGGTTCGTCCTCCAACCCACGTTTCATCCACTTCGACGTGTTCTTGCGGCGTGTCGCCAATCTTGTCGCGCTCGGGGCGCACCATCCCGGCGCGCAGCTTATGAAGGATGCCGAAGGCGGTCTCGTAGCGCGACAGGCCGAGTTGCCGCTGAAATTGGACGGCCGACATTCCGGGCGTCTGGCTGGCGATCAAGTAAGCCGCCCAGAACCAAGTCGACAGCGGCGTGTGACTGCGTTCCATAACGGTCCCAGCCATCAGGCTTACGTCTTTGCGACAGGCCCGGCAGCGCAGAACGCCCGGGCGCGCCTCGAAACGGAACGGCTCGCCAACGACGCCGCACCTTGGGCAGGCGAACCCTCCATTCCAGCGGGCGCTTTCGAGATAGGCGGCACAGGCCGCGTCGTTCGGGAAAATACGCTGGAATTCCGGCAGAGACTGCGGGAACGGCAGGTCTTCACGGGCCAGGACATCCATGCCCAACACTAGATCTAGTAGGTATGGGAGTCAACCGGATAGGCAAGGTTTGGAGATTGAACATGTCTAGCGTCCGCAAATATCTGTTACACGGAGCCGTAGTGCTCCTCGGCCTCACGGGAATAGCGCGGGCGGATATTTATAATCCGACCTGGCTAGTCACAGCCTGGACCACAACGAACGGTAAGATTGGCGGCACCAACTTTATAGGCGCTGCAAGCCAGCCTGTGCCACCAGCCGCAGATGCACTGGCTTCCTTCACATACTCAGGGCAGTTGAATTTCGACAACACCAATAAACAGGGGCAGTCGAATACGTACGGCGACTTCTTTACGAATACCGGCAATATCTCAAATTTCAGCAGTCTGAGTAACCAGACCGAGTCTGCGTTCCTTAAAACCACGATGAGTGCGCCGGGAAGCTCGAATTATTCATATCTGGAGTTCTCGCTCCAAGGTCCCGCTACGAATATAGCTGCTGGCACATACATCACGATCACCCACGACGATGGCGCCAGCAGCTATGCAAACGGTAAATCGGTAACGCTCTCGCCTGGCGAAACTCAAGCCGTCAGCGATACCGGCACATTACCGGTGGGATCGATGACAAGTTTTGCTGTTGACTACGTTGAGGCGAACGGCGCGCCGGCAGTTCTCAAAGTGGACGTACCGGAACCGGGCAGTGTTCTGCTCCTCGGAACGGGATTGCTCGTTCTCGGTCTCGTCGTTCGGAGGCGGCAGAAAGCCCTCTGAGACCCGCTGGTCGATCTTAACTGATGCGGTCCCGCTCACCCGGGACCGCCTTTCAATTGAAAAAAGCTATCAGCAGGAGGTTGCTTGACCTGGCCACGTCGGACCTCCGACGGTGAATCGGCTTCAACGTGGAGCCCTGGCTGGCAGGTGGCGCTCAATGATCCAAACAGCGTTTCCCCCTCCCCTCCCCCGCTGAGCGGCGTAGGTTTCCGTGATGGGGCTACTCGAATGAATTCTTACTTGGCCAGTTCACGCTTGAGCGCGGCAATGGCCTTTTCAAACGTTTCTGCGGCCTTCCAACCGTTTTCCTGGGCGATGGCATAAAATGCATCGGCCGTTGCCGGGTCTGTCTTCACGCTGAAAACCTTGTTTCGGCCAGTACGGTATACCATGGGTCGACGCTTAGTAGACGATTGGTCGTCGGTAGCCTGTGTTGGCGCTACAGGTTCCGGCTCGCGACTCTGAAACCTGCCTTTGCTACTGACCTCGTCAATGGCGGCCGGAGCGGGACGCCTTTGCTTGCCGACCGCCGGCTTGAAGTCACTCACATCCAAGGGCGAGCGTGGGTCGTCGAATATGCTGGATCTCTGTCTCACGCGTTAACCTCCCCTCGATTTCGGCGAAGAAGACCAACGACCTCTCTTGCGAAGGCCTGGGCGTTTTCTATCGCTGCCGGAATATTGCGGACATTTGCTGGGTCAAGAGCTTCCAGTGTTCCCCCGAAAGAAAACAGAGCACGATAGGCTTCCCTTTCATGAAGACGTGTCTTGAGAACGTGAACGCCGTTCTCAGCGAACTCGGCTTCTATGGCTGAAAGTGTACGCGGCCTGATTGCGGCGGAGGTGTTTGTAAAAATGACTGCTGCGGGAATGTGTAACCTGAAAGCTTCCTCTTGCTGTTTCACCTCCCGGATCGCGGCAACAGCCTCAACGGCATCAAGTACGGATCCGCGCGTTGGAATGAGTACCAAGTCTGCGCGGCTCATTGCATAGGGCACCATCCGGGATGCCGTCCCCTCCAGATCAACCACGACAAAAGCTGCGCGCTCTGCCTCGCTGTCGATCACGCGGATGATAGTTTTTTCAGTCACATCATCGATTACACGCAAGGATTGCGGCTTGCCCGGCAAGCGGCTCCACCTGGCCACAGGCTTGTTCGGATCAGCATCTATGATCGTGATTTCTGCCCCTGCTGCGGCCAGCTCAGTGGCAAGGATGACGGCGGATGTGCTCTTTCCGGCGCCACCTTTTGGTGATGCAAAGACAATGGTTGGCATAAACGACCCCAGAAAATCTACGGAAAGTAGACGGTAAGTCTACGGTATACCTTAGGTAGACGGTAGACTTACCGTCTATGACCGTCAATGGTAGACCGAAAGGTGACATTTAGTTGACCTAAGGTAGACTTTTTGGCGCTGCAGTTGTGATCCTCATGCTGTGCTCCTTTGATTCTCGAAGGACCTTGAACTTTGCCGTCGTTTGGATTCCAGACGCTACAACTGCGATTTGATCCCAGCGAGCCTTGATCTATGCGCCACCTGATTCTCGCCCGTCCGAATCGCCGGGGAGGGGGGCGGCAAGTCTCTGGCCGACATTTCTTCACCCGAAAGAGTCGGCTGGCGGCAAAGATTTCAGCGCCTAAGACCGGAAATTTCTCACGAATCGCTGGACAAGACCGCTCATCAGAGCGAGAGTCCGAGTCTCTAGAGACTGATTCGGATTCGCCGATGAATCACGCTGACACCAAGACCGACGATCGCAACGCCCGCCACCGCCAGCGCATTCGCGCTTCCGGTGCCCGCGAGGTGTTGTTCCAGTTGCCGGAAGAGACACTTGCACTCATCGACGACATCAAGAAACGCCAGCGCCTGCCAAGCCGCAGTCAGGCGCTCCTGCAACTCATTGAACGCGGAAAGGAGGCTATCCAGAAATCCGCCTAGACATGCAAAAGCCCGCCTTGCCGGGCGGGCTTTGCGTAAACTCGTGACGGGCCTCATCGGCGACCGTTCGTGAAGGGCTGTTCCCGAACATAGTCGTTGAGAGCTTTTTTGCCAAGCGGAAATTGCCGTTTCTGCTGAGGGGAGAGCTTTGCCTGTCGCGATCCAGCCACAACGGAGGATCACG
>NC_015189.1 GCF_000202835.1 Acidiphilium multivorum AIU301
ATGAAGCAAAAGCAACTCGGATTGACCACCGAGCCCGGCGGAACTTGGGTGCAAGTCGAACGCGCCGCGATGGAGCGTTGGTCCAAGCTCGCCGTTTCAAACTCTCGGGCAGCCGCCGTGATGATGCTCATCACCTCCCAGATGGGGAGGCACAACGCTCTGGTGGTTTCTCAAGCCACATTGGCGAAGATGGCAGGCTGTGGATTGAACACCCTGAAGAGAGCTTTAGGGGTTTTGAGGGATGGCAACTGGATCGAAGTTCGCCAGATCGGCCCGACAGGCACCGCCTGCGCCTACATCGTCAACGATCGCGTAGCTTGGTCCGGTAACCGCGATGGCATCCGCTATAGCCTGTTCTCGGCGGCAGTGCTGGTCTCGGATGCCGAACAACCAGACCATTCTGAGCTTGGCGCACAACCATCCCTAGAGTCGTATCCCGACCATGCATCCCGGCGAGCGCCAGCTACCCACTGGTCCCGGTCTCGACCCGCCCACCCAGCCGCCACTGATGGGATTGGAGCCTGACCTACCAGCCCGCGTGAAGGAGCCATATGGGCCACGTGATTGAGCCACTTGGGCCATGCTGAGCCAGAGGCGAGCCGCCCAAGCCTGGGGGATATCTAGAGCCACCCTACAGCGGGCCGTATCTAGCGGAAAACTTAGTGCTTTGCCGGATGGAACGATTGATCCGGCAGAGATGCTTCGTGTCTTTGGCGAAGCCAAGGGTGGCCCATCGGGCCACCACAATGAGCCACTTGGGCCACCCCTGGGCCGGGGGGATGAGATGGCTTTTCAGGCCGAAATCCGGATGCTCAAAGCGCAGATCGAGGCCAAGGAGGCTCTGCTCTCCGCCAAGGATCGGCACATCGAGGATTTGAGCCAGGCGCTCCGGCTGCTCGCTGGCCCGCCAGCACCGGCACCACAGCCGTCTCTGCTGGCCAAGCTATTTTCCCGCCAGAGGTCGCCCCGTTCGTGATAGGATCAACACCATGAGCACATCGACCCTCTATGACCGCGATTTCTACGCCTGGGCGAATGAACAGGCCGGACTTCTGCGCGCTGGGAAGCTGACGCAGGCCGACATTGAACACATCGCCGAGGAGATCGAGAGCATGGGCAAATCCGAGAAGCGCGAATTAGTCAGCCGACTGACTATCTTGCTTCTCCATCTGCTCAAGTGGCAATTCCAAGCTCCAAAGCGCAGCAAAAGCTGGCAAAACAGCGTCGAAGTCCAGCGAATCAGCCTAGATTCGCATTTACGCGACAATCCCAGCCTCAAATCCGTCTTGGATAGCGCAATTTCTGAAGCCTACCGCGTGGCGCGCCTGGAGGCTGAAAACGAAACCGGCATCGACAAGAATATTTTTCCGGTGACCTGCCCATGGTCCTTTGACCAAATGATGGCAGAAGACTTCTGGCCATAGTTTGGGAGCCACCACAATGACACAAAATCTGAATAATGAATTACGCCTCAAAATTCTCGAAAAGCTATATTCTATAGAATCTACGCTTAACCCTGGAGATAGCGTTCTGGTGCAGCCGTATATCGACGGACAGGAAACCACTAATCCGTTGAAAATACATGGCTATGATTGGAACCAAATTGATTCCACGCTTCGTGAAATGTGTAGAACGGGCCTCTTAAGCTCGGGCTCAGTCCAGTATGACGCGCCCGCCATTGGTATATACTTTAGCGCATTAACACCACGCGGCCGTACCCTGCTTGGAAAATAGAACCCTAGAAATGAGATCGGCTGTCAAAGTAGTGGTTGTCGCCTTATGTTTGGTGAGCCTTCCGGCTTTCGCAGCGATGCCGCCACAAGAGGCCGCGCTGCTCAATACCCTTTCAAAATATAACGAAGCGTATGATCAGGCACCAAATGAGATCCAACAAGATAGGGTCTCAACTGAATTCGCTCGCAGGTTTTGCGCCGAAATTCCGCAGGGGACGGTACATGACTGGATCGGCACACTGGAAACGATCCTGCCAACCCATCATCCGTCCGGCGTTCAGATCACAATCGAACTGCCTAGCCGCGATCTCTACTCGGGATCGCTTGGAATCGGGCTGTCTGTCGGCAATTTCTACGGATACGGCGTCACGCGAGATGGCATGATTCCCTCGGGACCGCTGCTGATTCGTGCCAACACGCCGCTCTATCATACTGTCTCAAAAATCCCCGATAATGACTATGACCGGGTGAGCTTTAGCGGAAGATTTGTGCCGTTCATCAGCCCCACCGCTTGCGAAAAGGCGATCCATTACGCCACTTACTTTGATGCGATTCGCTTCTATAAGGTCAGAGACCTCGGGCCGGATAAGTAGAGGCGCCAACAGTCCTCTGCCTGTACACCATGGCTAAATAAATTTGTCGTTCCCCTTACTCGGCCTCTGGCCTAAAGGTCCATCTCTGGCCCGTCTCGGCCCTTGCTAGGTGTACGGCTAGGCTGCCGGGAGATAACAGCCTCCTTTGTAGGACGCCGCGCCATTGTGGGTTGCTTGGCGCGTTCTGCAGCTTGGTTGGCCTGCCGCAACACAGACAGATCTGCACCAGCCAGGGCCGCGCTGAGGTTGGCGGTTCTCAACCCAGACAGATCAACGCCGGCCAGCCTCTCCCGAAGCTCAACAGCCCAATCACGGGCCTTGTCGAGCGCCTGAGCCCCCCACTCGCGCACCTGCTGCCAAACCCCCTGCCGCTCCCTATTCCTGCCCTGCACGGCTCGCATCTGGTCGCCGCGGTCGGTCTGGACGCCCCGTCGCTCCATCGCGGCCGCCGCCCCCAGCTTCGGTTGCGGCTCGCGGTCCAGGTCCTGCGCGCACCTCTCCGCTAGCAAGCGTTCCGGTTCAGGCCGAGTCTGGTCCTGCGACATCTCAAGTGCCACTTCACGCTGGACGGTCAGGCTCCGATGGTCCACCCGCTCCGCGATGTGGGCGCGCTCCAACGCCCGGTTGATGTGCTCAGCCCAACCCTCTCGCAGACCCAACAGCGGGCTTTTGTCCTTCACGAACCCCTTCCCGTCTTTGGTGGCAAAGTCCGGGTTCCACTCCCGCGCCTTGTTGCCAAAGCTCTCGCCCTCGATGTGGCGCATGGTCAGCATGATGTGGGCATGAGGTTGCTTCTCACCGTCGCTGGCGCGGGGCTCGTGAACAGCGATGTCGGCCACCATCCCATGGTCAACGCATCGCTCTTTCACGAAGTCCCGTACAAGGTTGATCTGCTCTTCCCGCGAAAGCTCACGGGGAAGAGCAATCTCAACATCGCGGAATAGCTGCGCATCCTTCCGCTTTTCCGCCGCCTCGACGCCGTTCCATAATTTTGAGCGATCAGACATCCAGGCAGGCGCATTCTCGGGAGTCATAATCTCCCGATGAACAACGCCTTGCTTTTTGGTGTAATCATGCGTGTTGCCGTCGCGCTCGTTCGTCAGGCATTCGCCTGAACGGTACGCCGATGCTGCAACCGATGAACGGCCACCACCACGCCCGACGACTTTCACACTGGCATGATAGATCGCCACAGACAACCTCACACCTACTGAAGGGGTGCAGGGGGAACCCCTGCCGTGCACATTGCAAAGCAATGTATAAGCGCGCACTTCGTGCATTGTCCAGTTCATATTCATCCGATAAAGTGACATCATCTCTGATTGAGGAACCGTGAGATGGCAAAGACTATCGACCAGCAGATTGCCGATGCAGAGGCCCGTCTTGCACGGTTACGTGAAAAATCTCGGAAGAAGGAAACTCGTCACAAGATCATTGTGGGTGCGCTCGTTTTGACCGAAGCAGCGAAGGATGCAAAAATTGCCGGGTGGCTGCTAAAGCAGATTGACACCAAGGTCACGCGCGACGTGGACAAAACCGATATCGCTCCGGTCGTCGATGATCTGAGGAAGGTGGCAGCAAGCCAGAATCATCAAGCGGCCTCGGTAGAGGCCGCGCATGAGTGACCCCGTTGTAGAACTGGTCGAAACCCTCAAGGCGGTTCGCCTCGAAGTTGCTGCTATCGGTCAGAAGATCGACACCAAAGCTGCCACTCCCGCCCAACTGGCAGAGCTCTCTCGGGCCGTTAAATCGGCAGATCCCGCCGAACTCGCCTCTTGCATCGCAACCGCCGCTGTGCAGGCAGGACAGAAAATCGCCAGAGAGGTTCGGGGCGAAACCGAGAAATTGAGCACTGCCACGGCCAGTCTCACTACCCATGACACCAATCTGGACACAGCCATCAAAAGCATTGCCGCAACCGGGGAGGCTATCAGGAAAGCGAGTTTCTGGCTTAATTTTCGCGCCATTATGGTCCTGGCTGTGGCTGTGCTCCTGGTCGGTGGCGGAAGCTTCCTCTCCCTGGCATGGCAACGGCACGAAAGCGCCAGCCTTCGCACCGAGGAAACCGCCCTGCGCGCCCAAATCCAAACCGACAGGGCCAATCTCGCGGCTCTAAAAGCCAAGGGAGGTAACATTCATCTGAGCGAGTGCGGCCCGAAAGAGGATCGTCTCTGCGTCCAGGTTGCCCCTGATCAGCTTGGCCCAAACATGGCTCATGCGGTCACATGGCACGATGTCCACAAAGCGCGCGGCCCCCAGTATGTCATCGTTGCCGGATATTAGGGCTGCAATCAGACGGCCCTAGAGCCGCCCCTGGCGGCTGGATAGGGCACAACCTCGCCCCAACGCCCCTCAATGCCACTTTGTGGGCCTCAGAGCCGCCCTAGGCGGCTGGATAGGATACGATCCGGTTCGCCAGTGCGGCCCGTTAGGGCCGCCGATCATGGGCAAGCCGCTGACGCGGCTTGCCGCCATCATTCATCGGCCCTGAGGGCCGCCTGATCAGCCCGTCCGCACAGGTGGGTCCACCGGGATGGCTACGCGTCGCCAGCCTCCTTACGGGGCGCTCCGCTACGCATCCCCGTGGACTACCTGCACGGCAGGCAGCCCCCTTCGGGGGTGCTCCTTAAGATCATAGAAGGAGCGAGAAAAAAAGTATTATATATCAATAATATAGAAGGGGGGGGTAGCCCACCAGCTATGGGCTACCCCTAGCCCACCAGCTATGGGCTAGGTTTGGACGAAATTTGTCCATTTAATGTTGAATTTCATCCACACTTACGCTATTCAGCATGGATAAAATCCGTCCATTTTCGGATGAATAATGCCCAATTTTGGGCTAGGGGTAGCCC